>NC_017455.1:329894-659789 GCF_000165465.1 Halanaerobium praevalens DSM 2228
AATCGGTCTCACAGCAGCAGAGATAAGAGCAAGATCGCATAATCCACAAAAATATTTCTCTGTTAAACATATTTTACCAAGTACAGATCTGGGGAAAATTTTAATCAAATTAAATAGTTTGCGTAGTTCTGTCCGTGAGGTAGAAATTGCAGCAGTTAAAGCTTTTAGAGATGAAAAAGGAATTAAGCGTCCAGATATTATTAAGGCTTTAAATAGGATGAGTAGTGTTTTTTATGTAATGATGTGTAAATATCAAGCTGGAAAATATAAAAAAGAGGTGATTTGATGGAAGAACAAGCATTAAGAAAAGAAATTAAAAACTTGATTTTAAAAATGCGTGAAGACAATCAGAAAAATTTAATTCCCATTGAGGCCTCAGGTAGACATATACATTTAAGTCAAGCAGATGTTGAAAAATTATTTGGTGAAGGCTATCAATTAACTCCCCGCAGAGAACTTTCTCAACCAGGTCAATTTTTGGCAGAAGAGAAACTGCGTTTAATTGGACCTAAAAGTGTAGTGAAAAATGTTGCAGTTTTAGGACCAGCTAGAAAATCAACACAGGTAGAGCTTTCTCAGACTGATGCAGTTGGTCTAGGAGTTAAAGCACCTTTAAGATTATCTGGTAATACTGAAGATACAGCCTCTCTTTTTATTGCATCTGCTAAAAATGTCGTTAAACTTGAGGAAGGTGCAATTATTGCTAAAAGACATATTCACATGACTCCAGAAGATGCAGCTAAATTAGATGTAGAAGATGGAGAAATTGTTAATGTTGAGGCATTAACAACTAGACCTGTAATTTTCAAAGATGTTTTAGTAAGGGTAAATGAAAATTATAAATTGAATATGCACTTAGATTATGATGAAGCTAATGCCTGTTTATTACAAAAAGGTGATTGTGGTAAAGTAATTAAAACAGGAAAACATGCTAATGATTGATTTAAAAAAAGTAGATGAGCTAGTAAAAAAAGTTGAAGCAAGTCGACATCAGAACCTCAATTGTGATGGTGAAAAATTAAATGCTGCCGAGCTTAAAGTAGGGGTAGACCTTGGTACAGCATATATTGGAATTGTTGTTTTAAATGCTGACAATCAACCTTTAGCTTGCGAATTAGAAGCAGCCGAAGTTGTAAGAGATGGTTTAGTTGTGGACTATATGGGAGCAATTACTATAGTTAGAAGACTAAAAGAAAAACTGGAAAACAGACTTGGAGTAGAACTTCAACAAGCTGCTATTGCAGTTCCATCAGAAACATCTGAAGCTGATAGTAAAACTCATAAACATGTTGTAGAGGCAACAGGAATGGAAGTTCTAAATACTTTAGATGAACCATCAGCAGCTAACTCTGTTTTAAATGTAAAAAATGGAGCAGTAGTTGATATTGGTGGTGGAACAACTGGTATTTCCATTTTTGAAAATGGTGAGTTAGTAAAGACCGCTGATGAAGCAACAGGTGGAACTCATTTAACTTTAACTATTGCTGGTAACTATAAAATTGATTTTGCAGAAGCAGATAAATTAAAAGTAGACCCAGCCAAACAAGCAGATGTTTATTCTATTGTACTGCCAGTGCTTAATAAAATTGGGAGTATAGTAAAAGATAAAGCAGCTGAGCATCAAGTTGAAGAATTATATCTTGTTGGAGGTACTAGCTGTTTAAAGGGAATAGAAAAAGCTATTGAATCAGAAACAGCGATTAAAAGCTTTAAACCAGAAAATCCCTTTTTAGTAACCCCACTTGGTATAGCCTTAAACTGTTTGTAATTTTAAAGTCGGAGGTGATTATCTTTGCAAAAAGAAGAGTTTATTGAAACTATTGTGAAAGAAGTTTTAAAAAAATTGAATGATCAATCTGACAACTCAAAAAATGAATTCGAGAAAGAAAAGATTTTATTAAGTCAAAAAGCAGATTTTCAATTTGCTCAGTCCTTTAGAGAAAAATATGAATTAATTGAAATAGAAGCAGAAAATGAAGTTGCTGATTTTGCAGATGTAGAAAATTTGATTATTACCCAGCTGGATCTTAAAAGCTTAATTGAACTTGCAGAATTAATTCAAGTTGAGGCTCAACTTGAATTTATAGTTAAATTTCTGTTTGAGGGTAAAAACATTTATATAATTGAAGAGGGTCTAAGTTACCGCAATTATCATGGTAATGTACCTCAAGCTTTATATGATAAATTAATTAAAGCTGAGGAAAAATTAAAAAGTTATGGTTTTGTTTTTCTAGGCTTAAATCAATTAGCAGCTGAATTAGAAATGAAAAATGAGTCTAAAAATTCTACTCCTAATCATTTAGAAACTAAAACACAGAGCGAATATTTTAGACTTGATAAAAAACTGATTGACTTATCTATAATTCAAAAACTTTATCAAAAAAATCATTCTAAATTTGAAATTCCCCAAAGTAGTATAGTAACCGCACTAGCAAAAGACTATATTAAAGATCAAAAAATTGAGATAGAATATATAGAAGGAAGGTAGTTTACAATGATTATTGGTAAAGTAATTGGTAATGTCTGGGCAACTAGAAAAGATGAAAACTTAAATGGATTTAAGTTTATGGTAGTTGAGCCTTTGGATCACAGCAGCCGTGAAATTAACAAATCTACTTTTGTAGCTGTTGATCAAATCGGAGCTGGAGTTGGCGAGACTGTTTTAGTTGTTAATGGTAGTTCAGCTCGCCGCAGTTTATGTCAGGGAGATCTACCAGTTGATGCTTCAATTATTGGAATTATAGACAAAGTTGAGATTAGTCCAGAATTTAAAGATGACTAAAAATTTTCTTTAGCCGAATGAAATTAAGTGAGGGGATAAAAGTGGCAAAAAATTTAATTACTAAAAAAACTTTAAATAAAAAAGCTTTAGCTGAGTCATCACTGATTTATATTTTCGCAGATGATTTAATTACCCCAGGAGCTAAAGATTTAATTCGTGAAAAAAAATTAAGATGTAAATATATAAAAAAAGAAGAACTAAAAGTAGAAATTAGAAAAATTATTGAAGAACTAACTACAGATCAGTTTAGTTCAGAAAAAAAGGAAAAAATTATAAAAAGTATTTTAGCTAAAATAATTTAAGGAGGAATTTATTATGGCTTCTAGAGAAGCATTAGGAAAAGTAGAAACAAGAGGTTTGGTAGCATCAATTGAAGCAGCAGATGCAATGGTTAAAGCAGCAAATGTTACTTTAATTGGCAAAGAGTTAATTGGTAGTGGTTATGTAACAGTGATGGTTCGCGGAGATGTTGGTGCAGTTAAAGCAGCTACAGATGCAGGTGCAGCTGCAGCAGCTAATATTGGAGAGTTAGTTTCTGTACATGTTATTCCAAGACCACACACTGAACTTGACGCAATTTTACCTCAAAGCCCTGAAAGTGCTGAGTAACTTTAAAAATAATTTAAATTTAAAAATACAGTAAAAAAAGGAGAAAACATATATGAGTGTAAATGAAATTATTGTCCATATTATGGTATTGTTCATGATTTTAGGTGCCTTAGACAAAATTATCGGGAATAAATATGGTTTAGGTGCTAAATTTGATGAAGGTATAGAATCTATGGGTCCTCTGGCAGTAGCTATGGTTGGTGTAGTATCTCTAGCTCCAGTTTTAGCTAATATTTTAAGACCAATCGTTGTTCCTCTTTATTCATTTTTAGGTGCTGATCCAGCTATGTTTGCTGGTTCATTACTTGCTAATGATATGGGTGGATATCCTCTAGCAATGGAGTTAGCACAGACTCAAGAAGCTGGCCTTTTTTCTGGTCTGATTTTAGGGGCTATGCTTGGTCCAACAATCGTTTTTACAATTCCTGTAGCTTTAGGAATTATTGATAAAAAAGATCATCAGTTTTTAGCTAAAGGTGTTTTAGCTGGGATTATTACAATTCCAATTGGTTGTTTAGTTGGTGGTTTTGTAGCAGGTTTTGATATGGGAATGATTATTAGTAATTTGCTTCCTATTATTTTAGTTTCTGCTCTAATTGCAATTGGTTTATGGATAATGCCAGAAAAAATGATCAAAGGTTTTACCCATTTTGGTAGAGGGGTAGTAATTGTAATTACTATTGGAACAGCTGCTATTATTACTGAAACTTTAACAGGTATTGTTATTATTCCTGGTATGGCACCTGTTTGGGATGGAATTGAAATTGTAGGAAGTATAGCTATTATGTTAGCTGGAGCTTTCCCAATGGTTCATTTTATTACTAAAGTATTTAAAAAGCCTTTACTGAAAGCTGGTAAAGCTCTTGGAATGAACGAGAATGGCTCAGCCGGTATGATTGCAACTATGGCTAATGTTATTCCAATGTTTAAAATTCTAAACCAAATGGAAGATAAAGGAAAAGTATTAAACATAGCTTTTGCTGTAAGTGCTGCCTTTGTTTTTGGAGACCACTTAGGTTTTACTGCTGGGGTAAATAGAGAAATGATTTTCCCAATGATGGTTGGTAAGTTAGTAGCTGGTCTTACAGCTGTAATGCTTGCTCTTTATATTGCTAATAAAGTCGAAGTAAATATTGAGACTGAAAGTGAAGTTTCTGAAAAAACAAATTAGTTTTCATAAAAGGAGTAGTTTTTATGAATATAATTGAAAAAATAGCTAAGGCAGGTGTTGTGGGAGCCGGTGGTGCCGGCTTCCCAACCCATGTTAAATATGATTGTGAAGCAGAATATCTAATCATCAATGGGGCTGAATGTGAGCCATTATTACAGACAGATAAATTTTTGATGCGAGAATTTGCAGCTGAGATTTTGGAAGCAATAGTAATGGTTGCTGAAAATATTGGTGCTCAAAAAATAGTTTTTGCTACTAAAAAGAAATATACTAAAGAAATTGCTTGTCTTGAAAAAATAATTGCAGAAAAAAATTATAAAAACATAGAATTATTTTTAATGGATAGTTATTATCCAGCTGGTGATGAGCAAATTTTAGTTTATGAGGTTACAGAAAGAATTGTACCTGAAGGTGGAATTCCACTCCAAGTTGGAGTAGTAGTGACAAATGTAGGTACTTTATATAATAGTTATCGAGCAGTTAAAGATTTGCCAGTAACTGATAAATATGTTTCAGTTTTAGGAGAAGTAAATGACCCGAGAATTATTCAGGTTCCACTTGGAACTTCAGTTAAAGATTGTATAGCAGCTGCTGGTGGCAGTACAATTAATGATTATGCAGTTATAGTTGGAGGGCCAATGATGGGAACTAATTTAGTTGGTTCTGAAATAGATCAGGCAGTAATTACTAAAACTGATGGGGCAATAATTGTAGTGCCTCGAAATAATTTTGTCATAGAAAGAAATAAGCAGAGTATTGAGCATATTAAAAATAAAGCTAAGGCAGCCTGTATTCAGTGTAGTTTATGTACTGAATATTGTCCTCGCTATTTAATTGGACATGAGCTAGAACCACATCGGATTATGAGGGCCTTATCTTATAATGAAGATGCAGAAGTTTTAAAAGAAGCTCAAATCTGCTGTGAATGTGGAATTTGCGAATTGTATGCCTGTCCAATGGGGCTTTCACCACGCTTAGTTAATGTTTATTTTAAAAATAAAATTAAAGAAAAGTTTGAGAGCAGTCAAGATCAATTAAAAGCTCATCCAATGCGTGATTATCGTAAAATTCCTACTGCTAGACAAACTGCTAGGTTAGATTTAGATAAATATGATCATCAAGCTTTAGCAGAAACTTTAAAAGTAGATGTTAAAGAAGTGAAAATTCCTTTAAAACAACATATTGGAGCACCAGCTGTGTTTAATTTAGAAAAAGGGGCAGTTGTTAAAAAAGGAGAGCTTTTGGCAGCAGCAAAAGCAGATAGTTTAAGTGTTAATATTCATGCTAGTTTAGATGCTCAAATAGTAGAAGTTAATGATCAATATATTAAACTTAAAGCTAAGGATGAGGTGGTATCATGATTATAGCAATTGGCTTGCTCGAATTTAATTCTATCAGTCAGGGAATTAAAGTGGCAGACATCATGAAAAAAGCAGCAGATATTGAAATTATTATGGCCCAACCGACCTGTCCTGGTAAATATACAGTTTTAATTTCAGGTAGTGTTAGTTCGGTTAATGCTTCAGTTAAGAGTGGAGTTGCAGAAAGTGGTCCTTTTTTAGTAGATCATATGGTGATACCAAGAATTCATCATCAGCTCTTAAGTGCAATGAATGGAACAACTGAGATCGGAGATGTAAATGCAGTCGGAGTTTTAGAATATTTTAGTGTTGCCAGTGCTATTTTTGGTGCCGACGCAGCTGTTAAAGCAGCTGAAATTAATTTAATGCAGGTCAGATTAGCAACTGGACTTGGAGGTAAAGCATATGTAACCTTTAGTGGTGATGTTGGTGCAGTTGAACAGGCATTAGAAGCTGGAGCTGCAGCAAATGAAGATAATGGTATGCTTTATAATAAGATAATGATTTCTTCTCCAGATAAAGATTTATTTAAAACATTATTATAAGTAGGGGAGGAAGAAAAAATGAACGCTTATAACTTTGAATTTCAAATTAAGACAAAAATTAAATTTGGTAGAAATAAAATTACAGAAATCCCTGCCATTTTAAGAAAAGAAAATAGAAAAAAATTAATGATTGTAGTTGATCAGGGAATTAAACAGGCTGGTATTTTAGCTAAGGTCACAGATGCTTTAGCTGATCAAGTAGACTATTGTATTTTTGATCAAGTTGAGCCTGATCCAACCTTAGCAATTGTTAGTGCAGGTGTACAATATGCAGTTGAAGAAGAGGCTGATGCGATTTTAGCTGTTGGTGGTGGTAGTCCAATTGATAGTGCTAAAGCAATTAGATCAGCTTTAGAAAGCGAAAAAATGGATACAGAGGCTGAATTAACTAGCCGCCAATGTCTTTTAATTACTGTTCCCACAACTTCTGGTTCTGGGAGTGAAGTAACTAAAACTATAGTTATTACTGATTCTCATAACAAACATAAATTTGCAGCTACTTCAGATGAGTTAGCTCCTGAAATAAGTATTGTGGATCCAGAATTAACTAGAACCTTACCAGCAAGTTTAACTGCTATTGGTGGAATGGATGCTTTAAGTCACTGTGTAGAAGCTTATACTTCTAAAGATGCAGTTTTACCTTTTGAAATGATTGCAACTAAAGGAATCCAAATGGTTAATGATAATTTAAGACCAGCAGTTGGTAATCCTGATAATATGGATGCTCGGACAGGAATGTCTTTAGCTAGTCTTTTTGGAGGAATAGCTTTTAGTAATTGTGGTTTAGGATTAGTTCATGCTATTGCTCATCCTTTAGGTGGAAAGTATAAAATACCACACGGTTTGGTAAATTCAATGATTTTAGCTGAGGTTATGAATTTTAATCTAATCTCTAATCCAGCTAAATTTGCTAATATTGCTCGTTTAATGGGTGTAGATACAAGTCAAATGACTGAAATGGAAGCAGCTCATCGATCAATAGAAGAAGTACGTAATTTAGTTTCTGATATCTCGATCCATAGTACTTTAAGTGATTTTGGAATTGAAAATTTAGAAGAGATAGCAGAACTTGCTCTAGAAGAAAAAGTAATGTTAAAAAGTAATCCGCGTCCTGTGCGTAAAGAAGATATTGTTCAAATTTTAGAGAATCTGCTTTAAAATTTGTTTGAAATCCTAAAATTTAACTGTTACTTAAAATTAAAGATGAAGCAGTTTTAAAACTGAGTTTAAGTTTTAGCTTAATTATCAGTTAGAAATTGTTTCATCTTTTTTTGTTCTTTACTAGTTAATCTGTTATAATAGATATAGTAAAGTAGTTTACTAGACTTTAATTAGGTAACAGGAGTGAAAAATATGGCTCGACCAACTAAGGATCGAATAATTGAAAAATTACCTGAGATTAGATTTTTTAAACCAGCAGGTGTTCCTAATCAGCAGTTAGAGACAGTCGAAATGACAATGGAAGAAGTGGAAGCTTTAAGGTTGAAAGAAATAGAAGCTTTAACTCAGGCAGAAGCCGCTGAACTAATGAATGTTTCTCGCCCTACTTTTCAAAGAGTTTTAAGTTCAGCTCGCCAGAAGGCCGCAGAAGCTTTAACTTGTGGGAAAGCAATTAAATTTAAGGGTGGAGATTATAGATTAGTTAAGCCTAAACACTGTCATCAGTGTGGTAAGCGGATGAGGAGACATAAAGCTAATAAAAAAAGAAAAAATACTAAGCAAAATTCTTGTCCTAATTGTACTGATTAGTTTTCAGGCTAAAAATTAAAATTTTATTGACAATTTGTTTAAATTTATTTATAATTAAGTATGAATTGAATTTTAATTATTAACAAAGTTTCAGTTAATTTTTAGAAATATTAAAATTAAAAATAGACCTCGTATAATTGTGATAATATGGTTCACGAGTTTCTAGTGTCAGCCGATAACTGGCAACTATGAGGGAAATAAATTATTCGTAATCTGCTTAATTACAGCTGTTTAGCCTATTTGGGTTAAGATTATGTCTAATTTATGCATGGATTTCATGTTTTACTTATTGGGTATTTAACTAACCCGAGAAGGTAGATTCCTCTTAGTTGAGGTATCTATTTTCTCGGGTTTTATTTTTTAAGGGGGGAATAAAGACTAAAGCTTTAAAACTAATAATCAATTTCTATTATAAGATTTTTTAAAAAAATAAGGAGGCATTTAGTTAATGACTAATAATGGGATTTTAGAAAATTTATTTAAATTAAAAGAAAATAAGACAGATATAAAAACAGAGGTGATTGCTGGAATTACTACTTTTATGACAATGGCTTATATTATTTTTGTTAATCCAGCGATTTTAAGTGATGCAGGTATGCCTTTTGATGGTGTTTTTATTGCTACAATTATGGGGGCAGTTCTGGGAACAATGGCAATGGCTCTATTAAGTAATTATCCTTTTGCTTTAGCTTCTGGGATGGGTTTAAATGCTTTTTTTGCTTATTCGGTTGTTTTAGGCATGGGAGTCACCTGGCAGGCAGCACTTGGTATTATATTTTTTGAAGGTATTATTTTTATTATTTTAAGTGTAATTCCTGTTAGAAAGATGATTGTTAACTGTATCCCTATGGCCTTAAAAACAGGAATTAGTACTGGAATTGGACTTTTTATAGCTTTTATCGGTTTACAGAATTCGGGGATAGTTGTCCAAAATGATGCTACTTTAGTTGGTTTGGGCCAAGTTTTATCAGGGCCAGGACTTGTTGCTATTTTTGGCTTAATTATTACTGGTATTTTACATGCCCGTCAAGTTAAGGGTGCTTTGCTTTGGGGAATTTTAGCTTCTACAGCTTTTGGCTGGATTAATGGAGTAACCCCTGCTTTTAATGGAATAGTGGCTTTACCACAGTTTAGCGATTGGTCTCAAGTTTTATTTCAACTTGATTTAAAAGCTGCTTTAGATCTGGGAATGATTGGAGTTTTACTCTCTTTCCTTTTTGTTGATATGTTTGATACTGCAGGAACTTTAATCGGAGTTAGCCAACAGGCTGGTTATTTGGATGAAAATGGAGATCTGCCTAAAGCAAGTAAAGCTTTATTAGCAGATGCCATTGGAACAACTGGTGGGGCTTTATTTGGAACATCAACTGTTACAACTTATGTTGAGTCTGCTTCTGGAGTAGCTGAAGGAGGAAGAACTGGTTTAACTGGAGTTGTTGCTTCTGCTTTATTTTTTGCAGCTTTATTTTTTAAACCTTTAATTGGAATAGTTCCTAGTGCAGCTACAGCACCTGCTTTAATTATTGTAGGGACAATGATGATGACTAATATTACTAGTCTTGATTGGGATGATTTTACAGAAATCCTGCCTGCATTTATGACAATAATTGCAATGCCGATGACTTATTCTATTTCGAATGGAATTGCTTTAGGATTTATAACTTATCCTTTACTTAAATTATTTACTGGTAAAGGAAAAGAGGTGCATTGGTTAGTTTATCTTTTAGGTATAGTATTTGTTTTTTATTTTTTAGTTCATTAAAAATATAATTTATTTAAAATTAATTTGCTGATTTTCTTCTTTAAACTAAGCTTAATTACTTTTAATTGATAATAATAGCTGATATAATTAAATTTAAGTTCAAGTCAATTTTATTGATAATTAAGGATGTCTAAAAGTTTAGAGGAGGAATTTAATTATGGAAAAATTTAATTTAGAAGATTATATTACAGTGCCCGGTGAAAGTGTTGCTAAGAGAATTATATATTCTGATCAAAATACTCTTGCTTTTATTTTAAATATAGCTCCAGGTAAATCATTACCTGATCATACTCATTTTGATTCTACTGTTTTACTGCAGGTAATGAGTGGTCAGGCAAATTTAATTGTTGATGATAAATCATTTGAGCTGCAAGAACAAGATTTAACTAAAATTGATGGCCCAGAGAAAATGTCCATTGATAATACAGGGTCTGAAAATTTGGTTCTTTATGTTACTATTTCACCACTTCCAGCTGCTGAAAAATATGCAAAAAATGCTGACTTTTAATATTAGTTAAAACTCTTAGTAAAAATAAATAAAGTTTCAAATTAACATGCTGGTTTAATAAATCAGCATGTTTTTATTTGGGTTAAAAAATTAAAAATTTTTATAGTAATTTATTTAATAATTATATTTTTAAAAGAGAATTAAGGCATGAAAAGTATTTTTTTATTATGTTTAGTAGTTTTTTTGTTTTCTATAATTTATTTTAATGTTTGTGCTCAAAATATTAAAACTGTGGTAGTTGTTGATTTCACAAATGATACGGGATATAGTCTGCTTGATATCGGGGGGAAGCGCAGTTAAATATATGTCTAATTCATTAATGAATAAAAATGGGATTCAGCCTGTTGAAAGAAGAAGATTTAAATAATAAAAGGATTTATTATTTAAATCTTGAATAAATATATTAAAGCAAATTAAAATTTAATCTTTTCGGGGTGCCATTATGGCTGAGAGATTTATTCAACTCGTAGAACCTGGTCTGGGTAATTCCAGTGGAGGGAAGCTAAAAAAATTTAAAGCCTTCCCCTTTATTTGGGAAGGTTTTTTGCTTGAAAGGAGTGATTTAATGAAAGCAGCTGTTGATATTCAGTGTTTACCTTTAGGAGCTGTAGCAAAAGAAGAAATTTATGCTTTAGTTGATCAGGCAATCAAAGTAATAGAAAAAGCAGGACACGATTATACAGTTAGTGCTTTTTCGACAACAATTGAGGGAGATTTAGAAGAAATTTGGGCTACTGCTTTAGAAGCTCATTTAGCAGTGCAAAAGGCGGCTGGTTCGAATGTGATTAGTTATTTAAAATTAGCTACTGGCCCAGAACTAGGAACTACTGCTGAAAAATTAGCAAGACAGGTTAAGGCTAAAGAAGATGAATAATTTGAAGCAGAAAATTAATTATTATTTTCCAGTTATTATTTTCTTTGTTTTAAGTTTAATAAGTTGGGAACTTATAGTTAGGTTTTTAGAAATTAAAAGTTGGATTTTACCAGCCCCAAGTGCTATTTTTATGGAAATTATAAATACACGTTCTTTATTAATTCAGCATTCTTTTAGAACTTTGTTTGAAGCAATTGGCGGCTTAACTATTTCAGCTCTAGCTGGACTTTTAGTTGGGGCTATAATTTTTAGATTTAAAATTTTAGCCAGAACTCTTTATCCTTTAATGGTTATCTCACAAACTGTGCCCATTGTTGTTTTAATTCCTTTGCTTGTTATTTGGTTTGGTTTTGGTATCTTGCCTAAATTATTAATTGTAATTTTAGCTTGTTTTTTTCCAGTTGCAGTTAATACAGTTGATGGTCTCAATCAAGCTGATCAGGCTAAAATTAATTTACTAAAAGCAATGGGGGCCTCAACTTGGCAGATTTTTTTAAAACTTAGAGTGCCAACTGCTTTACCTATGATTTTTAGTGGACTTAAAATTTCTGCTACTTATTCAGTCATGGCAGCTGTTGTGGCCGAATGGATGGGAAGTGATCTAGGTTTAGGAGTATTTATAGTTCGTTCTTCAAATTCTTACTTAACGTCCAGGGTCTTTGCTGGCATAGCTCTTGTTTCTTTATTTTCAATAATTTTATTTCAATTAGTTAATTTTTTAGAAAAAATAATAATACCTGGTCCTAAAAAGAAAAAGGAGGAAATTTAAAATGAAGAAGATAATTTTAATTGTTTTAATTTTGAGCTTAAGCCTTAGTTTTACAGTTGGAGCAGCAGAAGTAGATTTTTTACTTGACTGGGTTCCAAACACTAACCATACAGGGCTTTTTGTGGCAGAAGAACTTGGCTGGTTTGAGCAAAAAAATATAGATATAAATTTTATAGAACCAGGAACTAATATGTCAGTTGAGCAGGTAGTTGGTGCTGGTCGGGCTGATTTTGGTATTAGTTTTCAAGAGTGGGTTACTCCAGCTAGAATTCAGGGGGTACCAATTGTATCTTTAGCAGCAGTTGTTCAGCACAATAGTTCTGGTTTTGCCCTTTTAGAAGACCAAAATGTTAAAACACCAGCTGATTTAACTGGATTAGAATATGGTGGCTGGGGTATGGAAATTGAAAAGGCAATTATTAAATCGATAGTTGAAGGGAGTGGAGGGGATTTTTCCGAGATAGATTTTGTTAATATTGGTAGTGGAGATTTGCTTTCAATGTTAGCTAGTAATAAGTTTGACTTTAGCTGGATTTTTTATGCAGCTGACGGTATCCAAGCTGAGATGAGGGATTTAGATTTAAAGATTTTTATGCTTGAAGATTATCAAGAATATGTACCAGATTATTATACTCCGATTATTATTAGTTCAGAAAAAATGATTGCAAAAAATCCCAAATTAGTCCGTGAATTTATGGCTGTAGTTCAAAGGGGATATAATTATGCAGCTGCAAATCCAGAAAAAGCAGCCGAAATTTTGCATAAAAGAGTTCCCGAAAGCAGTTTAGAATTTCTAACTAAAAGTCAAAAATGGTTAAGTCCTCGCTATCAAGCAGAAGCAGATTATTGGGGCCAGCAAAAACTTGAAGTTTGGCAGGAATTTGGAGACTGGATGGCGGAGCAAGGACTAATTTCTGAAAAATTTGAAGCAGAAAAAGCTTTTACAAACCAATTTTTGCTTAATAATTAAAATTATTTTTAAAATTTTTGCAGTAGAAGGTGTAAAAATGAAAGAATCTTTATTAGAAATAAAAAATATAGCTTATAATTATCAAGAAGAAGATCAAGTTTTACCTGTTCTCAAAAATATTAATTTAAATGCTGCTCAGGGAGAGTTTATTTGTCTTATTGGCCCTAGCGGCTGTGGTAAAACAACTCTTTTTAATATTCTAGTCGGCTTGGAGCAACCAGATCAGGGTCAGATAATTTTGTCTGGCCAAGAGATAACAGCAACTAGAGGCCATATTGCTTATATGCCCCAAAAAGATTTACTTTTTCCCTGGCGCACTATAATGGAAAATTTACTTTTAGGAGTAGAAATTAACAAGGGTGATCTGAAAGCAGCTCGTATTGAAGCTGAGCATCTCTTACCTTTATTTGGTTTAGAGGGCTTTGCCAAAAAATACCCGGAGCAATTATCAGGAGGGATGAAGCAAAGAGCTGCTCTTTTGCGAACTGTATTAACTCATCACAAAATTTTGGCTTTAGATGAGCCTTTTGGAGCTTTAGATGCTCTAACAAGGTCTAAAATGCAAAAATGGATTTTATCCATTCAGGCTAAACTAAATAAAACTATTCTATTTATAACCCATGATATAGAAGAAGCTATAATTTTGGCAGATAAAGTTATTTTAATTGATGGTCGGCCAGGAACTATTAGCAAAAAACAAAAAATAGATCTGCCTTATCCCCGAGATAAAACTGATCCCAAATTTGTTGCTTATCAAAAAGAACTTTTAGCTAGCTTAAGTGCGAATCAAGGTTGATTTTAAAACTGCTGATTTTTATTTGCTGATAATTCTTAATATTTGTGTTATAATAAGTGTGTTAAATCTTCAGTTAATAAAAGGAGGCTAAAAGATGAGAACAAAATCAACTATTCGAAACCCTGACTTAGCAGAAAAAGGTTGGCGTAAAATTGAATGGGTAGCAGATAAAATGGATATTTTAAATGAAATTTTAAAAGAACATAAAGATTCAAAGCCCCTAGCAGGGAAACAGGTGGTAATCTGCTTACATTTAGAAGCTAAAACTGCTTATTTGGCTTATGTAATTAGTCAGCTTGGAGCAGATGTTGCAATTGCAGGCAGTAATCCCCTTTCGACTCAAGATGATGTAGCTGCTGGTTTGGCTGCTCAAGGAATAACAGTTCATAGTTGGTATAATTCAACTCCAACTGAATACAAAGAGCACTTAAATAAAGTTTTAAATGCAGAACCGGACTTAATTATAGATGATGGTGGTGATTTAGTTGAGATGCTGCACCAAACAAGAAAAGAACTTCTGCCAAATATTATCGGTGGAGCAGAAGAAACTACAACTGGGATTCATAGATTAGAGGCTATGGAAGCTGATGGAAGTTTGGCTTTTCCAATGATGGCAGTAAATGATGCTAAGTCTAAATCACTTTTTGATAACCGTTATGGGACAGGTCAGTCTGTTTGGGATGGAATTATGAGAACAACTAATTTAGTAGTAGCAGGTAAAACTGTAGTTGTAGCTGGTTATGGTTGGTGTGGTAAAGGTGTTGCTATGCGGGCTAAAGGCCTTGGAGCTAGAGTTATAGTCACAGAAATTGATCCAGTTAAAGCAAGTGAAGCGTGGATGGATGGTTTTGCGGTAATGCCAATGGAAGCAGCTGCTAAAAAAGGAGATTTCCTGATTACTGTTACAGGTTGTAAAGATGTAATCGCCGAGAAGCATTTAAAAGTAATGAAAGATGGCGCTGTTTTAGCTAATGCAGGTCATTTTGATTTAGAGGTTTCTAAACCTGCTTTAAATAAATTAGCAGTTGAAGTGAGTGAAGCTCGAGAAAATATTAAAAGATTTAAACTAGAAGATGGAAGACAACTCTATTTGTTAGCAGAAGGGCGACTGGTTAATCTGGCAGCTGCAGATGGACATCCAGCTGAAATAATGGATATGACTTTTGCCCTTCAATTATCTTCTTTACTTTACCTGATTGAAAATCCAAATTTAGATGCTCAAGTTTATAATATTCCTGATGATATAGATCAGATGGTAGCAGAATATAAACTTAAATCTTTAGGCATAGAAATTGATCAATTAACTCAAGCTCAAAAAAATTATCTTAATAGTTGGACTAATCAATAGTATTACTTATTAGAAATATTAAATAAATTAGATACCATTTGGCTGAAAATATTAATAAGTTAATAACTAATTTTAGTGAACTTTTCACTAAAAGTAGAGAGAAATAATTTTTAAAAGGAGGAGTTAATTTGTTTAAAAAAAGAAAAATATTGCTGTTCACAGTTATTCTGACTTTAAGTTTTATGATGCTCATGGGTGGAGTTATTTCTGCCAGAGATTTAACAGTAATTGCAACAAGTGATATTCATGGAGCAATTTATCCCTGGTCTTATAAAATTGGAGAAGCTGATGATATTGGACTGGCCAAAATTGCCGCTATGGTAAAAGAGGCTAGAGCAGAAAATCCAAATCTGCTTTTAGTTGATGCTGGTGATACAATACAGGGTAATACGATGACTTCCTTTTTTAAAGACCGGCGTGATGTAGTTCATCCAATGATGAAAGTTATGAATGAGATGGGCTATGATGCAATGGTTTTAGGTAATCATGAGTTTAATTTTGGTTTAGAAAAACAGCAAGAAATTTTAGCAGATGCTAAATTTCCGATTTTATCTGCTAATACTATAGTTAAAAAGACTGGTAAACCATTTGCTCACCCTTATACTATCAAAGAGGTTGCTGGAATTAAAATTGGTATTTTAGGCTTAACAACTACCAATATTCCAATTTGGGATGGAGATAAAGTAGCAAGTTTAGAATTTAGAGATATGGATCAAGTAGCTGCTGATTATATACCAGAATTAAAAGAAAAAGCAGATATAATTATAGCTTTGGCTCATGCAGGTTTAGATGGTCGCTATGATAAGAGTGGTGGAGATAAAGCTCGAAAAATTGCTGAAAATAATCCAGAAATCGATCTCTTAATAACCGGCCATGATCATGATTCAGTTAACCAGGTAATTAATGGAGTTCTAGTAATGGCTGCAGAAGATGCAGGAGAACAGGCTTCTAAAATTAAAATGAGCTTATCTCAAAAAAATGGGAAATGGGTTGTTGATAGTAAAAGTGGTACCCATTTAGCAGCTGAAGATTATGAAGCAGATCCAGAAATTTTGGCTGTTGCTAAACCTTATCATCAAGCAGTAGTCGAATATGTAAATACTCCAATCGGTTATGCAACTGGTGATTTCACTCCTGAGCCTAAAGTAGAGGGAATCCCAGCAGCTCAAGTTCAAGATACAGCACTTGTTGATTTAATTAATAGAGTTCAATTAAAAAATGCAGAAGCTGACATTTCTTCAGCCGCTTTATTTATAGCTGATTCAACAATTGATAAAGGGCCAGTTTCTATAAAAGATGCTGCTCGTATTTATAAATATAGTAATACTCTTTATGGTGTTAAAATTAGTGGCAAAGAATTAAAAAAATATTTAGAGTCAACAGTAGCTTATTATAATACTTATCAACCTGGAGATATTACCATTAGTTTTAATCCTGAAATTAGAGGTTATGCTTATGATATGTTCCAGGGAATTGATTATAAAATTGATATTTCTCAGCCAGTAGGCAATAGAATTAAGGATTTAAAATATGAGGGAAAAGCAATAAAAGATGATCAAACATTTAAATTAGCTTTAAATAATTATCGTTACAGCGGCCTTCATTCTAGTGGAATTATTTCTAATGAGCCTTATTATAAATCAGAGGCTGGAATTAGAGAAATGATTATTGAATATATTGATCAAAAAGAAAAAATCGATCCTGTAGTAGATCATAATTGGGAAATAGTTGGAGCTAATTTAGACCATGCTCACCAAGCAGAAGCTTTAAGCTTAATTAATAATGGGGTTCTAAAAATTCCAGCTGTAAACCGCTCTTGGAATGCAGAAAGTATAAATTTAGAAGCTAGAGCAAGAAAAATGGATTTAACTAAAGCAATAGTTAGAATGTTTAACTATGATTTACCAGCTAAAATAGAAAATCCCAGTTTTAGTGGACTTGAAGCTGGAGATTTAGCTTATGCGGAGGCCGCTTTAAAAGCTGGTTTTGTAAAAGCCAATAATGGTGATTTTGAAGCAAATAAGGTTTTAAGCCGTCAAGAAGCAGCAATTATGTTAGTTGAAGGAATGAGAATTGCTGATCAAGCTGATACTTCTATTTTAAATCAATTTAAAGATGAAAATAAAATTGTAAATGATCCAGATCAGCGAGCTAAACTAGCTTTAGCTGTTGAAATGGGACTTTTAGTTGGTAGAGAAAATAAGATGCTGGCTCCTGATAAAACAATGAAATTTGGTGAAATGGCTGCAATGCTGCATCGTGTTCAAAATAATTATCAGCAGCTAGATGTTTTATCAACAAATGATTTCCACGGTAAAGTTGAAGCTGGTTATGAAGCAGGTGCTGCCAAATTAATGGGAGCAATTAAACATTATCGAAGTGCAAACCCTAAAGCTACAATTTTAGTTGATGGAGGAGACTCTTATCAAGGTACTCCAATTTCTAGTTTAAATAATGCTAAACCGGTAATTGAGTTTATGAATGAAGCCCGTTATTCTGCTCAGGCAGTTGGTAACCATGAATTTGATTGGGGAATTGATGAGCTAAAAAGAATTAATAGTAAAACTTATTTCCCTATGTTAGCTGCTAATATAGTTGATAAAGATACTGGAGAATTAGTTGATTGGGTAAAGCCAACTCAGATTATTCCAGCAGCAGGTTATAAAGTTGGTTTAATTGGAATTGCAACACCTGATACTGAGAGTACTACTATGCCTTCTAATATAGCAGAACTTGATTTTACTGATCCAGCTATTGCAATTAAAAAATATACTAAAGAGTTAAGAAAAAAAGGAGTAGATATGGTTTTTGTTGTTAGTCATTTACCTGGAACAACTAATTATGATACAGGCCAGGTAAGTGGGGAATTAGTTGAGACAGCAAAACAAGTTGAGGTTACAGGTATAATTGGTGGCCATAGTCATCATACTGTAACTGCTATTGTTAATGGAAATCCAATTGTAGAGGCCTATAAACACGGGCGTGAACTTGGAAATCTTAGATATTTTATTAATAAAAAGACTAAAAAAATATATAGTGCAATGCCTATGAGTCATCCAGTTCGTAAAAGTGTAATTAAGATTAAAGAAGATCCCGAAATAAAAGCAATGGTAAAGAAATATCAAAAAGAACTAGAACCTATTATGTCTGAAGTTCTAATTGAATCAGATTCAAAATTAGTTAGTAACTATGATACTATTTCTAAAGTTGGAGCTTTAACAACTGATTCTATGGCGGCTGAGGTAAAAGCAGATATTGCTTTCCAAAATCCTGGTGGATTAAGAATTGATCTTCCTCAGGGAAAAATTAATGTCGGTCATATTTATGAACTTTTACCTTTTGGAAATACCATTGTAAGTGGAGAAATGACAGGAAAACAAATTGTTTCTGTCTTAGAACAAAGTCTTACTTTCAATAAAGGAATGTTACAGCATTCTGGCCTAAAAGTAGAATATGATCCAGAGCTGCCTAAATATGAGCGAGTAGTTTCAGTTAAACTTGCTGATGGCAGTCCTCTAAAAATGAATCAGAAATATAGAGTTGCTACTAATAACTTTTTGGCTGAAGGTGGAGACGGTTTTAAGACCTTTAATGAAATTGAATTTAAGGAAAGCTATATTAAAGTTAGAGATGCTTTAATTAAGCATTTACGTCAGTTAGAAGAAATAAAAGTTAAACCTGAAAATAGAGTGATTGAGGTTGATCAGAGTGCAGGCTTAAGAATTAGGTATGCAGCTTAAATAAACTGATTTTATTTTCTTTTTACTTTTTTTAGTACCTGGTTATAGTGAATTGATTCACTATAACCAGGTACTAATTTATTTTATAAATAAAAAAGAGAGCAGTTGGATTAAGCCAAAGCTTAAATGAAGTTTATTTGTAATAGGAACTCCAATTTTTTCTGCCTGAGCTACATTCTGATAGGCCTTATAAGCTAAAGGAATTGTTATTAAAGTTAAAAGTGAGCTGAGAGGATAAAGATTTAAAATAACAAATAAAATTGTTAAAGAGTAGGCAGAAATTAATAAAATTAAATAAATTAATTTTGCTTTTTCAAAACCAATTCTCACAGTCATAGTTTTAATTTTTAATTTACTGTCTCTTTTATAATCTCTTAACTCATTACTTAGCATTAAAACAGGGATTAAAAGACTAATTGGTAAACCCAGAACTATGGGACGCCAAGAATAATAATTGCTAAAAACAAGATAACTGCCTAAAACCATTAGGGGACCCATTAAAATAAAAGAAAGAGGAGTACCAAGACCTCTTTTTTTATAAACAATTGGTTCTCCAGTATAGGCATAACCTCCAATAAGGCCTAAAATACCAATTAAAAAAAGTTTAGTAGTTGTAATTGAGATAAGATAAAGGCCCATTAGAGCTGTTATTAAAAATGATAAAATACCCAGTAAAAAGATTAAAATATCAAAAGCATGTCTCTTTTTACCTAAAAATTTATATTTTTGACCATCAACAAAATGAAGATTTTTGTATTCACATTCAAAATAATCATTAATAAAATTAGTACCTGTTTGGACAAATAATCCAGCTAAAGTTACTAAAAAAATTAATTTGAGATCAAAAGTTAAATTCTCGCTAAATAGTTTACTTTCTAGATGAGCAATGGCCATTCCTAAAGTAGTAGAATATAGGGCTAAGGTTAAGGAAAGAGGACGTGAAGCTTTCCAAACTTCTTTTAATAATTTAATTTTTTTCAAAATAAAACCTCCTTTCTTTAATTTCAATATTTTTATTGTTTCATAATTATTTTTAAAATGCAATTTTGTGGGGATGGTTTATATTGGTACCTGGTTATAGTGAATTAATTCACTATAACCAGGTACCAATATATTTAAATATAATCTTTAAAAGTTGGCATAAAAGCTATATAATAAATTTATATATTATAAATTAAATTTTAGGAGGAATAATAATGAAAAGAGTATTTATTTTATTATTAACAGTTTTATTTTTATTTAGCTTATTTTCGGGAAATATAATCGCAGCTGAAATGAGTTTAGAAATTGGAATTATGCCAGCAGTAGATTCAGCTCCGATTTTATTGGCTCAGCATAAAGGATATTTTGCTGAAGAAGGTTTAGATCTCAAAGTTGATATTTATACAAATGCAGTTAATAGACAGACAGCATTACAAACTAATACAATTGATGGAGCAATGACTGATTTAATTGCTTTTGTCAATAATGTGAATAACGGATTTCCAGTTAAAATCACAACAAGTACAGATGGAAGCTTTCCAATTTTAATCAGCAAAAATTTTCAAGAAAAAGAAACAGTAAAGATTGGGATGATGGAAGTAAGTGTTTCCAACTTTTTATCTGAACAATTTTTAAGCTCAGATTACATATTAAATAAAATCTTCATCCCTGCAATTCCAGCTCGTTTAGAAATGGTTAAATCTGGGCAGCTCGAAATGGCAGTAATTCCAGAACCTTTAGCGTCCACAGCTGAATTAAATGGTTTAGAAAAAAGAGTTTATAAAAATAAATATGATTTTATGCCAGAAGCAATGATTTTTACTGAGACTGCTCTTAAAGAAAAAGATCCAGCTATTAAGGCCTTCCATACAGCCTATAATAAAGCTGTAAAAGAGATTAAAAAAGATGATAGTGAAGCTAGAGAAATTTTAATAAAAAGCCTTGGTTTACCTGAAAAAATAAAAGACTTAATTGCAATGCCTGAATATCATTTAACCCGACTTCCTTCACCAGAATATTTAAATCGGGTGATTAATTGGATTGAAAAAACTAATAATAGTCAAATTAATATTGATTACCAAGAGGTAGTAGAAGGGAAGTATAGTTTTTAATGATTAAAGTAAATGACCTTAGTTTTGCCTATGAAAAAGAAAAAGTATTAAAAAATATTAATTTTGAATTAGAAAAAGGAGAAAGTCTTGCCATTATTGGTTCTTCTGGTTGTGGCAAGACAACTTTGCTTTATCTATTAGCTGGTTTAGAAAAATCAACAAGAGGTAAAATCCTCATCAATTCTCAGCCTTTAACAGAAATCAGAGCTAAAAGTGGTGTTATCCTACAGGATTACGGACTTTTTCCTTGGAAATCAGTTTATCATAATCTAGCTTTAGGGCTTAAAATTAGAGGAATTAACAAAAATAAGATTAAAACTAAGGTGAATTTTGTTCTAAAAAAGCTTAAAATATTCAAATTTAAGGACAAATATCCAGCTGAATTAAGTGGTGGTCAAAAACAACGAGTAGCAGTTGGCCGCTCACTTATTTTAGAACCTGATTTATTATTAATGGATGAACCATTTTCAGCTTTAGATGCTTTAACAAGAGAAGAGATGCAAAATTTGATTTTGAAAATTCACCAACAAGAAGATTTAACTTTTGTGTTGGTAACTCATGATATTAGAGAAGCTGCTTTTTTGGGAAAGAAAATTGCTGTAATTAAAGCAGGTAAAATAGTTAAAATCCTAGAAAATCCTTATTTTGGAGAAAAAAATTTAAGAGAAAAACAAGAATTTTTTAATCTGCAGAAAAAATTGCGTCATCTAATGGGTCTAAAGAGTGGAGACGAAATAAGAGATGAAAAATAATAAATTTAAAGATTTATATGCTCTGATTTTAATTATAATGATTTGGTATTTACTTTACTTTATTTTTGATTCAGCAATTATTAGTTCACCAACAGCAGTTTTTAAAGTTTTTATCACTAATTTTAGTAGTGAAATTATGCTGCATTTATTAATGAGTTTTTATCGAATTATAACAGCAGTGACTATTTCATTGGTTTTAGGAGTGGGAATTGGTCTTTTAATGGGAATGCAGCATAGGATTGATAATTTTCTAGCTCCTATTATTTATTTGCTGTATCCAATTCCTAAAATTGCTTTTTTACCTGTTTTTATGCTTTTATTTGGTTTAGCTGATTTATCTAAAATAATTCTGTTAATCGTTATCATTATTTTTCAAATTATAGTAACTACTCGGGATGGAGTCAAGGGAATTGATAGTCGATATTTTGCTTCAGCTCGTTCCCTTGGAATGGATAAAATTGATATTTATTATCATTTAGTTTTACCTGCAATTTTACCTGGTATTTTAACTGCCTTAAGAATTACAATTGGAACCAGTATAGCTGTTTTGTTTTTTGCTGAAAATTTTGCTGTTAAATATGGTATTGGCTATTATATAATGAATAGTTGGTCGATGGTTAATTATTTAAAAATGTATAGTGGTATTATCGCAGTTAGCCTGTTAGGATACCTTTTATTTAAATTAATAGATTTATTAGAAGATAAATTTTGCAGCTGGCAGAAGTCTTAATGTATAATTTATTTATTTATTGGTACCTGGTTATAGTGAATAATTTCACTATAACCAGGTACCAATACGATAAGCCCAATATAAAAATAATAGTGTAAGCAATAATACAGAAAATTATAACTAAAGCTGATATTTTATAATTAGTAAGTAAATAAAGCTTAAGTTGAGGAGGGAAATAAATGAAAAATGTAGGCCAAATTGATAAATGGTTGCGAATTATTGTTGGTATTATTCTACTTTCAATGTTTTTCTTTGGTCAAGGAAATTCTTATGCATTTTTAATTTTTGGAATTATTGCTCTCTATACAGGTTTAACAAGAAATTGTATGTTGTATAAACTTTTGGGAATTAATACTCGAAAGGATAAATAGTTAATTTAATGGCCTAGACTAATGATTAGGATAATAAAAATATATTTTTAAATAAATTTTATTTTAAAGTAAATGCATACTTATTTTAATAAAGTTTTTAATTAAAATTTTACAAAAAAATTTGGGAGGTATAAATAATGACTAATTTATTGATCACATATTATAGTTCTTATGGACATATGTTTAAGATGGCCCAGGCAGCTAGAGATGCTGCAGCTGAACATGATGATTATCAGGTCAAACTTCGTAAAATACCTGAGTTAGAAGCTGCTGAAAAAGCAATGTCAAGCCAAGATCCCTACTTAGCAGCTCAAAAAGAGCAGGCTGAAATAACTGAAGTAAGCTTAGATGATTTAGAATGGGCTGATGGTATTGTTTGGGGTATTCCAACCAGATTTGGTAATATGCCAGCTCAAGTTAAACAATTTATTGATACTGCTGGCGGGCTTTGGGCCGAAGGTAAACTTGAAGATAAGGCAACAGGTATTATGAGCAGCACAAATACTATCCATGGTGGTCAAGAGAGTACAATTTTAACTTCAATGATGCCTTTACTCCATTTTGGAATGATTTATGTGGGTTCCACTTATGGCCAAAACCCAGAATTGAGTCAAGATAAAATACAAGGTGGTTCACCTTATGGTCCTTCTACAATTGCTGGTAGTGATGGGAGTAAATCGCCAACAGAAGGTGACTTAAAGATGGCTGGAAGACTTGCTAAAAGAGTTGCCAGAGTCGCTAAAGGTATTAACTTAACTAAGTAATTAATTTTGTTATTAGAAATATCCTTTTTATTAAATTAAAATAATAAATTTTATGCTACTCTAAAACCTCAGTTTTTAAACTGAGGTTTTTTCTATAGCTTAAAAGGATAATTTATTTACTTTTATTGATTATAATATTTAATAAAAAAGATTAAAGTTAATTGTAAATTCAGTCTAATTAATGATAAAATTAATTTATTCAATAAAACTAAAGTTGGAGAGGATTTTATGGAAAGAGCCAACATCGGTCTAAATGAAAGGCTAAAGAAAACCAAAGCTATAGCAGAATTGGGGCAGGGAATGGATACTGGTTCTTTAAGAGATTATGCCCATCAAATTGCTCTTTATCTTTTGCTGAAAGTTTTTAAAAGAGAAATTAATAATAATAACCAGCGCAGTCGCAGTGATTTAATTCAAATGACTATAGAAATTTTAAAAGAGATGGAGCTTCAGATAAAATTAGAAGAGGTTGCAAGGTTGGTAGATGGTGTTCTTTATGCAGGTGATCCTAAAAAACAATCATATTTTAAATTTAAACTTTATGATCAAAAAAGCCAAAGTTTTAAAGATTTTAAGTACCGTTATTTAATCCCTGACCGAGAATATTCCAAATGGGAACAAGGTGGAAAAACTATTTATCGTTTATCTGATATTTCACAAGAAATAATTTTTATTACTCGTGAAATTCTGCAAGAGTTTGGCTTTGATTTAGAACAATTTTATACACTGCAGTTAATAAAAAATGGGAATTTTAAAGAGGCTAAAGGTAGTGTCAGTAATTTAATTGCACGTGTACAAAATTTAATAAAAAAAGAAAAAGATTGGCGGGAAGACATATTACGCAATCCAGGCCTCATATTTTCTGCTTATAAAGAAAGGCGTCGAAAAACAGAAGCTCAAGTTAGAGAACAGTTTGCAGAAGAGAAAAAAGTATTTAGTGATATCTTTATTTGGCAAGAAAGACTTAATAATTTTGAAACTGCTGCTAAAAAAGAAGGAGAACTTTTATTTAAAGAATTAGAGCGGGCCCGAGAACTTCATGACCTTTTAGCTGATCTTACAGTTTCTAATTTAGCTTTAGAATTTAGATTACGCCGAGAAAGTCCTGAGCTTTTTTGGCAAACTTCACAACTTAGTTTTAAAAAAGATTTTTGGCAGAATACAATTGTTAAATCTGGATTAGCTAAAATTGATGATTTAGAAAAAATATTAAAACCACTTTTTTCTCCTCAACAAGACTTTATTTTTCCTTTAGATTGGGCTTGGTCTGAACAGCAATTATATAGGGAATTAGCAGAGGAACAAACAGATATTGAGCCAATAGAAATTGAAGCAGCACCTAAAAGACAAATTGACTGGGAGCTTGTCGTCGAACTTTGGCAGGATGTTTTTAAGCAATTATTAGTCAAAGGAGAATTTAATTTAATTCAACTTAATCATTTGAGTTTAGCAGAAAAAGAAAAGTGGTTAAGTCAAAAAATTAATTTAGAATTATTTATGATGTTTATTGTTACTAAGCTCGAACTTAAAGTAAAAAAAGATTATAAAGTTTTGGATGAGCGCTTAATACTTTTTAACAAATTAATTGAGCTTAAGCCAAAATTAGCCAACTTAGCCGGCCGACAAATTTCTGCAGAGCTTGTAGATGCTAAGCAAAGAGTAAATTTACTTGATCAGTTTGTTATTTCAGCTTATAAAATTTATCTGGAGGCAGATTAAAATGGGATTTAAACAAGAAGATTTAGAAAAAGGAGCAGCGCTCTTTTTTAAGCTTTTAGCAGAACAAATAATTTCTATCTCTGACCCCTTAGCAGAAGCATATAGTAAAAATAGTGAAATACATAATATTGTTCACACAATGGCTGCTGAGGCTGGTTTAAGAGTTTTTTCAACTCCGAAAAATGTACATTTAGTTTCTAGAGCTAGAGACTCTAATTTTGCTAATTCTTATACGCAGATGAAAGCAAAATATCCAGGTTTAACAAGAAAGCGCAAATTTTATTTAGCAAATATAATAATTTCTATTTTTTTAGCTGAAATTGATAAAGAAAATCATATCAGAATTAGATGGGAAGAAGAAGGTGTTTCCTATTATCATCTGGCAGATTTAGTGACAGCAACTTTAAAAAGCTGGTTAAAACGTCAAAGTGAAGAAGATTGTTTTAGTGAAAACTGGGCCCTTGCAGTGGAAGAAGTAGGAGAATTATGGTTAACTGAGTTTAGCCCCTATCGCTTAAATAAAGATGATAAAATTGAAGTTACTAGAACTAAAAACAATCAGCTTTCCTTTATTAATACTGCTTTAAAACCTTTAGTTAAACAAGGTTTAATTATAGATCAAAAAGATGAATTGAAACTTATTCCCAAGCCAGAACTATATGAACGTTTAGATGATCTTTACCATAAGCAGGAGCGCTATAAAAAATTTCAAAAATTAATAAGAGAAAGTCGCGAAGAATTAGAGGAGGAAAAGAAAAATGCCTAGGCTGAATAAAATTAGAATTACTGGTAACCGTTATGATGGTTTTAAAAAACAGTATCGTAATTCAATTTTTAGTTTAGATTCAAAGCATACACTTTTTACATTGCAAAATGGGAGTGGAAAAGGGGCAATGCTCCAGTTGATATTTCAGCTTTTACTTCCTGGTACTGCTTGGGGAAGCCAAAATGGTAATCAGTTAGAAAACATGTTCTATAATCGTTACGGAGAATTTAGACAATATACTTTTCATGTTGTACTTGAATGGAGTTTAGAGGGATCTGAGAATAAAAAATTACTTAGTGGAATTTGTGTTTCAGCTAATCAACATAAATTAGCAGGTGAAGAAGAACTCAAAATTGGTTTAAAATATTTTCTTTATACACATCAATATCAAAACAGAAGTCAATTTAGTTTAAAAAATTTACCTCTTTATCAGGAAGAAAAAGATAAAGTTCTGCAATATGATGAAATGGAAAAATTTGTTGATCAAAATAGGGCTGAACTAGTTAAATATTATAAAAGTTCAGTTTCTACTCCTAACTCTGAATATTATCAGTACCTAAGCAGTCATGGTATTTATCGTTCCGAGTGGGAAATCATGAAAAATATTAATCGCAGTGAAGGTGCACTAGAAAGACATTTTGCTAAAGCTAAAGATAATCAAGCTCTTTTTGATCAAATAATAATTCCAGCTGTGAGTGAAAGTATTAGTTATCATGATCAAGGTCAGAAAAAATCTTTAATTAATCTTTTTATAAATAATATAGAAATCGCTCAAGATTTGCCAGAATTATTATCTAGGGCTGATGATTTAAAAAAATTGGATTATTTAGTTGAGCCACTTTTACAAAATAGCCAAAAAGGACTGCGTTTACAAAATACAAAAGTAATGATTAGAGAGCGGGGAAATAATTATTTAAGAGGAATAGAAACCCGCTTATCCTTTTTAGAGAATGAATTAAGCCGCAGTCAGGCAGAAAAAGTTAAAACTAAAAAAAGTATTAAAAATCTTAAATTTGAAGCTGAAAATCTTAAATATGTTAAAAAATTGCGAGAATTAAAAAAATTACAAACAAACTTAGAGAGCAGTTTAATCAAAAAATCTGAGTCTGAAAAAACCTTAGCTGAAATTAAAGCTGAAAAATTACATTTAAAATTGAATCAAAAATATATCAAATTTGAAAAACTCAAAACAGAAATAGAACAACAAAAGATTAAAATTGATTTACTTAAAAAAAGACCAGAGTTTAATGATTTAGAGATTCAAATTAAAGATTTAAAAACAGAAATAGCGGCAGCAAGCTTAGACTTAAATACTAAAATCAAAAAATCTTTTACTGCTTATTATTCTTATCATAATTATTTAACTAAAGAGTTAAAAAGAATGGAGAATAAAGAGGATGAGCTAGAGCAGCAGTTTAGATCTAAACAGAAAATCAAGATTGACTATGAACAGCAAGCAAGAAACTTAAAAACAGAAAAAAATAAATTAGCTAGTTTTTTTAATTCTTTAGAATTAGAGACTCCAGCTTATTTACTCCAAAATTTAGAAAAGAAAGAGCAAAAATTAGATTCAAAGTTAGAAAAAATAGAAGAAAATTTAAAGGCAGAAACTAAAGCAGCAGCACATTTGGAAAATGAAAAACATCAAGTAGAAATTAAATTAGCTAAACAAAAATCTCAAGTTGATAATTTACAAATTAGTTTAAAAGATCAAAAAGAGGCAGAAGAAGATCTTTATTTAAAGATCTTAAAAAGCTTAAACTTAGACCAATTAGATGAATTTTATAGTAAAAAGTGGCTGCAGCAGAAGAACAAGAAAATTTTACAAATAATTAAAGCAAAAGAAAAACGTTTACAGAAATTAAGTGCTAAAAGTTTTGAATTGCAGCTTGATTTAAATTTAAATGATCAAGAATACTGGATTGCTAGTTTAGAACAGAAGCGGCTTTATCAAAAAATAAAAGAACTTGATATTTCTGTTTATTATGGTTCTCAATTTCTATTGGAAATGGTTGAAGATAGTCAAAAATACTTAAATGACTATCCACTTTTACCATATGGCCTAGTTATTATTAATCAGCTAGATTGGAAAAAGATAAAAGACAATATTTCACCAACCCAAATTTTTCATTCTGCAGTACCTATTTTTATTAATAATCAATTAGATCAAGTTGATTTCAGACTTCCTTTTAAGTTAGTCACAGGTCAAGAAAAAAATTTTATTAAAGCAAATAAAAATTTTGAAGATTGGTCTCAAGCTTTAAAAGATAAAGAATCAGAGTTTCAAGCAACAATTACTATTTTAGAAAATAAATTAAAAAAATTAAAAAAAATAAATTATCAAGCAGAAGCTAAACTGCAAAAAAAATCAGCTTCTGATTTAAAAATAGAAATGGAAACAGCAGCAGTAGAATTAGAAAATTTAGAAAAAGAAATTAAAAATTTAGCAGATAAAATTGAAATTAAAAATAAAAAAATTAGTGAATTAAAGCAAAAATATACTAAGACAGAGAATAAATTAAAAAATTTGAAAGATAAAAAGCAAAAAGTTGATATTTTTTTAGAAGCAAATAAAAATTTAGAGGCTAAAAAAGCTCGCTATCAAAAAACTTTAGCTGAGCTTGAAAATTTAAAACAATTAAGTTTGGAAAACAAAAATAAATGGCGGAGAATTCATGAAAATAAAGTGCAATTGAATAATGACTATCAGCAGTGGTCAAAAAAATATTATAAGTTTAGTACTGAATTAAAACAAATGCTAGCAAAAGAAGCATTTAAATTAAAAACTGATTTTAAAACAAAAGATTTAAATCTTTTTGCTAATCCAGAATATCCAGATTTTTATAATTTTGAGCAGCATCATAGTTATCAAAAATATGAAAGAATTATTCAGTTAAAAGAAAAAGAAGCTGACAAAGAGGCTAATTTAAAGTATTTAGAGCTGGATTTAAAAAATAAATCAGCAGAACTAGATCAGCTTAGAAATGAATTAGCTCAGCTAGCAGCTGACTGGGAACAGAGAGAATATAGTTTTAAAAATTTAAGACAAATAGAATTTGCTTTAGCAGAGCTGAAAACTCAATTAAATAAAATTGAAGCAGAAACTGAAGCATTAAAAGAAGATATTATTATCAAAAAAACTAAATTACAAGAAAAAAAAGAACATTTAAGAGAAAGAGCTGCTGAAATTAAAGCACGTTTTCATTGTTCTGTTAAAAATTGGGAAAATATTGAACTCAAGCCCAAAAAATTAGAAATCAAAAATCAATTAAAGGAAAATAAAGAATATCTTTTTAAATTAGAAAATATGATTTCAAATTATCAAGAAAAATTAGGAGAATATCGAGATTATAAGGGTAAGTTAGATTATTATGAGCTTAATTCAGCTAAAGGTGAATTAAATGCTGGAGTTAAGGCTGATCTTAAAGATTCGCCGGCAGCGGTTGTAAATGATTGGATAGCTGATTATAGGAAGAATAAAGCTAAAATTAAGTCTTTAAGAGAAAAAATTGAAAATAATTTTTATCAATTTAAAAATGATGTTCAAGTTAGTCTAGAAAATAATTATTTTAAAAATAAAGTCAAAGAAAATTTATTGCAGAATTTTAAGGCTAATGCTTATCAATATAATTTAGAAGCTCTTAATATCTTTAAAGAATATATAAATCATGCTTTAAATGATCTTTCTCATGCTCGAGATAAAGCTGAAGAAGCTAGAAATTATTGGGCAGAGCGTTCTGCTCTTCATGTGATGAGATTAATTAATTCGATGCAAGATATGATTAGCAAGATGGTTTATTATAATCAAAAGGGGATTGCTTTTCCTTTGGTAAAATTAAGAAGAACTGATCTGCTACCTGATGATAAGAAGGAAATTATATTTGAGCTTAGCCAATATTTTTTAGAACTAATTACTAAATTTAAAGAGCAAGATATTGAAATTGAAAAATTATCAGAGTCTAAACTTGAAAAGTATTGTGGAGATACTGCTCTCTTTTCTCGGGCACTGAGGGGTCGTTATCCAGTGCTTCAGGTTTATAAGATGACAGAGAAAAATGAATTTTTATATGCTAAACCACAATCTTATTTTTATTCAGACTGGGAATCTGTTATTAAGGGTAAAGGAAAAGCTACTGAAGGAAGTGGGGGCCAATCACTTTCGATTAATGCTTTTATGATGATGATGCTTTTAAATTATAAAAAACAAAATTTAGCTCGCACAAATCCTTGGACAACTCTTTTTTTAGATAATCCTTTTGGTAAAGCTTCAGCAGCTCATGTTTTAGATCCTATTTTTAAAATTGCTGATAAATTAAATTTTCAACTAATTGCTTTTGCTGCTCCTGAAATTATTAAAAGTGAAATTAGTGAACGTTTTCCAGTTTTTTGGGCCTTAGAAGTTGCCCATGATGATCAAAATCGAGGAACTATTGCGGGGGAGTTGGCTTCTGGTGCTCGAAAAAGAAAATTGGATTAAGCTGTTTAATAATTTTAAAAAAACAGAGCTTAAAAAAAGAAAACGATTTAATTTAAATGACTTAGAAGTTTATATCAAAGAAAAATTAGGAGGGGCTGCTTTTTATCAAGCTGCTGGAGGCTATCAAAAGTTTTTTCAGCTTTTAAAAAAATTAGAAGCTGATAAACAAATTAGCGCAATTAAAAGTTCTGATTTCAACCAACGCCGCCCTCAGCTTAAAAAGCGCTGGACATTAATAGAAGAGAAATTTTCAGGCTGGTCAGATAAGGATATTGTCAAACTTTCGCGGCTGCTGGATCTCAGCTATTATCTTAAAAGAAGCAAAAAACAGACTCCAAAATTGAAAATAATGCTTTTTAAAATAGCTAAATTTTTAAAAAATAAGCAGGAGCGCGAATGGGCCAGCAGAGAAGAGCGTTCTTTAGAGTTGTTTGGAGATGAAAAATTTCTAAATCAAAGTCAAGGTAAAAAATTATTAACTAATTTAAAATTAAATTTAGTTGATTTAAAGGCTGAGCATTATAAGCATCTTTTTGTTTACTGGACTTTAAATCCTACTCAAATTAATAATATCTTAATTATGGAAAATCATTCTGCTTTTATAGGAGCTAAAAAAGCTTTGGCAGCTGGAATTAATATTTTTAATCAAAATTTTGATACTGTAATTTATGGCCAAGGCAAAAAAATTGTTAGAAGTTTTTCTTTTTTAGAAGAACTTTTGGGACTAAAACCAGTCGAAGAAAATCAATCTTATTTAACAAATGAATTAACAAAGGCAGAAGAAAAATTAAAAGACGAAGCTCTTCGGGCTAAGCTTAATATTTATTATGCAGGTGATTTAGATCCAGAAGGATTAGCTATTTATACAAGTTTGAAAGCTAAATATCCTAAATTTAAAATTAAACTTTTAGGGGAATATTACCAATTACTTTTTAGACTAAATAAGGGACCTTATCCTTGTCAAAATAAGCAGCAGAAAAATATAAAAGTTCTCAAAGAAGTGATAAGAGAGCTGAAGCAGGCTAGTTTTGAAGACTTAAGCTTGGACTTTGAAAATCTTTGGTCTAAAAATTTAAGACTGCCCCAGGAATTAATTACTTTAGAAGTTTTAAAAAAATTCAAAGAGATTAATTAACTATTAGTTTTGGCTTAATTATGCTATAATTAAGAAATAATCTTATTAAGAAAAAATATTAAAAAGAATAGATTAATTAAATTAAGGAGAAATAGAGATGGAAATTAAAGATAAGGTGAGACTTAGCTTAGAAACAAAAATATTTAAAACTATTTTGATTTTTAATATAATAATTTCCATAATAAATATAGTAACAAATTCATTAATTGGTTTTAGTTTTTGGATTAGTCTCAAATGGGTAGCTCTATCTATTTTGGCTTTAGCTATTTTAGTTTTGAGTAGAAAGAAAAATTTTAGGCAATTTCAGTTTAGATTAAGTTATTTTTTGTTTTTAATTTTTGTATTTTTTCCTTTTGGCTGGTTCCAATCTGGAGGTAGTTCTAATAATAGCTTAGCTTATATTTTCTTAACTACAATTGCAATTTCTTTTTTATTTAAAAGAGGTAAAGTAAGAGATTTTCTTTTTTTTAGCTTAGTTTTAATTTTTATAATGCTTTATTGTATAGAATTTTTTTATCCTCATTTAATAATTTTTCATAGTCAAGAATCTCAGTTTTATGATCGTTTAATTCAAATCCCTTTAATTTTATATGCTTCTTATCTAATGTTAGAAAGGTTTTCTGATGCCTATAATCAGGAAAAAGATAATTTGAAATTATTGACTAAAAAATTAAGACTTGCTAATCAAAAATTAGAAAATATTGCTCACCGTGATCCTTTAACTAAAAAATATAATCGGCGGGCTTTTGACCAAGAGATAAAATCTATTTTTAAAGAGAAGTTACAGTTGCAAAAAAAGATTACTTTGGTTTTAATAGATGTTGATAACTTTAAAGATATAAATGATAATTATGGTCATGATAAAGGAGATGAGGTATTAGTTTTAATTTCCCAACGTTTAGAAACTTTTATGCCAGCTCAAAGCTTAATAGCACGTTGGGGTGGAGATGAGTTTGCAGTTATTAGTTATGAAGATGAATATCAGACTCAACTTTATTTAGAAAAATATTACCGTGAAATGGAAAATCTAAGTACAGAACTTGGCTTTAAAATTAGTTTTAGTGCTGGTTTAAGCTGTTTAAATCAAAAAGATACTGTAAAAAAAATTTTTCAAAGAGTAGATAAGCTATTATATGAGTCAAAAAGAGAAGGTAAGGCAAGATATAAATTATCTTAGATTATAAGATATAATATTAATTAAAAAAGCAGTTCTCGCTGAGGGCTGTTTTTAAATTGGAGGTTATAAAAATGAACATTGTAGCTTTAGATGCTTATGCTTTAACTCCAGGGGATTTAAAATGGAAGCAAATAAAAGAACTAGGAGAAATTGAGATTTACCAAAGTACTTCCGAAGCTGAAATTATTAAAAGAGCTGTGGGAGCAGATATTTTGTTAATTAATAAAACACCTTTAAAAAGTAAAACAATTGAGTCTTTAAAAAACTTAAAGTATATAGGAGTTTTATCAACTGGTTATAATATAGTTGATTTAAAAGCAGCCAGTGCTAATGATATTATAGTTACTAATATTCCTGATTATGGGACTGATTCTGTTGCTCAATTTGTTTTTGCTTTATTATTAGAACTAACTCAACAGGTTGGCTATCATAATCAGCAGGTGAAAGCTGGAGCTTGGACTGAAAAAAAATATTTATCTTTTTGGGATTATCCTTTAATTGAGTTAAAAAACAAGGTTTTGGGGATTGTTGGCTTTGGCAATATTGGTCAGCGAACAGCTGCATTAGCTTTGAGTTTTGGCATGGAAGTAATAGCTTTTGATCCAAATCCAAAAGTGAAAATTAATGATCCAGAAATTAAAACAGAAAAAATAAAATTTCTTAGTTTAGAAGAACTTTATTCTCAAAGTGATGTAATTAGTTTGCATTGTCCTTTAAATGATTCAACAAGAGAAATGATTGACCAAAAAGCAATTGCAAAGATGAAAGCAGGTGTAATTATTATTAATACTGCTCGCGGTCCTTTGATTGTAGAAGCTGATTTAGCAGCTGCCTTAAAAAATTCTCAAGTCAAAGCCGCTGCTTTGGATGTTTTAGCAGCTGAGCCGCCGGCAGATTCAAATCCACTTTTAAACTCTAAAAAGACCATTATAACTCCACATATAGCTTGGGCGACTGAAGAAGCGCGAGAACGTTTGATGACTATTGCTTATCATAATCTTAAAAAATTTATGGAGGGCCAAGTAATTAATCAAGTTAATTAAGGAGGTAATTTAATTGAATATTTTAGTTGCTCCTGATTCATTTAAAGGATCTTTGACTGCTTTAGAGGTAGCTGAAAATATTAAAGAAGGGATTAAAATTGCTGTTCCCCAAGCTAAAGTTGAGCTGCTGCCAATGGCTGATGGAGGAGAGGGAACAGTTCAGGCTTTAGTTGATGCTACTGGAGGCCAGATTATAAAAACTAAAGTGACAGGTCCTTTAGGAGCCAAAGTTGATTCTTTTTATGGTCTCTTAGGTAATAATAAGACTGCAGTGATCGAAATGGCAGCTGCTTCTGGACTTCTTTTGGTGCCTAAAGACCAAAGAAATCCTCTCAAGACTACTACTTATGGAACTGGAGAATTAATTAAATCTGCTTTGGATCAGGGAGCTGAAAAAATTATTATTGGAATTGGGGGCTCAGCTACTAATGATGCTGGAGTTGGGATGGCCCAAGCACTGGGTGCTCAAATTCTTAATGCAGCAGGTCAGCAGATAGGTTTTGGCGGTGGTAGTTTAGATCAGATAGCAAAAATTGATTTAGAGGGCTTAGATCCTCGACTGGAAAAAACAGAAATTTTAACTGCTTGCGATGTTGATAATCCACTTTTTGGTCAAAATGGAGCAGCTTATATTTATGCTCCTCAAAAAGGTGCTGATTCTAAAATGGTTAAAAAACTTGATCAAAAGCTGCGCTATTTTAATCAGAAGTTAATTGAAGAATTAGGGGAAAACATTAATGAAATTCCTGGAGCTGGAGCGGCAGGAGGCTTAGGAGCTGGTTTATTAGCTTTTTTAGAAGCTGATTTGAAAGCTGGAATTAAAATAATACTTGAGCTTCTTAATTTTGAAAAAAAGTTAGAAAATGTCGATTTGGTAATTACAGGAGAAGGCTGTTTAGATGCCCAAAGTCTGAATGGCAAAGTACCAGTTGGGGTTGCACATGCTGCTGCCCCAAAAGAAATCCCAGTTATTGCTATTGCAGGTTCTTTAGGCCCCAAAGCTGATAAAATTTTAGCCGAAGGTGTTAATTCATATTTTTCAATTATAAATAAGCCAGCAACTTTAGCTGAAATAATTGATCAGACTCCAGAGTTAATAGTTTCTTTAAGTGAGCAGATAATGAGAACAATTTTATTGGTACCGGGTACAGAAAAATAAAAAAATAAGTAGAAGGCTGAATACAAAAGCTGGTATGTCAGGCTTCTACTTTAACTAAGTGATAAAAATAACTTTAACCAGGTACCAACAAGCAATTATTTGGCCATAATTGCTTCAATAGCAGCTAGCTCTTCATTATTAAATCTTATATTGTTTAAACTACCAACATTTTCAATAATTTGCTCTACTTTGCTTGTTCCCACTAAAACTGAAGTAGCACCTTGTTCTAGAACCCAGGCTAAGGCCATTTGAGATAAGCTCTGGTTGCGATCAGCTGCAATTTGATTTAGCTTTTCAACTTTTTTTAATTTTTCAGCAGTAATACTATCTTTTTTAAGAAAGCCACTTTCTTTAGCAGCTCTCGAATCTGCTGGAATTCCATCTAAATATTTATCAGTTAATAATCCTTGCGCTAGAGGAGAATAAATAATCGAGCCTAAGCTCATTTCTTTTAATTTGGCCAAGAGATTTTCTTTTTCAGACCAACGATCAAAAATAGAATAGTTATACTGGTTTAAAAGTAAATCGATTCCCATATTTTCAGCAATTTCTACTGCTTTTTTAGTTTGTTGAGCATTATAATTTGAGATTCCAACATATAAGGCTTTTCCCTGTTTTTGAATCTGTTTTAAAGCTCCAATTGTTTCTTTAAGTGGTGTATCTGGATCAGGTCGGTGATGATAAAAGATATCTACATAATCAAGGCCCATTCTACTTAAACTTTGATCAATACTGGAAATTAAATATTTACGAGAGCCCCAATTTCCATATGGACCAGGCCACATATAATAACCAGCTTTAGAAGAAATAATTAGCTGATCTCGATATGGTTTAAAATCCTTTTCCAGCAAAATCCCCATTGTTTCCTCAGCTGAACCAGCTGGAGGTCCATAATTATTGGCTAAATCAAAATGAGTTATGCCTAAATCAAAAGCTTTTTGCAGCATTTTCCTTGCATTTTCTAAACTGTCAACTCCGCCAAAGTTATGCCAGAGGCCTAAAGAAATAGCTGGTAATTTAAGTCCGCTGTCTCCAACATAATTATAATTCATTTTTTGATAACGATCTTCTGCAGCTAAATAAGGCATTTTATCTCCTCCTATTTGAGATTAGCTTTTACTGTTTAAAATTATTATAACATAATTAGTACCAGGTACAAGTTATTTTTTTCACTTTAACCAGGTACCAAAAAGTTAAAAAAAAGACTCTAGTTTTAAAACTAGAGCCTTTAGCGATATATTGAAAGTTAGTTAGGAGTTGATCATAATTTTAAATAATAATTGAGATTAAAGTCAAAGCTTATTTAGCTTTTATAAATTCTATAAACTGATCAGTTTGATCTTTAATATTTGTCATTTCTTTTTCAGATTTTTGGCCAATAACAGCTTCTTGATTAACTAGTAATAAATTAAATTCTTTAGTATTAGCAAAAGCTTCTAAATCTGCTTTAACTTTATCCATAATAAATGGGTAATAATTTTTCTTTAATTCGTTTAGTTTTTTTGCTTCATTTTCTTCATCTTTAATATTTTCTTTTTCAACTTTATATTCTTCATAGATAGATTTAGTTTCTGGGTGAGCTGCCATTAATTTTTCAAAATCAATTTTAGCAGCTGAGTGATCTTTATTTTCCATTTCAGCTTCCTCAGCTTGATCAGTTTTTAATTCTTTTGGCATTTCTACTTCATTTAAGGTTTCAGCTTCAATATCAGTATCTGTTTTTTCATTGTTAATTTCATCTTTGGCAGATTGCTCAGAATTTATATTTTCAGTTATTTCAAACTTATTGTTTGTTTCTGGCTCCTCAGTTTTGTTTTTAGCATAAATTACCCCACTAAATATAATTAAGACTGCTAAACCAATTGCAATTATTTTTTTTCTGTTATTCATAATTATCATCCTTTCGTTTTTTTTAAAAAAATATTTTTTGAAAGCTAAATCGTGAAATTAAAAAATGAAATTAATTTTCAAGTTTGGCTTTATCACCTCCGGCAACTAATATAATAGCAAGCAAATTTAAGCAAAGTATGAGCAAAGTTTGAATTATTATTTAAATTTATTAATTAGTGAAATTATATTTAAATTAATTAAAATTTATTTCGATCAAATTTTAGTTCTTAAATTGACTAAAAGATTTATATAATATAATATGGAACTGAAATGACTTGAGATAAAGGAGAATGATAATTTTGAAAAAGTTAATTATTTGTTTAGTTTTTTTAACTATCTTAACTGCAAATACAATTTCAGCAGCTGCAGCTGTTGATAAAAAAATTGAATTAAATGGGGAATCAATTAATTTAGAAGATGATGAACAAATCATGAAATTAAAAGAAGAAATAGAAAAAAAGAGTGAAAAAGAAAAAGACATGATTATTGGCAGTACAGTTATATTTTTAAATGGTCAAGAAAACCATATTAGAAATAGTGAAAGTAATTTGGGCTGTTTAATCACTGATGCAGTTTTAGCTAAAACAAAGGCTGAAGCAGTAATCATTAATAGCAGAACAATTAATGCTTCAATTGCTAAAGGCTTAATTAGTATGCGAGATATAAAAAGAGCTCTACCGGCTCAAGATGAAATAATAATAAAAGAAATAAAAGGTTCAAAATTAGTTGAAGTATTAGAGCATTCAATTTCAAAATACCCTGAGAATGCTAGCTTTTTTCCTCAATTAAGTGGAATCAAAATTATTTTTGCAGAAATTGAGGGAGCAGCAAATAAGATTTTAAAAGTTTTAGTTAATTCCAAGCCTCTAAAAGAAAATAAATATTATTTAATTGCAACTAATGATTCTTTAGCTCAAGGGGGAGATGGGTTCAAAAAGCTGGCCCAGGCTAAAAAAATTAAAAATTCAGGTCGGCTTGATCAAATTTTTAAAGAATATTTACAGGAAAAAGAGATTATTGAAAAAGTTAAAGCTAATCGAATTATAGCTGTTTCTAAAGTTGGTAATAATTATTTTTATCGAATTCAAAAAGGAGATTATCTTTATTTAATTGCCAATAAATTTTCAGTTTCAGTTAAAAAAATTATGCAGGCTAATAATTTAAAAAATATAAGTCTGATTTATGAAGGCCAAAAATTGATTATTCCTGGATTAAGGTGAGTTAAAAATGAAATTTAATTTAGAAAAAGATAGTTTTTTTACTAAACTAATTTTTAGATTTTTAATAATTACTATGATTGTTGTTTTAATTTTTGGATTTTCAGTAATTACTTATTTTAAAACATTTTTTATTGAACAAAAAGAGGCTCAGATTCATAAAAATAGCAATGCAGTGATTGATTATTTAGCTGAATCAAAAATAGAAAATAATAAACAAGAAATTGTAAACTGGCTTAGTATAATTGGTCAATTAAATGAAGGTCACGCTTGGCTTGTAAATGAAAAAGGAGTTTTAGAATATAGTTATCCCTATTCTTTTGATGAAAAAAAAGTTTTTTCAGGGTATGAAACTATTTTTGCTGGTAATTCAATTGCTCGTGAAATTAATAGTGATGATTTTGAAATCACAATGCAGTTTGTCGGTCTGCCTGTTAAATATCAGGGAGAAGTAATAGCTGCTTTATTGGTTTTTACTCCAGTTGAAGAAATAAACTCTATAATAGAACATGTATTTAAAATTATGCTCTCTATTTCACTATTTGCACTATTTTTTATACTTTTTATTTCTTATTATTTTTCTCGTTCTTTAGCTAAACCATTACATAATATGGGGCTGGTAGCTTCCCAAATAAGTCAAGGTAAATATGGTAAAAAAGTGGAAATCAAAGAAAAAGGAGCTAGCCAAGAAGTAAAGATTCTTTCCGAAAGTATTAATTTAATGTCTCAGAAATTAAAACAGACTATTGAGAGCTTAGCTGAAGAAAAAAATAAGTTAAAATATGTATTATCAGGTATGGCAGAGGGAATTATTGCTGTAAATCATTTAGGTGAAATTATCTTGACAAATAAGGCAGCAGCAGAAATATTTGATTTTAAAGCTGATTTGCAAGGGGAGAAGATAACTGAAGTTAATTTGGATTCAGAAGTAAAAGAAAATTTTAAGCAAATTATAGCTTCTGAAAGCTTTGCTAGTAAACAATTAGTAATTAGTAGAGAAAAAACAAAAGAATATTATTTAGTTCATTTAACTGAGATTAAACTGCAGGATGATCAATTTTGGGGTGGAGTAGCAATTTTTCATGATATTAGTGAAAGATATCGCTTTGAAAAATTACAGCGAGAGTTTGTGGCTAATGTTTCACATGAACTAAAAAGTCCTTTAACTTCAATCAAAGGCTCAGCTGAAATACTTTTAGATGGAATTATAGAAAATGAGGCTCAACAAAAGGAATATTTAAAAATGATTTTAAAAGAAAGCAATAGTTTAGCTCATTTAATAGATGAAACTTTAACTTTAGCTGAAATTGATTCTGGTGGGGTTGAATTAAACAAAGAAAAAATAAAAGTAAAAACTCTTTTTCAGGATTTAGAAATATTTTTTGATAATATAAAAAAAGAAGAACAGAGTTTAGAATTTGAATTTGAAGCTGATTTAGAGCTTTATGCTAATCGAGAAAAAATAAGGCAGGTTTTAATTAATTTATTAACAAATAGTGTTAAATATTCAGCTAAAAAAGGAAAAATAAAGTTAAAGGCCTTGCAAATGGCTGAAAAGATTAAAATTTCAGTATCAGATAATGGCATTGGAATTCCTAAAGCAGAACAAAAAAATATTTGGGAGCGTTTTTATAAAATAGATAAAGCTAGGACTCCTGGTGAAAGAAGTAGTGGTCTGGGCTTAGCAATAGTTAAGCAGATAATCCAAGAACACCAAGGAAAATTAGCTTTAAAAAGCCAAGTTGGCGAGGGCTCTACTTTTAGTTTTATACTGCCAAATAAAGTAGATTAAATTGCTTAAAAGTTAATATTTTTTAATTTGATCATATTTTCATCACATAAATTTGATAAATTAGTTGAAGAGAGGTGAAGACTCTAATGGATAAAAAAAAGATTTTAATCATAGATGATGATCTGCAAATAACTAAAATTTTAAGAGATTATTTTAATTATGAAAATTTTGAAGTTTTTGTGGCTCATGATGGGCAAAAAGGTTTAGAAAAAATTAACAATTTAGAGATAGATATTATAATTTTAGATTTAATGCTGCCTAAAAAAAATGGTTTAGATATTTGCCGTCAATTAAAGCCCCATAACAAAATACCGATTATAATTTTGAGTGCTAAAAATCGTGAAAATGATAGAATTAAAGGGCTTGAGTTAGGAGCAGATGATTATGTAACTAAACCATTTAGTCCTAAAGAATTAGTTTTGCGGGTTAAAAACGTTTTAAAAAGAATTAATAATGATCAAGACCAAAATGAGCTTAGTTTTCCCGATTTAATAATTAATAAAGAGCAAAGATTAGTTAAGGTAAAAAAAGAAGAAATTGCTTTAGCACCTAAAGAATTTGATTTACTCTGGCAGCTGGCTTCTTCTCCGAAAACTGTTTTTAGTCGAGAAAAACTATTAGAGTTGGTCTGGGATTTCGATTATTTTGGTGGGATTAGAACAGTTGATACCCATATTAAATCGATTCGAAATAAATTAGGGGCAGAAGTGGGTAATTATGTGCAGACTGTCTGGGGAATTGGTTATAAATTTGGAATCAAATAAAGATTGACTGCTGCCAGACTCAGGCAGCTTTATTTTTAGCTTAATTAGATAATATTGGAAAAATAACTTAAAATTTCTTCTTAAAAATGATATAATAAGATTAATAAATTTTTTAAATGGAAAAAGTAATAATTAAATTCTAAAAATAGTCTTGGAGAAAGGGGTAGAAATGAATAAAGTAGAGCCCATTAGAGATAAAGCAAAAATTGAAGAAATGAAAAATATACTCTTAAAACAGAGCTATCGTAATTATATTCTTTTTGTACTTGGAATTAATACCGGTTTGAGAATTAGTGATATGTTAAATCTGAAAGTTCAAGATATCCGCAACCAAAGTCATATTGTTTTAAAAGAACAGAAGACTTCTAAAAATAAACGATTTTTGATCAATTCTAAGCTGCGGCAGGAGTTGGAAGCTTATATTAAAGCAATGGCAGCAGAAGAATATTTATTTCAGAGTAGAATTGGTCAGAATAAACCTTTATCTCGTTTTCAAGCTTATAGGATTTTTAGTGAGGCGGGGCGTAAAGCTGGTCTGGAAAGTATCGGCTGTCATTCTACCCGCAAAACTTTTGGCTATCATCATTATAAAAAGAATAAAGATGTAGCTCTGCTGCAGAAAATTTTTAACCATTCTTCTCCTAGTATAACCTTAGATTATATAGGCATTACCCAAGATATAATGGATAGTTCGATTGAAAAATTTTCTCTTTAAATTTAAAGTTAAGGCTTAAATTTTAGTTAGAATATTTTAAAATACTAGATTATAGCTTGCTAGTAGATAAAATTTAATATTTAAAAATAGATTAGATTAATCTTTTTTAATTTGCTTTTAATGTTGCTCTAAAGTTTTTCTAATTTTGGACTGTTATTATGTAGTTAAGCTAAGAGAAAGAAAGTGTTATCCCCTTTTTTAAGCTGCTGCAGAGAGCAGCTCTGACATAAATTAAAAGTATAGATACTTTACTCCTTGTTTTACCGTCCTTAATTGGGCGGTTTTTTTATTATTTAGAATTTGTTCTAAATATTAAATCTTATTTAGATCAATACAATTAGTTTGATATTTTTATTGATATTCTCAGATTAGGACTATATATTTAAGAATCTGAAAAGCAGGCTCTTTAGCAAGAAAAATTATATTTTAAATAAAATGCATAAAAAAAGAGCAGGAATATCTGCTCTAATTTAATCTATTTCTTCTATTTTAATATCCTGTATATTTCTTTTTTTGGTGTCAAAATTGATGCTGATCAAAACTAATTTTTTATCTTTAATTTTAAATTTTTCAGCATAATTTTTATCTTTTATCTGCTGCAGAGCTTTTTCAGCATCCTGATTTGCCTTGAATTCAATAATATAAATATCCGTTTCAGTTGCAATTGTACAATCTATTCTTCCTTCAGAGCTTAGGACTTCTGAGTAAACATTTAAATTGTTATCTGTTAATAGAGTAGTTATCAGATAAAAAAGACTGTTGTAATAAGCTTCTCTATTTTGAAGAGATTTTGGGATATTAATATTTATCAGACTGGCAAATATAGATTTTATCTGTTCAATAAATTCTTCAAGATTTTTATTGATTAATGCTTTTTTTATTCGGTGTACAACCGGAACTGTAATTTTGTTTTGAGAAAATGATTTTGCTAAATTTAGAGTAAATCCATTTTCTACTTCTTGATTTGGATATCCCATTTTGTATAGCTCTTTACTTTTAATTCCTTTAATTGTTAAATAGCCAGTTTGGAAAAGTAGTGGCACTATTTCAAGATTTTCAATATCATAAGCCTTAATTTCATTTTTTCCAATTACTACACTTTCTAAACTGCTGATGTCGAAGTTATGGCTTTTAATTAAGTCAATTAAAAAAGTCGGAGTACCACTTTCAAACCAGTAATTATCAAAATCCAAATTTACTAAAGCATTGCCAACTGAAAAAGGGTTATAAACTTTACTATCTTTTTCTGTAAAACGAAAACCATTATACATTTGCTTGAACTTTTTTCTGCATTCTGGAATACTTAAATTCTTTTTTTCTGCTAGTTTAGCAAAATATGGTTTGAAATATTTATCCAATTCTTCTTCTGTATAACCCATTATTTCAGCAAATTTCACTTTTTGATCAAGTTCAATTAGATTATTTAGAGTAGAAAATATTGATAGCTTACTAAACTTAGTTACTCCTGTTATAAAAACCTTTTCTAGATAGGGTTCAAGTGGTTTAAGATTGTCATAAAATAGTTTTAAAAATTCTTGATTCTCTAAAGCAATTTCAATTTTATTTTTAGAACTTTCAATACCACTTAAATGAGATAATATTGGTTTATCATATTCGTCAATTAATAAGACAACTTTTTTATTAGTTTTTTTAAAGATTTTTTTAATTAATTTATTAAATCTAGTTGGTACATAAGTTGAGGTCAGGTCAAGATTATACTCATTAGCATAATCAGCAATTTTTTCGCCTAAGACAATTTTTAATTGTTCGGTAGTTTGAGAAATTATTTCATTAAAATCCAATCTAATAATAGGATATTTATCCCAATTTAAATCTTGATTTGAAATATAAAGGTCATTAAAAAGTTCTTTTTTGCCCTGGTAGAATTTTTCCATAGTATCAACAAAAAGGGTTTTGCCAAAGCGGCGGGGGCGAGAAAGGAAAAAATATGGTTCTTTACTATTTACAATTTGATATAAAAATTTGGTTTTATCTACATAAATAAAATCATCTTTGATAATTTCTTCAAAATTTGCTTTTGAAACAGTAATATCCTTCATTTTGACACCTCCAACTTAAACTAATTATACTTTAAATTTTGCTGATTATCAATTAAACTTAAATATTAGTTTAACTCAAGTATAATATATCACAAAACGAACTTGTGTCAATAAAATTCAAGTTAATTCGACAAAAAACAGAGAAATATTAATTGATTTTAAGGCGAGAGTGTATTATAATAAAAGTTGTTAAGGAATTGAACACATCAGTTGAAATATAAACAGAAAATTGATCTGAGCAAGGTTCTGCAAATATATTCAGTGGTTTATTGCAGAATTAAATTTATCAGTTAATTAAAACATATAAAGAAAAAGAGATTAAATGACAGCCGATGTCACAATAATTGTTAACTGAAAAGTTTTACTTTAGTATTCGACAAAATTAGCTACTCTAATTAGTTGATGTATTATGAATAATGTTATAAAATAAAGAATGTGAGCGAAATAGAAGTGTTATCTGTAAAATGACATCCGATGTCACAAAATATAATCCTAACTCAGGCAAGTTGACAGTTGAATATGTATGAGGATCTGTGAAACCAGGGTTTTCATATGGGTAAGACAAACTGAGTTAGAGGTTTAAAGAGCTTTAAAACCATATGCAGGATCAGCCTTCAGGCTATTTTTTTAGCAGTACACTTTGGCTGCAACACAGTGGATACTGTGTTGAGGTGGGAGAGGATAGTTGTGATAAGGGTTTGCGGGGGATGAGATATAGTTTTTTAAGTATGGACTTGTTGGGATGAGTTTGTATTTAAAAAACTATTTTTTTATGTGTAGGGAAATTCAGGTTATTCCTATATGCTTATGTATATTGAATATTATTATTATCTATAACTTTTTAATTATATAGAAATTTAGGTGATTTTATGAAAAATGTTTTAATTGTAGGTGCTGGTAGTGCCGGCAAGCATGTCTTAAAAGAAATAACAAATAACGGACATAAATATGACTATAATGTAATTGGCTTTTTAGATGCAGATTCTTCAAAGCATGGAAATGAAATTGATGGCTATGAAATATTAGATCACCACGATAATATAAATAAATATATTGATGAATTTGATATAAATGAAGTTATTGTTGCAACTACTGAAATTAATCATCAAGGATTAAATAAAATTTATGATAACTTAAAAACTTTTGATAAAAATATTGAAATAAAAGTTCTTCCTACAGTAGAAGAACTCTTAAAAGGTGAACCTTTTACTAAGCAGTTAAGAGAAGTGCAGGTGGAGGATTTACTGGGGAGAGAATCAATACAGATTAACAATGAGAATATTAATAAATACATAAATAATAAAAAAGTATTAGTAACAGGCGCTGCAGGATCTATTGGCAGTGAATTATGCAGGCAGATTGTTAAATATAATCCAAAAGAATTAATAATATTAGATATAAATGAAAATGACTTATATTTTTTAAAATTATTTTTAGAAAGACATTATGAAGTTGAAATTAATTTTGAAATAGCAAATATTAGAGAAAAAGATAAATTAGAGTTTTTGTTTAAAGAATATAAACCTGATTTAGTTTATCATGCAGCAGCTCATAAACATGTTCCATTAATGGAAAAAAACATAGAAGAAGCTGTAAATAATAATGTTTTTGGATCTAAAAATTTGCTAGAGATGGCAGATAAATATCAGGTAGAAAAGTTTGTTTTGATTTCTACAGATAAAGCGGTTAACCCAACTAATGTTATGGGAGCAACGAAACGCTTATCAGAAATTATTTTAGAAAATATAAATAAAAATTCTAAAACTATGTATATGGCAGTTAGATTTGGAAATGTTTTAGGAAGTAATGGTAGTGTTGTACCATTATTTAAATCTTTAATAAAAGAGGGTAAGGATTTAACAGTAACCCATGAAGAAGTAACCCGCTATTTTATGACAATTCCAGAAGCTGCTCAACTTGTTTTGGAAGCTGGCTATATAGGCCAGGGTGGAGAAGTATTTGTACTAGATATGGGCAAACCAATTAAAATCATGGATCTGGCAGAGAAAATGATTGAACTATCCGGTCTGAGAGTAGGCAAAGATATTGACATTAAAATTACGGGCCTTAGACCTGGAGAAAAACTTTATGAAGAACTTTTATATGATATAGATAGCTGTCAGAAAACTGAGAATGATAAAATTTATATCTCTCAGATCAGAAGAGAAGATTTAGATTTAGAAAAAGGATTAAATGAACTGAACATTTATTTAAATAACTTTGACAGAATTAACTTAAAAAAACAACTTAAAAAGTTAGTTACAACATATAAAGAAGCTGAATATAATAACTAGGAGAATTAGAATGAATAAGAATTTGAATATTCCTCTTTCGGTTCCTAACTTATCAATTGATATTTTAGATAATGTTAAAGAATGTATTGAAACTGGATGGGTTTCTACTGGAGGTAAATTTATAACTGAATTTGAAGAAAAAGTAGCAGATTATGTTGGTGTTGATGAAGCTGTTGGAGTTCAAAGTGGCACTGCTGCGTTGCATCTTGCTTTTCAAATTTTAGGAGTAGAAGCTGGTGATGAAGTAATAGTTCCTACAGTTACTTTTATTGCTACTGTTAATCCAATTACATATCTTGGTGCAAAACCAGTTTTTATGGATTGTGATGATAGTTTAAATATTGATTTAGATAAATTAGAAGAGTTTTTAGAGAAAAACTGTGAACAGACTGAAGACGGTTTGTTAAATAAAAACTCGGGTAATATTATTAAAGCTTTAACTATAGTTAATGTTTTTGGAAATCCTATTGATATGGAAAGAGTAATAGAAATAGCGGATGAATATGATTTAAAAGTTGTAGAAGATGCTGCAGAATCTCTTGGATCTTTTTATAATGTAGGTGAGTATCAAGGTAAACATACTGGAACAATTGGTGATATTGGAGTACTTTCTTTTAATGCTAATAAGATATTAACGACTGGTGGCGGAGGTATGCTTATTTCAAATAATGATGAGATTATAGAAAAGGCCAGATTTCTTGCTGTGCAGGCAAAAACTGATCCTTTATATTACAAACATGACGAAATAGGCTATAATTATAGATTAACAAATATTGCAGCTGCTTTTGGTACAGAACAAATAGATCGGCTTGAAGATTTTATAAAAGTTAAAAAGAAAAATTATGAATTATATAAAAAAGAAATAGATAAAATTGATGGGCTAGAACTATTACCTTTCAATACCAACACAAGACCAAATTACTGGTTCTATTCTGTAGTTGTTAATGAAGAGGAATATGGTATTGATAGAGACCAATTATTAAATAAGTTAAATGAAGTTGGTATTCAGGCAAGACCTCTCTGGGGATTAATAAGCGATCAAAAACCATATCAGAGTTGTGAATCATATAAAATTGATAAAGCAAAATATTATGTTGATAATTTAATAAATATTCCTTGCAGCACAAACCTTACTGAAGATGAAGTGTATCAAGTTGTAGATATGTTAAAAGAATATAAAGTTTAAGGTGTTTGGCGATGAAAAAGATAATAATTATTGGTGCTGGTGGGCATGCAAAAGTTATTGCAGATATTATTATTAAAAGAAAAAAGATTCTAAAAGAGAATCCAGTGATTGAAGGTTTTTTGGATGATAAATATACTAAAGAAGAAGCTATTTATCAAGGTATTCCTTTAATCGGAACGATAGAAAAGATTAATACCTTAAAAAAAGAAGATTACTATTTTATAATTGCTATTGGGAATAATGAAATACGGGAAAAGATTGCAAACAAATATGAGCTAAAATATTATACTGCTGTTCATCCAGATGCAATATTAGCTGAAGGGGTTGGGATTGGTGAAGGAACAGCAATTATGGCAAATGCTGTAATTAATAGCTCTGCTAAAATAGAGGCTCATTGTATAATCAACACATCAAGTATTATTGAACATGATAATCATATTGAGAGCTTTGTTCATATTTCTCCCAATACTGTTTTAGCAGGTAATGTTAAAGTAGGGAGAAAAAGCTGGATTGGTATGGGGAGTTCTGTTATTCAGGGTATTAATATTGGTGAAAATGTTAAAATTGGTGCAGGTAGTGTTGTCTTAAATGATATAAAAGATAATGTTACAGCTTATGGAATTCCATGTAGGGAGAGATATTGATTATGAACACTTTTATAATTGCTGAAGCTGGTGTTAATCATAATGGTAGTATTGAATTAGCAAAGAAATTAATAGATAAAGCTGACTGGGCTGGTGTGGATGCTGTTAAGTTTCAAACTTTTACTGCTGATAAATTGGCATCAAAAACAGCTAAAAAGGCTGATTATCAAAATAAAACAACACCCGAAAAAAGCCAGTATGAAATGCTGAAAAAATTAGAACTTAAAACTAAAGATTTTCAACTTTTAAAAGACTATTGTGATCAAAAGGGAATTCAATTTATGTCATCTCCTTTTGATCTTGACAGCATAGATTTATTAAATGAAATTGGATTAGATATCTGGAAAATTCCGTCTGGTGAAATAACAAATTATCCTTATCTTGAGAAAATTGCCCAACTTAAACAAAAAATTATTATGTCAACTGGGATGGCTAATTTATCTGAAATTGAAGCAGCGTTAGATTTATTAAAGCAAAATGGATCAAAGGATATTACAGTTTTGCATTGCAATACTGAATATCCAACTCCAATGAGGGATGTTAATTTAAGGGCAATGTTAACCATTAAAGAAGCTTTTAAAGTTGATGTTGGATATTCTGACCATACTAAAGGGATTGAAGTTCCAACGGCTGCAGTAACATTAGGTGCAGGGGTTATTGAAAAGCATTTTACTCTTGATAATTCTATGGCGGGTCCAGATCATAAAGCAAGTTTAGAGCCAGAAGAATTAAAAAATATGGTTGATGCGATTAGAAATATTGAAAATGCTCTTGGTAATGGAATTAAAAAGCCTTCTAAATCTGAATCTAAAAACAAGGATATAGCTCGAAAAAGTATAGTGGCATCTAAAGATATTGAAAAAGGGGAATTATTTACTGAGGCTAATTTAACTATAAAAAGACCTGGTAATGGAATTAACCCCATGCGGTGGCCTAATATTTTAGGTAAAAAAGCAAAACGAGACTTCACTTTTGATGAGTTGATTGAATTATGACCAAAAAGAAAATATGTGTGGTAACTGGAACCAGAGCCGAATACGGTCTTTTGAGACCAATTATTAAGAAAATTGATGAGAATCCAGACTTCAAATTACAATTAATTGTTACTGGAATGCATTTATCACCTGAGTTTGGACTTACATATAAAAATATAGAATCTGATGGATTTCAGATTGATGAAAAAGTTGAAATTTTATTAAGTTCTGATACTTCTGTTGGGGTAAGTAAATCAATGGGATTGGCTTTGATTAGTTTTTCAGAATCTTATCAAAGATTAAATCCTGATTTAATTATTATTCTTGGTGACAGGTATGAGACTTTCTCTGCTGCGGCAGCTGCTTCAGTCGGTAATATACCTTTGGCTCATTTACATGGTGGAGAACTTACTGAAGGTGCTTTTGATGATTCTTTTCGTCACAGTATGACCAAAATGAGTTATTTACATTTTACTTCAACTGAAGAATATAGAAAGAGGGTTATTCAACTTGGAGAAAATCCAGAAAGAGTTTTTAATGTAGGTGCTCTTGGTGTGGAAAATATTTTAAATTCAGATTTATTATCTAAAAAAGAACTTGAAAAAGAATTAAATATAAGTTTAAGCAAAAAATATATATTAATTGTTTTTCATCCTGTTACTTTAGAAAATAAGACTGCCAAACATAATTTTAAAGAATTATTAAAAGTAGTTGATAAATATGATAAAAATATTTCCAAAGTTTTTATTAAAGGTAATTCTGATACTGATGGTAGAATTATTAACCAGATGATTGATAATTATGTTAGTGAAAAAAACAATTCATATGCATTTTCTTCTTTAAGCACCGAAAATTACTTGAGTCTATTAAAAAATACTTTTGCTCTAATAGGTAATTCTTCAAGTGGGATTATAGAAGCGCCAAGTCTAAATACTCCATCAATAAATATTGGGGATCGTCAAAAAGGGAGAATTAGAGCTGAATCAGTTTTTGATTGTCAAAATGAGAAGAATGATATTTTATCGGCATTAAAAAAAATAGATGATTATTATTTAAAAAATAATTTTGATAAAATAAACAATCCTTATGAGAAGGAAAATACTTCTGCTGAAATAATGAGAGTTATTGAAGAATTTATATTAAATAATAAGATAGATTTAAAAAAGAAATTTTATGATATTGAGGTTGAAATATAATGCAAGATAAAATTCTAGCAATCATTCCTGCAAGGAGTGGATCTAAAGGCTTAAAAGATAAAAATATTAAAAATCTTAATGGAAAGCCAATGATAAATTATACAATTGAAACTGCATTGGAAAGTAAAATATTTTCTAATATTATTGTGTCAACTGATTCTGAAAAATATGCTGAAATTTCTGAAAAAGCTGGAGCTGAAGTTCCTTTTATTAGGCCCCAAAGACTAGCAACTGATGAATCTGCAACTTCCGACGTTGTTTTACATGCTATAGATAAAATGCAACAAAAAAATGGGGAATATAACTATTTTATGTTATTACAGCCTACTTCACCACTTAGAACAGTTGAGAATATTAAAGGGGCTTATTCTTTGTTGAAGGAGAAAGATGCTAATTCAATAGTGGGTGTTTGTAAGACCGATCACAATCCTTTATGGAGTAATACTTTAGATGAATCATTATCAATGGATAATTTTTTAAATCATAAAGAAAACATAAGAAGACAGGATTTGCCTACTTATTATAGACTGAATGGAGCTATTTATTTAGCTGAAGTTGACTACTATAAAAAGTATAATGATTTTTATTTTAATAACTCTTATGCATACATCATGAGTAAAAGAGAATCTATTGATGTTGATGATATTATAGATTTTAAATTAGCTAGTTTAATTTTAAATAAAATTAGAAAATAAAGGGGTATTAATTATGAGATACTGCAAAAAATGTGTAATGCCTGATACTAGACCAGGTATTCATTTTAATGAAGATGGTGTTTGTCAAGCATGTGTTAATTATGAAAAAAGAAAGCAAATCGATTGGAATAAGCGCTGGGAAGAATTGAAGGAAGTTACCAATAGATATAAAAATAAAGATGGTAATGATTATGATTGCATAATTGCGGTGAGTGGCGGTAAAGATAGTCATTTTCAAACATATATCATGAAAGAAAAACTAGGTATGAATCCGTTGTTAATTTCTGTAGAAGATAATTTTCCAATGACTGAAGCTGGTGAACATAATATTAAAAACATATCAGAGAGCTTTGGTTGTGATATTATTAGTTTAAAACCAAATATTAAAAATCAAAAAAAAGTAACTCGCTATATGTTTGAAGAGTATGGGAAACCAACATGGTATATTGATAGATTAATATATACTTATCCTTTACATATGGCTATAAAATTTGATATACCTTTTATTATATATGGAGAAAATGTAAGTTATGAATATGGGGGCAACCAAAAAGATGAAACTCCTTCTGCGATAAATCAAATATATAATGGTGTTGCTGAAGAAATCCCATGGAAGGAATTAATTAATTTAGGTATAGATGAAAAGTCTTTAAATTTATTGAAAGCACCTGATAAAGAAGACATTAAAAAAGCTGAATTGAATCCTATATATTTAAGTTATTATATTAAATGGAATAGCTTAAAAAATTATAACATTGCTAAAAAATATGGATTTAAAGATTTAACACATGAATGGGATAGAACACATCATATTGAAAATTTTGATCAGATAGATAGTAGGGCATATTTAGTTCATCCATGGTTAAAATATCCAAAGTTTGGACATCAATTTGCAACTGATTTTGCTTCTAGATTAGTAAGATATGGCATGATAAATCGTGAGAAAGCAATTGAATTGGTTAAGAAACATGATCATAATTTAGATCCTAAGACTGTTGAAGATTTTATTGAATTTGCTGGATACTCAAGAAAAGAATTTTGGGAGATAGTTGATAAATTTTATAATAAAGATTTATTTCGAAAAAATGATTTAGGTAGCTGGGAATTAAAAAACCCAATTTGGAATGAATAGTTTTATGAAGAGAGTTTATTAAAATGAAAATATATAAGAAAAATATTTTGGTTTTTTTAAAAAAAATAATTGGCATTGAAAATATTGAGTTTATTAAGCATGCTAAAAATTATATGACAGCTACTTTTTTTACTAAAGCATTAGGTTTTATTTCAGTGCCGATTTTTACTCGTTTGTTAACTCCTGATGAATATGGAATATTAGCTATATTTACTTCCGTAATATCTATTTCAACTATATTATTAGGATTGAATTTTCATGGAGCTGTTAATAGATATTATCACGAAGAAAATAAGGAATTTGGTGAATTTATAAGTAGTAATATTTTGTTTTTATTATTTTTTAATATAATTTCTTTATACTTAATTAATTTATATAAAAACGAAATTTCATCTTTAATAAAAATAGAAGTTAATATTTTTATTATTGCTATTATTATTGCGATTTTTAATATACCTATTAAAATATTTTTGTCATATTTACAGACAAGTAAACAGAGTGATAAATATTCATTAATATCAGTTAGTAAAAGCGTATTAATACTTATCATTTCAATTGTTTGGGTTTATTTACTTTCTGACCAAAAATATTTTGGTAAGATATATGGATACTTAGTTGTTAGTGGAATTGGATTTATAATCGCTGTTATTTATTTTATTAAATTAGGTAAACCAAAATTTAAATTTAAATATGTCAAATATTCTTTGGTGTTTGGTATACCTTTAATACCACATTCATTATCAGGTTTCATACTTTCTTATTTTGATAGGATTGCCATTAATCAGTTAACTGGTTCTTTAGATACAGGACTTTATTCTTTTGCTTATAATATAGGTATGATTATGAATGTAGTTGTTATGGCAATGAATAAAGCCTGGTTACCTATTTTCTATCATAATTTAAAGGAAAATAATTTTAAGGAAATAGATGAATTGGCGGTTACTTATTCGAAATATATTTTTATGGCAGCAATTTCATTGATTTTATTTTCAAGAGAAATTGTAATAATACTTGCTGATGAAAGATATTATAGTGCTTTGAAAATAGTTCCAGTAATTATTATAAGTTTTGTATTTGTGTTTTTATATACTTTATTTGGTAATTATTCTTTTTATAGAAAAAAAACTTTATTAATATCTACTGCAACTTTATTGGCTGGATTAATAAATATTGGATTGAATTACTGGTTAATCCCTAAATTCGGTTATGTTGCTGCAGCGTATACTACTCTTATATCTTATATGATTCTATTTATTTTTCATTATATTAATTCGAAGTTTATTATTAAAGAAAATGTTATTAACTTAAAAAATATTTTAATTGATTTTGTTATTCTTTTATTTATTATTGGGTTATATTTATTCTTGTTTAATTTCATAAATAATTTTGCTATTTTACTTATAATAAAGCTAATAATCTTTGCTATTGTATTATATTATTTTGTAATTAAAAGTAATTAGTGTTATGAAATGGACTCGGTTGGGGATATTTTTTAGAAAAATTGTTTTAAAAAATTGATAATCAATATTTTTATAAAAGTTAAAAGAATAGTTAGGTGTATATAAAAGTGAATAAATTAAAAGAAAAACAATTATGTGATAAAATATTTAATTTAGAAGAAAAATTCAATTTATTAAAAAAAAAGATAAATGGAGTTTATTTTTGGAAACTTATTAGGTTTGATTTAACACAGGAAATATTAAAAGAGAAAAATATATATGGGCAGGCTCATACAAATCCGGGCCCTAAATTTATAGATAAAATATTATACTTACCTAGAGCTTTAATAAATACTCATTTATATGGAGCTTTAAAAAGGAATAGTCAAAAAGATTATTTAGTATTTGAACACCCGAGAAAAGTCAAAGTAAATGAAGAATATATAGATAAATATACCCACTATATAATTGCTGACTGGGGAAAAGATAAATATGAAATTATTGATAAACCATATCTTCGTAAACATTATAAAAATCCTTCTTTAAACCGAAGTTATTTTGAACATTTTTCAATTATTAACTATTTAAAAAGAGAAATATTACCATTAAAGATTAATGATGATGATAAGAAATTTATAAAAAGAATCGAGGAAGAACTCAAAAAAAGGTTTGATTTAAAAATTGAATTACTGGAAAAAGTTGAATTTAAAATTACTCATTTTAAAAATGAAGTTAAATATTTTAATAAGTTATTAAAAAAAAGAAAGCCTAAAAAAGTCTTTTTAGTAGTATCCTATGGTTCTGAAGCTCTTATAGAAGCCTGCAAAATTAATGATGTTACTTCAATTGAAATTCAACATGGAATTATAAATAAATATCATTTAGGGTATAGTTTTCCAAAATGTTCTGATATCCCTTATTTTCCTGATCAAATCTATTTATTTGGTCAGTATTGGGCAGATTCAACTCCTTTACCATTAGACCCCTCCGAATTGGTAATTTTCGGATTTCCTTATTTAGAAAAAAGACTTGTAGAATATAGAGATTATTCTAAGATTAATAATCAAGTTTTATTTATGTCACAGGGCACTATTGCTAATAAACTAACAGAAATAGCTTATGAATTTGCAAAAGGCAATAAAAACTATAAAGTTATTTATAAACTTCATCCTGGTGAGTATGATCGCTGGCAGCAAGATTATGAAATTTTAAATAAAGCTGTTGAATTAGATAATTTTAGAATAATAGATAATAATGATATTAATTTATATCAATTACTTGCAGGTTCTGAATATCAAATTGGAGTATATTCCACTTCGATCTTTGAAGGGCTAACCCTTAATTGTAAGACGATATTACTTGATCTTCCTGGTGTGGAATATATGGAATATTTAATAGAAAATGATATAGTTAAATTTGCTGAAAATGCTGAAGAATTAACTGAGTTTATTAAAGAAGATGATTTTGAGCAGAATTATAATAAAGATTATTTTTTTAGTGGAATATAAAATTTATTAAAGTGATTTTTATTTAAAATAAAAGTTGGTGAATTGATGATAAAAATATTGTTTTTTTTCGCAAGAAAAATTAAAAGTGCTTTAAGAAAGTTGATGAAAAAATATTATAATTTTAGAGTGAAAATAACTGCTAGAGCAGTTGGTGATCATCTTAAAGTGAATTTTTATTCTAATGTAAGTAAAAATACTATTTTAGGTAATAATGTTAATTTTAATGGCATGAGCATTTCCGGAGGAGGGCAAGTTAGAATAGGCAATAATTTTCATTCCGGAAAAGAATGTTTAATGATAACACAGATTCATAATTATGATCATGGAGATAAAATTCCATATGATGATACATATATTTGCAAAGATGTTTTGATTAAGGATAATGTTTGGTTGGGGAGTCGGGTTGTTATATTAGGAGGAGTTACTATTGGTGAAGGTGCAATTATTCAGGCAGGAAGTGTTGTAGTATCTGACATTCCTGATTATGCTATTGCTGGAGGCCATCCTGCTAAAGTCTTTAAATATAGAGATAAAGAACATTATGATAAATTAAAACACGCAGAGAAATTTCATTAGTACTAGATTCATTATAGTTTTATTAAAAACAAAAAATTAAGTGAATAGTTATATACCCATTTTTAAAGATATTATATATGATAATGAATTAAATTATAGCGAGCAATTATTATATGACATTGCATTAACAAATAGTTTCACGGATTATTTTGAAATTTTAACATTGCAATTTAAGTTAAAAATAAATTATTATGGAAATGTAAAAAAACGAGTAGCTAATGCGGAAAATTTAGGATATGTATAAAAAGTCTTAAATGAGCTAGTGAAAAGTACAATAGAAGATATTTTTATAATAGCATTTTTTTGTTATCTATTATAACGAAATAATTCATTATAAGCAAAAGTAGGTAATGTTTTTATTTTTCAAGTTTGAAATTATTATTTTTGATTTTTAGGATTTGAATTTAAATGAATATATTTTTGAAGCTCAAAATAAAAATGAATTATCAGATATATTAAAAATAATTAGTGATTTACATCAAATATTTAACGATTTAAATAAATTGGGGGAGTTCAAGTGAATATTAATAACATTAAAATAGCAATTACAGGAATGGGATATGTTGGATTACCATTATCAGTTGCATTTGCAGAAAAGGGACTAGATATTATTGGCTTTGATATCAATGAAAATAAAATATCAAAATATCAAAAAGGTGAAGATTCAACAAATGAGATTGGTAAAGAAAGACTTTCAAAAATAGATAATATAAAATATACAGCTGATGAAAAAGATTTAAAAGCAGCAAATTTTCATATAGTTGCTGTACCTACTCCTGTTGGGAAGAATAATGTACCCAATTTAGACCCGGTAACCGGAGCAAGTAGAATTGTAGGAAGAAATTTAACAGAAGGGGCTATTGTTGTTTATGAGTCAACTGTTTATCCTGGAGTTACAGAAGAAGTTTGTGTTCCAATTTTGGAAGAGGAATCTGGTTTGGAATGTGGTATAAATTTCAAAGTTGGTTATTCACCGGAAAGAGTGAATCCTGGTGATAAGGTTAATACTGTAGAAAAAATAGTTAAGGTTGTTTCTGGTATGGATGAAGAAAGCCTTGCTACAATTGCTAGTGTTTATGAAGAAATAATTGAAGCTGGTGTACATAGAGCACCTTCAATAAAGGTTGCAGAAGCTTCTAAAATAATTGAGAATTCTCAACGTGATGTTAATATTGCTTTTATGAACGAGTTATCTATGATTTTTGATAAAATGAATATTGATACTCAGGCGGTTTTGGATGCAGCTGGAACCAAATGGAATTTTCTTAATTTTTATCCTGGTTTAGTTGGGGGCCATTGTATAGGTGTGGATCCTTATTATTTAACATATCGTTCAGAAGAATTGGGTTACATATCTCAGTTGATTTTAAATGGACGTAGAATTAATGATCAAATGTCAAATTTTGTGGCGGAGAAAACTGTTAAGAAAATGATAGAATCAAATGTAAAGGTTAATGGTTCTACTGTTTTAGTGATGGGACTGACATTTAAAGAGAATGTGCCTGATTTGAGGAACAGTAAGGTTGCTGATGTGATAGAAAGACTGGAAGAATATCATATTAATGTTAAAGTTGCTGATCCTATTGCTGACCCAGAAGAATCTGTAGTTGAGCATGGAATTGAGTTAGAAAATTTATGTACAATTAATAATGTTGATGCAATTATTGTTGCAGTTAATCATAAAGAATATCAAAAAATAGAACTTAAGGATTTCAAAAGATATTATAAAGAGTGTATCGATAAACCTGTTTTTATTGATGTTAAGTCAATTTATAATAGTAATAAAGCTGAAAAAATGTATAATTATTGGAGACTTTAATATGCAAAGAAAAATAAAATTAGTAATTATTATTGCGACTTTATCAAATGGAGGAGCAGAAAGGATTGCTGCATTATTGTCAGAGAATTTACCTGATAATTTTGAAGTTAGTTTTTTATTATATAAAGATGAAGTGTTTTATTCTTATAGTGGGAATAAATATATTTTAAAAGTAAATACTGACAATAAAATTATAAAACAAATATTGAATTTAAGGGCGATTAATAAATACATTGATGAGATCAAACCTGATTTAACTTTAAGTTTTTTAACAAATCCTAATATTTTAAACTTATTATCTATAAGCCATACAAAAATAATTTCAGTTAGAGGTGTCAGAAGTAAAAGTCTAAAAGGTTTAGGAGGGTTTATATATAAAAATTTAATTAAGTTATTTTATAATAAAGCTGATTCTATAGTTGCTTTATCCAAAGGGGTTAAAGAAGATTTAATTGATAATTTTAAGATTCACAGCAATAATATAAATATAATTTATAATTTTTGCGATATTGAGAGAATTACTAATGAGAAAAACATAAAATTGGATATTAAAAATCATAAAATTTTTGAAAAACCTTCAATTATAACTGCAGGTAGATTAGAATTTCCCAAGGGACATTTTAATTTATTAAGAGCTTTTAAAAATGTTAAAAATAGTATACATGATGCTCAATTAATTATCTTGGGTAAAGGTAAATTAAAAAAAGATTTAGTTAAATTAGCTAAGGAATTAAATATTTTCAATTCAGTACATTTCTTGGGATTTGTCGAAAATCCTTTTAAATATTTTTCAAAAGCGGATATATTTGTATTACCCTCAATAATGGAAGGATTCGGAAATGTTATTATAGAAGCTATGGCTTGTAGTTTACCAATTATTTCAACAGATTGCATTGGACCTAAAGAAATAATTACCAATTCAGCAAATATAAAAGTAGAAGATGAAATTTTATATGCAGAACATGGTGTATTGACTCCTGTTTTTAAGAATAATAAATATAGAAACAATAATTCATTAACAAAAGAAGAAGTTTTATTTTCAAGTGCAATAATTAATTTACTTAATAATTCAAGTTTAAAAAATAGATATAAACTAGAATCACAGAAACGAGTGAAAGATTTTTCTAAAGACAAAATTGTTAAAAACTGGATTAAAGTTCTTAATGATTTTAATCTTTCCTAAAGATATTGGAGAGATAACAATTAACTTTTTATAAATAATTATTGGACTAAACAAATGACTAGATCTTATTATTTTATTGAGACTTGTAAAATTATTAATATCTTTAACTTTACCCATAATTCAACAGTCTTTTCTTTAAGCAAATATGTTATCAATACATAAAATTAGGTATTATTAAGTTGAGGCGGTAATTTAAATTCATGACTACTAAAAAAAAATCAATTAATCTAAAATATAATAATTTAAAATTAGGTGAAATTTATCCTTCGGATATTATAATAACTTTAATATTTTGTCTTATATTTATTTCGCAATATATGGGTGTAGGAAAAGTTTATTATCAACTTTCTCTAATAATCTTAGTTTTTTTTCTTTATTTTTTCAATAATAAAATGATTAATTTTATATTTAAAAAAAATAATTTTTTCTTATTTTTTTTAATTTTTTCTATCCCGATTGTTGTTTTAATTACTATTATTGATAAACGATTAGGTCCTTTATTTTTTTTAATTAATTTTTTATCTTCAATTATATTGGCAATTTTTTTATATATTAAAACAGAAAGATCAATAAAATTGTCTAAAAGAATATTTTTATTTTTGGTTATCTGGTTTATATTTGAAGGATTACAACATGGTTTTTCACCAAAAAATATTAATCATTATTTTTTAAACTCTTCTAGAAATTCTGTTAGTATGATTTTTATTTTTTCTTGCATATTCTTATATTTAAGTTATCTAAATGGCAACAAAAATATTAGTTTGTTACCAAGTATTGTATTATTAATAATAGCATTTATGTCGTATGGAAGATCTGGGATTATTTTGTCAGCTGTTATTTTTATTTCAATATGGGTTTATATTAATTTTGATAATTTGAGCTCATTAAAATTGACTTTGTTTTTTATTTGTTCAATTTTGATGTTATTTTTACTTATTAATCTTGGTTCTTATATATTTACAAACACAAGATTAAGTGCAGGATTAGAATCTCCAAGATTTTTAATTAATGAAGCTTATTTTAACGAAATAGATATTGTTAATTTAATTGTTGGATTTGATTATAGAAAAATATCTATAATATCCCAATATAACAATAATCCACATAATTCATTTATACTTTTGCATTATAATATTGGATTGGGTAGCATTTTTTTATTAGTAGTTATTTTGATATATTTTATAAAAGGCCTAATAAATTATTCATTAAAAAATATATTAATAATTATATTTTGTTTAGTTTTTTTATTAAGAGTTTTTTTTGATACTATTGCTTTTATAGGTATATATGATTTTTTATTTTTTTACAGTTTATTAAGTATTAATAGACAATTAGTCTAGGTGAGTGATATATGTCACTTAAGAGAATCAAAGAAAAATTTGAAGTTTATATACTCTAATTAAAAAATATCAACAAGAACTATTAATGGTAAATGTTTCTGTATTTGAAATAAAGAAAATTATAATATAAAGACATAAATTGAAAAGATATAATAGATTATCGAGAAATAGTTTATTATTTTAAATTATATATCGCCCAAAGAAGTGTATATTTTTTACTTTTCTATTATCTAATAGGAAATCCTAGATCTATATTAGAATTTTTGTCTATATGTAAGCCTATTATAATAACTGATAATCCAGGCAGTAAATAAACATAGTGATGTATGGTAAAAATTGATTTATGATAATAATTAAAGATTAGCCTAATTGTATAATTAACTTGAACTAATTAAAAAAAATCAATAAAAAATGCCCATAGTGGCACAAACTGTAATATAATTATTTATACCACTAAATAAAAAACATTACAGGATGGTGCACACTATGGACTACTTAAATGATACACCAAAATCTCTAAAAAATAAACACCTAAATGCTTTTGAACGCGGCCAAATTAAATTATTACATTCTGAAGGTCTCTCACCTTATGCCATTGGTAAACGCCTAGGTAGAGCTTATAACACAATTAGAAATGAATTAAAAAGGGGCACAGTTTCTCAAATCAAAGCTAATAAAACCGTTGATATTTACTTCCCTGATGTTGGGCAAAGAGTTTATGAAGAAAATCGTAAAAACTGTGGACCAAAGTTTAAACTTCTAAAATGTGAAGAATTCATTGAATATGTCATAGATGAATTCTATGAAGAAGATCATTCACTTGACTCTATTCGCGGCGCAGCTAAACGGCATAATAAATTCCCAGATTCAGAGATGGTCTGTACCAAAACTCTCTATAATTATATAGATGCTGGACTGCTTGAGATTAAAAATATTGATTTACCCTTGAAACTAAAACGATCTTCAAAATCCAATCGTGTTAAACAGAATAAAAAGAAACTGGGTACCAGCATTGATGAAAGACCTGAAAGCGTTAATGACCGCAATGAATTTGGCCACTGCGAAATTGATACTGTAATTGGTAAAAAGACTAAAGATGAAGCAGCTCTACTTACTATGATAGAACGAACAACTCGCTCACAAATCATTCGTAAGATTGCTGACAAAACATCTTATTCAGACCAGGAAACAATGACAAAGCTAATTAAAGAAACTGGAGAGCTTTTTTCCAAAGTCTTTAAAAGTATTACTAGTGACAATGGTTCTGAATTCTCAGAGCTAGCAAATATAGAAGAAATGGCTGACACAAAAGTTTATTACACTCACCCATATTCATCCTGGGAGAGAGGCACAAATGAACGTCATAATGGCTTGATAAGAAGATTTATACCTAAAGGTAGAAGCATAAATGACTTCTCAATTGAAGCTATTGCTAGAATTCAAAATTGGTGTAATAATTTGCCAAGAAAAATCTTAGGATATTTAACACCTAATGAAGCTTTTGAAGATCAGCTAAGACAAATTATATACAATTAAAATTATTACAGTTTGAAATTAGTTCAATTTAACATTGCAATTTAAGTAATTAAAGATTATTCAGTTTTAGCAAATAAAATGAAATACTTTAATTAGAATAAAAAAGTAATAATTGAGATGAATAAGGAAATAAAGATTTTGGCAGAAGAAAGGTATGTAAACAAGGTTAAATAGAAAATTATAGAAAATATGAATTTGTAATTTCATGGGGGAATGTTAATGAAGTCATTAATAACAGGTGCAGCAGGTTTCATTGGGTCAACTTTAACAGAAAAACTACTTAAAGAAGGACATCAGGTTATTGGTGTTGATTGTTTTATTGATTATTATGATCGTTCTTTAAAAGAAAATAATATGAGTTCATTTATTGATCATGAGAATTTTACTTTAATTGAATATAATATAAATGAACTTGATTTAAAATCTTTATTAAAAGATGTAGATTATATATTTCATCAGGCTGCGCAGGCGGGTGTAAGATCAAGTTGGGGCGAAGACTTTGAGATTTATACTCATAACAATATAATGGGAACTCAAAGACTACTGGAAGCAGCAAGAGGGAGTAATATTAAAAAGTTTGTTTATGCTTCTTCTTCTTCAGTATATGGTGATACAGATAAACTGCCTATGAAAGAAACAAATAGATTACAGCCAGTTTCTCCTTATGGAGTTTCTAAATTAGCAGGAGAGAATTTATGTTATTTATATTATAAGAATTTTAATGTACCAACAGTGTCATTGAGATATTTCACTGTTTTTGGAGAAAGACAGAGACCGGATATGGCCTTTCATATTTTCATTAAAGCTATTTTGCAGGATAAGAAACTAACTATTTTTGGTGATGGTAAACAATCAAGAAATTTTACTCATGTAGATGATATAGTAAAAGCCAATATCTTAGCTGCAGAAAGCGATGTTGAAGGAGAAAATTTTAATATTGGAGGAGATGGTAAGAGAGTAGTTTTAAATGATGCTATAAGTTTAATGGAAAAAATTATAGGGAAAAAAGCAAACAGAGAGTATCAGAAAGTTGTCAAAGGTGATGTAAAGCATACTTCTGCTGATACATCAAAAGCTAAAAAACTATTAAATTACGAAGCTGAAATTAAGTTTGAGAATGGATTAGAAAGAGAAATTAATTCTTTAAAGAATTTATATAGCAAATTATATTAAAAACTATAGATAATTAATATTACAGAGATGATATAGAGTTATTAAACTTAGTATATTATCTATTAGAAATAGTTTTCATTAATTTATATGCCAAAAAATGATGCTATTTTATTTTTGAGTACAGTAATAAATTTGATGAAAACAAAATTAGATTTTATAATTATAATATTTCTGAATCTCTTAAGAAGATAAAGTTTATTTATTGAAATTTCAAGATTAAAAAAATACTTATATAAATATGAATTTGGGAAGAACCAAAAACCGTATTATTAAACTCAAATTACAAACAGTAGTGGCGTGGCATATACTTAAAATTGAGTCATTTAAATATGATTTAATTAAGAAAAAGAACTTATGTTATAAAAAAGAGAATTTTCTGCGATCTTTAATAATAAAGATCTTAAATTTAATTATAATAATGCTGATAAAAAAATTCAAAATTTATTAATTAAGATAGAGGTGTTTTCAATTAATGAAAAGTATAATGTTTTTAGTTCCCTATTTATTCCTAGGAGGGGCTGAAACTCAATTTAGAAATTTAATAAAAGGTTTAGCTAAAAAAAATTATCAAATAACTGTTTTTGTTTTATTGAAAGAAGAAAAAAATTTTTTAGAAAATTTTGATAATGTACAGATTAAATTCATTGGATTTAAATTTAATAAAAAGTATAAAAATAATTTCTTAAAACTGGTATCTTATTTATTTAATTATTTATATGTTTCATTATTTTTTCTTTTTCATTTTTTATTTAATAAATATGACTTAGTTATATCTTATAGTATGATATTAACCCCATTTATTCCTATATTAAAATTATTCAATAAAAAATTAATTTACTCTGTGAGAACTGCAAGTGATAAATTGTATAATCGAAAATATCTTTCATTTCTATATAATATAGCAGATATAATAACTTGTAATAGTCCTACAACTGAAGAAATATTAAAAGATTTGGGAGTGAATAATGTAAAAACTATTCTAAATGGTGTTAATTTTAATGATAAGAGTAATGTTTCTATAAAAAAAAACAAAAATATTGAAGACATCTATATAATTGCTCGAATACATCCAATAAAAAATCAGCTAGTAGCTTTAAAAGCATTAAAAGCAATGAAGAACAGAAAAATATTCTTGGTAGGTAGTGTAACAGATACAAAATATTATAATCAATTATTAGAATATATAAATAAAAACAATCTCAAAGATAGAGTTTTTTTTGAAGGCTTTGTAAAAAATATTTCTGAAGTTTATAGAAAAGCTGATCTAATAATATTACCATCTTATGAAGAAGGGTTACCAAATGTTATTTTAGAATCTTTTTTATATAAGAGATATTGTATAGCTTCTAATATTTCAGCTAATAAGTTCATTTTGTCTGGAAGAGGCGGGTTATTTAATCCTGACAATTATAAAGAGTTAGTTGAAGAAATAATTAATTTTGAAAATAAAACTAAAAATGAAAAAAAGAATATTTTATTAGAAAACCATTATTTTTTAAAGAATAAATTTTCGATTAAGAGATTAGTAAATGAATATGAAAGTTTATTTAAAGAGGATGAGTTATAGATGAAAGTATTACAAATCAATAAATTATATTATCCTTTTACAGGAGGAGTAGAACAAGTTGCTTATGATATTAGCAATGAATTAGGTAAAAGAGTAGATATGAATGTATTAGTTGCTAACGACAAATTTAAGAAAAGTAGGGAATTAATAAACGGAGCTAATGTTACCCGTTCAGCTAGTATAGGTAGATATTTTTCGATGCCTGTTGCTCCCAAATTTCCATTAGAGTTAAAAAAAATTAATGCTGATATTTTTCATTATCATTTACCATTTCCGTTAGGGGTAGTTTCAGATTTAATGGTTAATCCTAATGGTAAAAAAATTGTGACCTGGCACAGTGATATTGTTAAACAAAAAAATATCTTAAAATTTTATAAGCCATTTTTAAATAAATTTTTAAATAAAGTAGATAAAATTGTTACAACTTCTCCCAATATGATTGAGAATTCTCCTTTTTTGCAAGAATATAAAAATAAATGTAAAGTCATTCCTTTAGGCATAAATCCTCAAGATTTTGAGTTAACTAATTATATTAAAGGAAAAAAAGAAGAAATAAAAAAAACATATAAGGAACCAATAATATTCTTTGTTGGTCGTTTAGTTTATTATAAGGGAATTGAAGTTTTAATAAGGGCTATGGAAAATATCGATGCACAATTATTAATTGGTGGTACAGGGCCTCTGGAAGATGAATTAAAAAATTTAGTTAATTCTTTGGATTTGAATGATAATATAGAGTTTTTAGGTTTTGTTAAAGATAAAGACTTAGCTGCATATTATCATGCAAGTGATTTCTTTGTTTTACCTTCAGTTGCTTCAAGTGAAGCTTTTGGAATTGTACAGTTAGAAGCCCAGGCCTGTGGGAAACCTGTTATATCAACTAATCTACTTACTGGAGTTCCATATGCAAATAAAGACCAGGAAACAGGAATAGTTGTGGAACCAAATTCAATAGAGGAGTTACATAAAGCAATACAAAGATTGCTAAATGATGATTCTCTAAGAAGTAATTTAGGAGAAAATGCCAAAAAGCGTGTCAATGAAAAGTTTACTATAAAAAAAATGGGAGAAGCATATTTTGATTTGTATAATGAATTATTGAATCAGTAATTTTTTATTTAATCGGAGTTGATTTCAAATGCTAACAGCACTAATTATGGCTGGAGGAGAAGGAACAAGGTTCTGGCCTTTAAGTAGAAAAGATAACCCTAAACAATTTTTAAAATTAAATGATGACCAAAAAACAATGCTGCAGGAGACTGTAGAAAGAATAAAAGAACTTGTGCCTATTGAACAGGTCTTTATAGCTACCAATGCAGCTTATCAGGAAGCTATTAAAAAGCAGCTGGATGGAATACCTTTAGAAAATATAATAGTAGAACCAATGAAAAGAAACACAGCTGCCTGTATAGGACTTTCTTCAGTAGTCATAGAAAATAAATATCCTGGTTCAACAATGATTGTTTTACCTGCAGATCATTTAATCAAAGATGAAAAGAAATTTATTGATATTTTATCTAAAGCAGTAATGACAGCTGCAACCGGCAAAAATCTTGTTACCTTAGGTATTAAACCAACTCATCCAGAAACAGGTTATGGATATATTCATTATGGTAATCACTTACATACGATAGATGGAGATCAGGTATTTGAAGTTCAAAACTTTACTGAAAAACCTGATTTAGATACTGCTAAAGAATTTCTAGAAGCTGGTAATTATCTCTGGAACAGCGGTATGTTTATCTGGCAGCTGGACAGTATCCTATATAATATAGAAAAACATCTACCTGAGATGTATGAGTCTTTATTAAAGATACAAAAGGCTTTAGGAACAGATGCAGAAAAGAAAGTTATTAAAAATGAATTTGAACAGATAGAAAGTGTATCTATAGACTATGGAATCATGGAAAGGGCAGATGATATCTTTGTTATTCCTTCTTCTTTTGGCTGGGATGATTTAGGCAGCTGGCCGGCTCTGGAGAGAGTCAAAAAGGTAGATGATGATGGTAATGTTGTAATTGGTAAACATTACGGTATAGACACTACTAATTCTATTATTCATAGTCCAAACAAGGTAGTAACTACCATTGGACTTGATGAGGTAGTTATTGTGGATACAGAGGATGCTATTTTAATCTGTGATAAAAAGCGGGCGCAGGAAGTTAAAGAGATCAGAAATATTCTGGCTGAAGATGGTCTGGAAGATTGTTTATAAGACAATAGTTGCCGGGTACCATCCGATATATTCAAAGCTCTGCAGAATAAAATATTAGTTTGGACTACTACTCTCATTGGGGTTATAAAATTCTGATGAGAGTTTTTTTATTTCACTTCAACACAATATCCACTAAGTTGCAGTTCATGTTTTTATCCTGCAATAATCGGGAATTTTAGTTTGCAACTTCCGGGAATACTAATTTGCAATTCCCGGTAATTTTAGTATACAACAAATAATAATAATCTAAATTAAGTTTAAAAAAAACCAAATAAATATAAAGGATTTATTACCTGCTCATAGAATTATTAAATATAGGTAAAAAGAAGGGGTTGATTAATTATGTTAATGGATTACAGTCAAAAACAGGAGAATTCTTTATTTGATTTATCTCTATCACTGACCTTTAATAAAATTATTAAAAGTTTAACTAAAGAAAAAGATAGCAAAGACAAAAATTATGATCTTACTATTAGTTTTTTTGAAGTTATTCTTGACTTCTGTAATAAACAGTTTAGTGAATTAAATAATGAGTTCTCAGGTGCTGATGCATTTTCTATATTTACTTCTGCACTAAATAATATGGACATAAAAGTTGAAACTATTGATGATGTTTTAAAAGAAGCTGAAAAGTACCATAATTATTTAATCTCATTTAAACGGGAAAGATCACTTGAACCTGGAGAAATGAATGAACTAATCAAATTATTAGAAGAAATAAATAATCAGTTAAACCGTAAGCTGGAAAGCAATCAAATGAACAGTTGGGGTTATTAATATGATCATCTCTAAAGAAGAATATTTAAATAATTTGTTAGATTCTTTTTGCAAGTATGAAGAAAAGTTGAATATTTTGAGCAATAAGGCCTATCCTTCAGATATAGTAAAAAAGTTTATTGAAAATGATCTTAAGATGATAATTACTGAATTTAAGAAAATAGCTCATAATGATCTTAAAAACAATGAAGATTTTTTTAGTGACAAAACTATCCTGGCTAATAACATCTGGGATCAAGGTCATTTACAAAGGATAGCAAAGGTGGTAGCTAATACAGATTTTAAATCACACCCCTTAGAAATAATGAATGTTTTTAGAGATTTGATTAAAGATATCGAAAAGAATGATTTTGAAATCTTAACAATTCCTAGAGAAGAAATGAACTTTTCTTTTAGTGAAATCTGGTTTAAATTAAAAATGTTTTTAGAAAAAGAGTTAAATATGACTGGTTTTACAGTAAATAAAAAATTTATCAAGTTAACTTTTCCCCAAAACCATAAAAACAATTTACTGCTTTCTGGAATATTTTTTCATGAAATAGGCCATTATTTGGTTGAAGAGAATAATTTTGCTGACAAGATATTTCAAAAAATAAATTTTAATAGTGATGACTTTTTAAGCCTAAGGAGATGTGTTTATGCTAATAACGGTAATCAGCTTGGGCAGGTGGAATTAGTTAATATTTTCAGACGATATTATTTAATAAACTGGATAAAAGAATTATTATCTGATATATTAGCTGTTTATACAGTCGGACCGGGTTTTGTTTTTTCTATGTTTGATTTTGTGATAAATAACACTAGTATAAATAATTTTTATAATGAAAATTTAAGCAATGCTTGCTCTGTATCACATCCTCGTTTTAGCTTTAGGTTTAATCTAATGGTAAAAGCGCTAAAAGAACTTAAAATATACAATGAGCTGCCCGAATTATTAAAAACTAAAATTAAATCCTATACAGATGCTTATGCTAATAGTAATAATCAGCAGCAAAACAGATCAGGGAATATTAGAATTAATAATATTAATTATACGGTTCAGGAAAGCAAATTTATGTTTCAAAAATTAGAAAATATAATAAATGATTTAATTCCTCATATGTTAGCTGAATCAAAACAGTTATTGGGAGTAAGAAACATTATAAGTAAAAACAAATTAAACCAGGCTGAAAAACTTGCTGAACAAAGAATCAAAGAAGTTATCCCACCAAATGAATTTAATAATACTGCTGCTGCACCAATTGCAATAATAAATTCTGGTTGGTATGCTAAATTCCTATATAAAAATTCATTAAAGAAAAGAGTTGGAAAAATAGATGGTAAAAATGGGGATTATGATTTAAATCTTTTAATAAATGATTTGATGAAGTATTCACTAAGAACCAGTAGAATCCAGCGGAGGTGGCAGGATTAATGTCAATTATCTCAAAGGAAAAAATTAATAATTCATTGACTTCAAAAGCTGAAAACAGCTTAACTATTACTCCAATTCTTGATAGTGAAAAACAAATTGGTGAAAGTACAATTGATTTAAGGCTGGGAACCAAGTTTGAAGTCGATATGCGGACACGAAAGCCATTTTTCGATCCTTTAAGTGATAAAAGGCCAATTGAAACTTTTTTTCAGGATACTTACCGCAATTTTGGTGAAAAATTCATATTATATCCCCAGCAGCTGGTACTTGCTTCAACATTCGAATATGTCAAACTACCCGATGATTTATTTGGAATAGTTTTTACTCGTTCTTCCTGGAACAGATTGGGTTTAAATATTTCTTCTGTTTTACAGTCTGGATATGCTGGAGTAATTAATTTAGAGTTAGTTAATAATTCTTCTAATCCGATCGCATTATATCCAGGCTTGAGAATTGTGCAATTGATTTTATTTTCTGTAGATGGTGAAAAAAGAGAAGCTTATTATAGGGATTCTATTTCTAAATATGTTGCTAATTCTGATCCGGATTTATCGAGTATTTCTGAGGATGAAGATCTTCAAGTATTGAAAAATAAGTTTCCGATTAATTCTTGATTTTTGATTAAATAATACTGTTCTTTAAAAAATTAAATAATCGAATATTGATAAAATTTCTTTCAGGTGATTATTTTGTTTTATCAGCTCTATTAGCACAGGATAAAAATTTAGATATAATTATCAACTCTGTATTAAAAACTGAGATTGATTTAGAAAATACTTCTATTCTAGTTCTCACTTCTGATGAGGATTTGAAATTATATAATAATTATCTTGATAAAGAATCTATAGTCGAAGTAAGAAAAGGGAGGGTTGATGATGGATAGTTTAACAGAATTAAAACAAAATGAAGATCTGGTTATTAATTCAAAGAAGATAGAAGAGGAAATTGGTGCATATTTTGATAATATTTCTAAAGAGGATTTAATAAGAGATTTAAATGAAGCTGGGATTGAGGTTCAGGATACGGGGAAGAATTATGTGCCTGTTGTTGATGCCTATATTTGCAAAAAAATTATACATTTTTTTAAGTTAAAAATCGATTGACTCTTTTCTTTAGCTGATTATAATGAGAATAACAGAAATCATAGGGTAATAATTAAGAAAAATACTTGAGCTATATTATTTCCTCATATTAGAAGAATTATAAGTCATATGACTTTAGAAATGCAGGTTTGACCTGTACAAATGCCGCCAATGAATATAAATCATTTTTTTGATGGGGAAAAAGAGGACAATTAAATATTAGTTTAGGCTACTACTCTCACTAGGATTACTAAAATTTTTTGTGGGAATTTTTTGTGTATTATTGTCGAAAATCTTGCAGGTTAACACTAAATCAAATATAATTAAGTTTAACTAATAAAGGAAAATTTTACTTAAATTAATAAAATTAATCTTTTAAGAAAGGATGAATTTATGGAACTTTTCGCTTGGTCCAGCCCAATATTATTTTTCTTAAGTTTGATTGCATTATTGAGAGGAAAATTATTATTTATTAAAAGTCGAAAGTTTGCTTTATTTATATTGATTATTGCTGCTTATGTGATTCCACTTATTGTCGTTACATATATGCCAGAATCAAGACAGGAGATAAAAATTTTTGAAATAAACTATAAATTTTTTGAAGCTTCAATGAGAGTGCAATTTAAGGTAGCACTTCTTTTATTATTATATGGATTTTTAAAATTAAATTTTAAGGATGTATTGTTATTTAACTTTTTCAAAAGACTATAACTATTAATATATTGAGGGATGAGAAAAATACATGATAATAAGAATAATAAAAGCAATCATCAACCTATTTAAGCGAAAATCAAAAAGAAAAATTGAATTAGAAAAAGAAAAAGAATACATAGAAAATCAGATTAAAAAATATCATGATCTTTTTCATAACTATGGAGAATATCCTTTAAATAGGAAACAGCAGGAAGCTGTTGTTAAAAATCAAAGGTATAATCAGGTGATTGCAGCTGCAGGAACAGGGAAGACTACAGTTTTAGCTTACAGAATTAAATATTTAATCGAAGAAGGTATTGAGCCCGCAAGAATATTAGCAATTACTTATTCAAATAAAGCAGCAGAAGAGATGCAGATTAGACTTAAGGAAAAATTTAATATTACTGAGGTCAATGTAAATACTATTCACTCTTTTGCCAACAGTATAGTTAAGGAAGAAAGTAATTATAAGCTTTCTACAGTTGATCCGAATGATATTACCAACATAGTTGAAGAAGGATATAATCAGTTTTTAAATTCTAGTCAGGAGTTCAGAGGATATTTTTACAAATTTTTAAGCCATCAGGATGATGAATATCTTGATGAAGCTGATTTTGAAGAAAAAACAGAATATCTTGCTGCAATGAGAACAAAAAAATATGAAACTCTTAAAGGAGAAAAAGTAAGATCAAGGGCTGAAAAAGCTATAGCAGATTTTTTCTTTTTATATAACATTAAATATCGGTACGAAAAAATTGCTGACTGGGCTGATAAAAGCGATGACAAAGTTGTCTATCAGCCTGATTTTTGTTTGCCGGAATATGATATTTATCTTGAGCACTTAGGAGTAAATAGAAAGAATGAGGTTCCAGAATGGTTTGAGTGGAGCTCTGAAGAATATTTAGCCAAAAGGAAATGGGCACAAGCTCAATTTAAAAAACATAACAAGACTTTGTTAGAAACTTTTGATTATGATTACCAGGAAGGTAATTTAGAAGCTATTTTAAAAGAAAAATTAAAAAGAAATAGAGTTAAGCTTAAAAAGAGAAATTTCGAAGAATTTCTGGATGCTGTAAATGATGTTAATAGCTACACTTTACTTGATGATTATAAAAAGTTTATTAATACTGCTAAAACAAATAATGTAAAAGTTGATCAAATTGAAGCTTTATTAACACGAGGTTTTGAAAAACAGTATTACTTTGCTAAAAGTGCAGCTATGTTATATCAGTATTATGAAGATTATCTAGAAGAAAACAGGAAAATTGACTTTAATGATATGATATATAAGGCAGCTGCTATTCTAAAGGAAAATCTTCGAAAATATCAAAAGCGATATGATCACCTGTTAGTTGATGAATTTCAGGATGTGTCTCTGGGTCATATTGAAATCATTAAACAATTTTTTGAGGAGGACTCTAAAGTTAAATTATTTTGTGTTGGAGATGACTGGCAAAGTATTTATTCTTTTCAGGGCTCTGACCCAAAGTACTTTATAGATTTTGAAAAATATTTTGGTAAAGCTGCTAAAACTTATCTTGTTGATAATTATCGCTGTCCTAAATCAGTACTTGAAGCTGGTAATTCTTTAATAGATAATAACAAACATAAAATTGAGAAAAAAGTTAAGGCGAATAATCCAGCAGAAACTATTCCTAAATTACATATTTTATCAGATAGTAATCGTTATAAACATCGAGTAACAAATTATACAGTTAATCTAGTTAAGAAATATCTATCTGATGAAAATGAACCAAAAGATATAATGATAATCTGTCGCTATGATGGAGCAGCACCTTTTCTGGAATCAATAAAAGAAAAACTTAAAGAAGATGAAATTTCTTATATTGGCAAAGGTGATGACTATTATAATGCGGAAAGTAATAGTCAGAGGCCGGAAAATGCTGTTTCAATCTTTTCAGTACATCAATCCAAAGGTCGAGAAGCAGATAATGTTATTTTATTACATATGGTAAAAGATGATAACTTTAGTTTCCCAACAGTAGACAAGGAAAGCAAATTAATTGAGCCGGTTAAACTTAATAAAATTAATCATTTAGAAGAAGAAAGGCGGCTTTTTTATGTAGCAATAACCAGAGCAAGCAAAAATCTTGATATTTTAACTCAATCAAATAATATGTCACCATTTGTTAAGGAAATTGAAAGTCATCTTGAAAAAGCTGAAAGCCTAAATCTTTCCAACATTCAAAAGAATAAAGGTTTTGATTTAACAGCTAAAATCTACAGGCTCTGGGATTCAAATAGTGATAAAATCAGGCAGCGCGGGATGCTGGAGACCAGAACAGAGGAAATAATTCATTTTCTTGCCTGGGAAAGCTGTGACTTAAAAGAGTTAGAAGAAAATATATGGTATAAACTAAGAAATTTAAAACTAAAAGAATATCAAGGTAAGAAACAAATTCAATTTACTGCAAAGACAGAAATAGTTGAACTTTACCAGGAATGATTTAAAAATTTAATGTTAAAATAGATCATTTATATTTTTACATAAGAGAGGGAGTGATTACATTGGAAATAAGTGAGGTTTTAGAATTTATTGAAGGTTTGACAATTGGTTATAATAAAGATACTGGTGAACGTGTTATTAATAAGGAGAAAAATTTTCAGCTCATAGAATCATTAAAATAAGCTGAAAAAATAATACAAAAATAAAAAAGCGTTTAGAAAAAAGAAAAATCTTCCCAGAAGTAGGCTGGGACCCCTGGTTTAAATATTTTTTCAAACCGCTATTTTGACGAATCTATTGAATTCCGCCCTGAGATAAAGTATAATAATAAATGAATATGTGCTAAAATTTTGCAGTTGCAGTAGATTGTTTTACAAACAGGGGGATACTATGAAGACTAGAGAGTTAATTATTAATTCAATTAGAATTATAGGAGATATTATTTTTGTTAATTTAGCCTTTTTACTTACTTTTAAAATCCGTTTTGGAGCTTCTATACCTGCTCAAAACTATAAAGCTTACATAGAATTAGTACCTTACATTTCTATTTTTGCAGTGCTTTTATTTCAGATGTATAATCTTTACAGCAATCAATTAAAAAGAAGAATAGATGAGATATTTTATACCTTTATTCCAGCAAGCTTTATTATGGTCTTATTTGTAGGAACAGTAAGCTATCTTACCCATTCTTTAGCGTTTCCGCGTTCAGTCTTTTTTATTTCTTTTCCGGTGCTTTTTGTAACTATGGTTGCCTGGCGTTATCTTACCTTAGCTTGTGAGCGTCTAGTTTCTAAAAAAGAAGAAATAATTATTGTGGGGAGAGGTGAAAATACTGCCAAATTAATTAAAAACATAGCACATTCGATGCACAAAAGCTATAATATCAAGAATGTTATAATTGATAAGTCCGATTATCTTAATGATTTAAATTACATAGAATTTAATCTTTTTAGTAAATTTGATAATTTGGAAGTCAGTTTAATGGAAATGGATGCCGATATAATTTTTATTGCTTCTGATCTAAGTGAAGAAGAGAAAAAATCAGCCTTTTATGCAGCTTTGGAAAAAGACTGGGAAGTTTCTTTAGTGCCAGAATTTTATGAGATTATGCTCTCTGGGTCCAGACTTGAGCAGATTGGAGAAATGCCAGTCTTCGAAATTATACCTCCTCATAAATCCATTGGTTTTTTCTTTAAGAGAATGATAGATATAACCCTCTCTACTATTGGATTGCTTTTGAGTTTGCCTTTAACTCTACCTGCTGCAGCAACAGTTAAATTAGGTAGTAAGGGCCCTCTATTTTTTACCCAAGAACGGGTTAGTCGCCGCGGGGAAAAATTTGAAGTTTACAAATTTAGGACTATGGTTAATAATGCTGAAAAGAATACAGGTCCTGTTTTAGCTAGGAAAAATGATAGTCGAGTCACAAAAGTAGGAAAGTTTTTGAGAAAGACCAGGATAGATGAGATACCACAGCTGCTTAATGTTTTAAAAGGTGATATGAGTCTAGTTGGTCCAAGACCAGAAAGACCGCATTTTGTCGGCCAGTTTGAAAAAGAAATACCACATTATAAATACCGCCATTATATTAAAACAGGGATTACAGGTTTAGCTCAGGTTTATGGTTATTATGATACTGATGCCGAAGATAAACTCAGGATGGACCTCTTATATGCAAATAAGCGCTCTTTTATCTTCGATTTGAAGATTTTATTAGAAACTTTAAAAGTTATTTTTATGGGACATAAGGCAAATTAAGAAAAATTATAATATAAATTTATCACCCGGTGCTAATATTCTGCAGCAGCGGGTATTTTATTAGACAGATTAAGGGAGTTGAATTTTAATGAAGGTATTAGTTACAGGTGGAGCAGGTTTTATCGGCTCCAATATAGTAGATGCTTTAGTTGAAAAAGGACATAAGGTAATAGTAGTAGATAATTTAAGTTCAGGTAAAAAAGAAAATTTGAATGATCAGGTTGAGTTTTATCAGCTGGATATTAGAGAGCAAAAACTGGCTGAAGTTTTTGAAAAAAATGAGATCACTCATGTAATTCATCATGCAGCTCAGATAGATGTTCAGCATTCGATTAAAGATCCGCTCTATGATGCTCAAAATAACATTTTAGGAACAATTAATCTTTTAGAGTGCTGTAGGAATAACAATGTGCAGAAAATTATTTATGCCTCTTCTGCTGCCGTCTACGGCGAACCAAATTATTTACCTATTGATGAAGAACATCCAATTAAAGCAATGTCACCTTATGGAATCAGTAAACATACTCCAGAGCATTACATAAAAATGTACAGTGAACTTTATGACCTTAAATATACAATTTTCCGTTATGCCAATATCTACGGACCACGCCAGGATCCAAAAGGAGAAGGCGGCGTAGTCTCTATTTTTGTCGATCAGATGCTGGCAGAAGAAAGACCGATAATCTTTGGTGATGGAAAACAGACGAGAGACTTTATTCATGTTTTTGATATAGTTAAGGCAAACTTAATGGCACTTAAGCAGGGAGATAATGTTTTGGTTAATATTAGTACTGAAAGCAGAGATAGTGTCAAGGATCTGGTAGCTTACTTAAATCAAATTCTTCCCTATAAATTGGATGCTATTTATGAGGAAGTACGTCAGGGAGATATCCGCCATTCTTCTTTAGCAAATAGAAAAGCAGAAGAGCTTTTAGGCTGGACTCCAGATTATGATTTTAGAGCCGGGCTGGAACAGACAGTTGAGTATTATTCAAAATAAGGATGAATATAAGTGAGTTTATTAAAAGGCAAATTTCAGCAGCAGGGATATTTAACCCGGGAACAGTTAAAAGAATATGCTAAAATTCAGAATATATCTTATCAGTTAGTAAAAAAAGTTCTCTCAGATCTGGGAATAAAGATTTATGATATTAAACCTGGTGAGAGAACAAACAAGACTGACAAGGGATATGAAAAATGTGTTTTATGCGGCAAAAAAACTGAGATAAAAAGCAGTCATCCAATTTCAGATAGAGATTATTATGAAAAAGGAGTAGGACAGCTTTGCAGAGAATGTTATCAGGATTTATAAATACTATTTTAAAAACCTTTCAAAATTAAATATAACAAAACACACTTCCTCTTTTTGAACTAGATTAATTTTATTTTAGTTTAAAAGAGGATTTTTTATTCTCTAATAATTAACAAGAGCCATTTTTATTACAAGAATGAAATAACTAACTATTTTGATGTCTTTTTATTGGGTAGCTTTTTATTTATCACTAACATAATTATTTAATTTTTTTCCAAATTTAAGCTTGTAAATCAGCTTAAAATCAGATAATCTAGTTGGAGGAGGAGATATTATGAATTTTATAGTAATCAGTGATTCTCATGGGAGTTTAAGCAGTTGGAAAAAAGCTGAAACTTACTTTACTGAGGCAGATATGATTTTACATGCAGGAGATATCCTGTATCATGGAGCCCGTAATCCTCTACCAGTTGGTTATGACACTAAGGGTTTAGTTGAACACTTAAATAAAATTGATTATAATTTATTAGCTGTTAAAGGCAATGTTGATGCACTTGTAGATGACTGGGTTTTACCTTATCCACTGCCAGAGTTTTCTCTCATAGAAGATAATGGTCTGCGGATTGTAATTTATCATGGTTATCAACATCAGACTGATGCAGAAAGAGCAGAGTTTGCCAAAAAATTTGGAGCTCAAATGCTAATTTATGGTCATACACATTTGCCGCAGCTAAAAAAAGAAGCTGGGGTAATACTTTTAAATCCAGGCAGTATTGCCTTACCCAAACAAAAATCTAAAGTACCAACTTTAGCCAAGATTAAAAATGGTCAACTATCAATTTTGAATTTAAATAATGGCCAGGTTATAAAATCCGAAAAATATTTAAAAAAAGAAAAATAAATTATAAAAGGAGGCGCCGTTAGTCTAAAATAATTTTGAGTTAATTTATTTTAAGCAGCGGCATTAGAATATGAATTTTTTTGAAGAATTAAATAAAAAACTAAAAAAACCACCAGGATATGACAAAACAAAAGCAAAAAAAGAAAAGAAAAATAAGCAAAAAACTTTAGCTGATTATTTAGCTGAAGCAGACCTTGAAAATATAAAAAAAATAATAAATAAAGAAAATATTAATCAAAAGTTAGTTGATTCAATTTATGGGGAAATGAGACCTTTAACTTATTATTTAAAGCATTGTCCTGAAAATATTAAAGTATTAAAGTACTTATTTTCTTTGAAAGCAGATCCTAATTTAGTTAAAATTAAATTTACTGAAAATGTTTTAGAAGCGATAAGAGATAAAAGTATAAATACTATTAAATTATTTATTAAAAATGGAATTGAAATTCAGCAAAATGTTGGCGGTGATTTTTTTAACAAAAGTCTTTTGACTCATTTTGTAGAACAAAATAGAGATCAAAAAGAAATACAAATTCTGCTTAATCTTGGAGCTGATTGCCTGGCAGAAGAGGATAAAAACATCTTTGCTTTAGCATTAGAAAAAGATTTAAGTACTCTTTATTTATTATTAGAAAATGAAATTAACTTTAAGCAGAGCTTAGAATTTGCTTATACTTTAGTTAAAAATCAGACTTTAGATATTACAGATAAAGTAATTATTTTAGCTGATCTAATAGATAAATATCAGCCAGACTTAAATCAACGTTTGCAGGGTAAAATGGGTGGAGAGCAATTACCATTAATTAGTATAGCTTATAATCAAAAAGAGAAAGCAATAGTACAACTATTAATTGAAAAAGGCTTTGATTTTAAGTCTATTGCTCATAATCTAAGTAAAATGTTTAAAGCCGAGGAATTAAAACATTGCCAAGATTTATTACTAGAGTCTGGTTTAATTAGCGAAAACTTTTTCAAATGGGATTATTCTTACCAAGAGTTTAAAGCATATATTGAAACTCAACACAACTTAAATGACAAACTAATCTTAATTCCTATTTTTGCTAGCAATAAATTAACTAATCAGCAAAAAAGAGAATTAACTAAAAAAGCTTTTGCCAAAAATGCTAATCCAGATGAAGTTAATTCCGAATTCGAAGTAGATGAGAGAGTTAATATGCTTTATATTTTGGCAAATAGTCCCTATTTTACTGATCAAAAATGGTTTATAGATTTATTTATTGACCAGGGTGCTAGTATTGATTTTAATAATAACTCAGCTATTTTGCCTGCTATTTGGAATAATAATGCTGCTGTTTTAGAACAATTATTAGAGGCAGGAGCAGATCTAAACAAGGATCTTTTAGATCGATCAAATTTGATTTATGCTTTTTATATTGAAGATTCTAACTTAAATACCAGCCAAAAAAGAATAAAAATCTTTGATTTGATTGCAAAATATAATTTAGATTTAAAAACTGCTGATTATAAATTAAATGACTTGGGTCACCAAATTTTAAATAAAAGTATTGAAAAAGAAGATTATGCTTTTGCAGAACACTTTTTAGATCAAACTGAACCATATAAGTTAGACTTTCAAAAGATAATCTTTAGAATCATGCAAGTCTTAAGTAATTATCAAGCTTGTGAGCTATTAATTAAGATTTTAGCTAGACTTGAAGATTTAAATTTCTATTCAACTTATAACAATGGAGACCGAGGCACATTTATTTATCAACTTGCATTTAATCATTTCGATGCTAAAAACACTTATCAAAAACAGTATGGATTTAAATTATTAGAAGCAGCTTTAAAGCTTGGTGCTGATCCAAATCTTGTTTATTATAATAAAGATAAAGAAAATGATAAAATGTTTAGAGATACCTCTACTTTATTAGGGATAGTAATGAATAGATATGATGATAATCGAAAGCTAGTTAGGCTGCTCTTAAAATATGGAGCTGATTATAAAACAAAAACTAGCCGCATGCAGGAAAGTGTAACTTTTAATTTAGTTCACCGAAATGTAGAAATGACTGAAGAAATGAGGGTTAAATATTTAGATTTATTTTGGGAATATGATGGAATCGAGCTTGAGGAAAGAAATAATCTAAATTCAACTCCTTTAATAGCTTGTGCTCAGGGTTGTCATCCAGAGGCTTTGAGTTGGTTAATTGCAAAAGGAGCTGAAATAAATGTGCGAGGTGGTTTTGATGATTCACCTCCAATCCATAAAGCTATTTCTAATCACAGTGATTATTCTCCTGCAAATAGAGCTAAAACTGTAGAAATTTTACTAAATGCAGGTGCAGATATTGAAGCTTTTGATTCAGATGATTTTAATCCATTAATGAATGCTGCTTATTATGGCTGTAATAGTGTAGTTCAGCTTCTATTAGAAAAAGGAGCAGATGTCAATGCCGTTAATAAGGCTGGCTTAACTGCTGCTCATTGTGCTGTCTTAGGTGACAGTGCTTATGACTATGATTATGGTAAGAGTAAAACTAATATCTTAAGAAAATTAAAAGAGTATGGAGCAGACTTAAACTTAGCTGATTTGAATGGAAAATCACCTTTAGTATATTCTTTACTGCATAATAAAAGAGAAATCTTTTTAGCTCTGTTAGAACTGGGGGCAGATCCTAATCAAAAAGATGCAGCTGGAAAAACACCTTTAATGATTGCTGTCGAAGCTTGCCAGTTATATTATATTAAAAATTTATGGAATTTAACTGCTGATTTTAATCACTTAGATAATAATGGTGAGGATTTATTTATTAAAGCAGCTAATCGGTATGATGAAAAAGAGGGGAAAATGATTATTCAAAAACTGAAGGAAAAAGGTTTAAGACCAGTTAATTTAAAAATTAATAAGGATTTACCAATTCAATAAATTTAATTAAGTCAAGATTGTAAATTTTATTTTATTGTAATTAAACAGTTTGAATATTAATTAAAGAAAGGGTGGAAAAATGAAAGTAGTTGCTTTTAATGGTAGTCCAAACTCAGAAGGGAATACTTATCATGCCTTAAAAATTATGGAGACTGAGCTGGAAAAAGAAAATATTGATTTTAAAATAATTCAAGTTGGAAATAAGAAAATTAGAGGATGTCTTGCTTGTCGAAACTGTTTTAAAACTCAATCAGAGCGCTGTATTATTGATGATGAAGTGAATGTTTGGATTCAAAAAATAAAAAAAGCTGAGGGAGTTATTTTTGGCTCTCCAGTTCATTATGGCTCAATTGCTGGAACTATGAAGTCTTTTTTAGATAGAGCATCTTTTGTAGCAAGTGTAAATGGTATGTTATTTAGACATAAGGTTGGGGTACCAGTTGTAGCTGTTAGAAGAACTGGAGGCTTAACAACTTTTAATCAGTTAAGTAATTATCTTAATTATACTGAAATGATGGTTCCAACTTCAAATTATTGGAATGTTATTCACGGCTCTCAGCCTGGTGAAGCTTTAAAAGATAGAGAAGGAAAACAAATTATGAGGGTTTTAGCTAAGAATATGGCTTATTTAATGAAATTAATTAAATTTGGTGAAAACAAGATAGAAGTACCAGAACAAGAATCTAAAGAATTTATGAATTTTATACGTTGAATTTAAAAAGAGCTACCAGCTGGTAGCTCTTTTTATTTATAATAATTATTTTTCATTTTCAATGAACTCAATTAATCGTTTGTAAAAATTTATATCACTTGTTTTCATTCCTTTTAGTTTTTAAAGATAAAAAAGAGAAAAATACCTCTAACTTTGTCGAATTATTGTAAATAGTACAAAAAATTTGAAAATGTCTTGACAAAGCCGAAAAACATAACTATAATGAAATAGAAATGTGATATCTAAATTAGTTTTAAAACTAAATTTTTTTGGCTTTTCTGCAATAATCTTATTTTTATTTAATGAAGCTAAAATAATTAATTTCATTATTAACAAAATATATCACAAAAATATTAAAAAGCTGCTTAATAGTCTAATTATTTCGGTTGCAAATGAGAGAATTTTCAAATAATATTCAAAAATCTTATTTATAACTTTGGAGGAATCTCTTGTGTCAGAAAATTTAAGCAAAAAACAGGAAGAGATAGCAGAGTTTAAACCTGGAGATAAAATTTATAAGTTGTTTAGTCATAAAGAAGTAATTATTAGAGGTAAAAAAGATAATTTTATTATCAAAGTCGAAAAAAAGTAAAAAATTAGTTATTCTGGGGCCATGGGCCGGGAAGAGTACGAGCACTTTCTCGGCCTGTTTTTTTATGCTGATTTAAGTTGATCAATCTGCTCTATAATCAATTGTTTTGGTTAATGTGATTTGTGACTAAAATTACTATTAAGGAGTAAATTTTTCTTACCATGTTAATTAAGTTAAAATTTAAATTTTAACTTATTATAAAAATCTAAGGAGGGAAATTAAAATGAAAAATGTAAAAGAAATTGAGCCAAAAGAGGTTTTTAATTGGTTTTATGAGTTAAATCAAATTCCAAGGTGTTCTGGTCAAGAAAAAGAAGTTAGTGATTTTTTAGTTGACTTTGCCCAAACAAGAGATTTAGAAGTACATCAAGATGAAATTTATAATGTAATTATTAAAAAACCAGGAACTAAAGGTTATGAAAATGCTGATCCAGTTATTATTCAGGGCCATATGGATATGGTTTGTGTTAAAGGTGAAGCTAGTGATCACGACTTTAGTTCAGATCCAATTGAAATGATTGTTGAAGATGACTTTTTAAAAGCTAATAATACCACTTTAGGAGCAGATGATGGGATTGCAGTAGCCTATGCTTTAGCAATTCTGGCTAGCGATGATTTGAAACATCCTCCTTTAGAAGTTTTAATTACTACAAATGAAGAAACAGGAATGGATGGAGTTCATGGTTTAGAAAATACTCATTTAAGTGGAAAAACACTTTTGAATATTGACTCAGAAGAAGAAGGAACCTTTTTAGTTAGTTGTGCTGGTGGAGCCACTAAATTAACAAAGTTTGCTTTAGAAAAAGAAGATGCAGCAAGTGAAGGCCTTAAAATAAGTATTTCTGGACTTAAAGGTGGTCACTCAGGTATGGAAATTATCAAACAGCGGGCAAATGCTATTAAATTAATGGGAAGAATTTTAGATAAATGCCGCCGTGAATCTGAAATAAAAATTGGTCAAATTACTGGTGGAATTAAACATAATGCTATTCCAAGTAATGCGCGAGTAGAGTTGGTAGCTGAAAATATCGAGGACATAAAAACTTTAATTGAGGAATTTGCAGTTAAATTAAAAGCAGAATATAGTGTGGAAGATCCTAATTTAAAAATTGAAGTTAATCAAGCTCAAATTGATAAAGTATATACTTCAAAATTAACAGAAAATTTAATTGATTTTCTAATGTTAACTCCTGATGGAGTCCAATATATGTCCAAGAATATAGAGGGTCTTGTTAAAACTAGTTTAACTAATGCAATTATTGAAGAAAAAGAAGATATTATTCAGATAACTAGCTCAGTTAGATCTGCTTCTAATAGTTCTTTAAGAGAAATTTTGAATGTATTAGAAGTTGTAGCTAAAAGATCAGGAGCTGAAATAGAAGAAGAAGGAAATTACCCAGCTTGGCAGTTTAATGATCAATCTGAAATTAAAGATAAAGCTTTAGCAGTTTATCAAGATCTTTTCGAAAAAGATGCTGAAGTAACAGCCATTCATGCTGGACTTGAATGTGGTTTGTTAAAAGAAATTTTACCTGAAACTGAAATGATTAGTTTTGGACCTAACCTATATGATGTCCACACTGAAAATGAGCACTTAAGCATTCCTTCAGCTCAAAGAATCTGGAAATTTCTCACAGCTTTACTCGCAGAATTAAAATAATAAATAACAGGGAGGAAATATTATGTCAGATAACAATTCGAAGCGTTTATCTCGGAGTGCTTATGGAGGGGTCAAAGGGGAAGATTATGTCCCCTATGTCCCTACAACAGAAGTAGTACCTGAGGCTACAGGATATTCTATCATAATGGGAGTTTTATTTGCTGTTATCTTTGCAGCAGCAAATACATATTTAGGACTTAAAGTAGGACTTACAATTTCAGCTGGTATACCGGGAGCAATTTTGGCAACTGGAATCTTAAAATCTATTTTTAAAAGAGATACTATCTTAGAGGCTAACTATGTAGCTTCTCTGGCAGCAGTTGGAGAATCTATAGCAGGTGGAATTATTTTTGTTTTACCCGCAATTATTCTAATAGGATTTAATTTATCGATAACTACTGTAGCAATTGTAACTATCATTGGAGGTTTTATGGGGGTTTATTTTATAACTCCTGTCCGTAAATATATGATAGTTGAAGAACATGGAAATTTGATTTATCCTGAATCAATGGCTCAGGCTGAAGTTTTAGTAAATTCCAGTCAGGGTGGAGAAGGATTTAAATCAGTGCTTAAAGGTCTAGTTGTAGGTTTAGGTTATAAAGTTTTTTCTGGTGGACTTGGACTTTGGAATGAATCTGCTTCTTATACGATTACAGCTTATCAAGGAGCAGTAGTCGGAATGGATACTTTAGCTTCACTAATGGGAGTTGGCTTTATTGTTGGAACTCAAACTTCTATTTTAATGTTTGGTGGGTCTGTTGTAGCTTGGCTTGGTTTAATTCCTTTAATCAAGTTTTTTGGTTCTTTTTCAGGGACAGCTATTTTCCCATCAACAATGCTTATTTCGGAAATGACTGCACCTCAAATCTGGTCAAATTATATTAGATATATTGGAGCTGGAGCAGTTGCAGCTGGAGGTTTTTTCTCTTTAGCTAAATCTCTACCAACTATCATTACTTCTTTTAAAGAAGCGATGGGTGGTTTTGGTAAAAGTACAGAATCAAATGAGAGAATAAATCAAGATGCACCAATCATTTGGGTTTTAGCAGCTGCTATTTTAGGTTTTCTCTTTATTTGGGTAATTCCTTCTTTAGGAGCTGGCCCTGTAGGAGCTTTAATGGCAGTAGTATTTTCATTTTTCTTTGCAGTTGTTTCAGCACGAATGGTTGGAGTAATTGGAGCTAGTAATAATCCAGTTTCTGGAATGACTATTGCTACTTTGCTTGTTATTGCTTCAGTTTATAAGGCCTTAGGTGCTACTGGAACTGGTGGGATGAGAATGGCTTTACTTGCTTCCGGAATTGTTTGTGTGGCAGTTGCTGTTGCAGGTGGAGTAGCCCAGTCTCTAAAAGCCACTTATGTAATTGGAGGAACTCCAAAAAAGATTCAGCATGGTATGTTTTTAGCTTTAGCAGTAGCTTCTTTAATGGCTGGAGCCACAGTTTTATTATTAGATAGTGCTTATGGTATTGGTTCAGCAGAGGTTACAGCACCTCAGTCAACTTTAATGAAACTAATTGTAGAAGGAATAATGATCGGAAAACTTCCTTGGACTTTAGTAATTATTGGAGTTATGATTGCTGCTTTTTGTGCCTTAGCTAGTCTGCCTATTTTACCAGTAGCTTTGGGTCTTTATCTACCAATTTCTTTAAATAGTGCTATTTTCTTTGGTGGAATTGTCAGAAACTTTGTTGATAAGAAATTTAAAGGCAAAGATAAGGCCAAAGATGCTGCAGTTGAAAGAGGAACTTTAATTGCCTCAGGTTTAGTTGCTGGAGATGCCTTAACTGGAATAGCAATTGGTTTATTTGCAGCTCTAAATATCAAAACAGATTTATTAGCTTCAGTAATTCCAAATGCAGCCTTTAAGAATCTTTTAAGTCTCGGTTTATTTGTCTTATTAGCAATTTGGATGTATAATTATTCAATTAAAATTAAGGATAGTGTTAAAAATGACTAAAGCTAAAAAAAAAGATAAATACAATTTTGTGCTTTATGTTCCAGAGATAACTCATCAAGATTGGGAACTACAAGAAGGTCAGGTTCTTTTAAACTTTGAAGTTAAACATCCTTTAACAAAGTTTGCAGGTTTTTTAATGAAAAAAGAACCACAAAGAGATATGTTATTAGATCAAATGTCTTCAGCAGCCTGGCTTCTAATTGATGGCCAAAGATCAGTTTTTGAAATAGCAAGAATCCAGAGTCAAAAGACTGATGATGAATTTAAAGAAGATTTACGCCGTTTAGTTAATTTTATTAAATTTATTTCTAAAAAAGGCTGGATTAAATATAAAACTGTAAAACCAGAAGCAGAAATTGCTATTTAAAATAGAAAATGATTACCCTGAAGCAAAAGGGGTAATCATTTTTATTTCAAACAAATGCTTAAATAAATTTAATAATTCTAAAAATTAAAAATAAAGACTTGAATTAAATTAAAATTTGCTTTATGATAGTTGTAGAAGCTTAAAAATTTTGTTGAAGTTTAATTATTCTTTTTTAATTAATTTATTTATTTTATTCAAAAAATCTGAAAATTAAAAAGAGTTTACTTAAACTGATTTTATTATTTTTAAAATTTTTGCTTACTAAAAATTAAACAAATAAAATACTTAGGAGGAATTAAAATGAATTTTAAAGATTTAAAAATTGCTATTCCAACAGAAATTATGGAGGGTGAGGATAGGGTTTCCGCTACTCCTGAAACAGTTAGTTCAATGATTGAAGAAGGGGCAGAAGTTTTAGTCCAAGCAGGCGCAGGAGAGGGCTCTTTTTTCTCTGACCAAAAATATCAAGCAGCAGGAGCAGAAATTTTAACAGATGTCGAAAAACTCTTTGCAGCTGCTGACCTTATTTTAAAAGTTAAAGAACCACAGTTTAACCAAGAGTTAGATAAACATGAAGTAGATTTAATGCATGCAGGGCAATATTTAATAACTTTTATTCATCCTGCTTCACCTGGAAATCATCAGATGGTAAAAAAATTAGCTGAAAAAGGAATAATTAGTTTAACTTTAGATAGTATTCCTCGGATATCTAAAGCACAAGCAATGGATACTCTAAGTTCAATGAGTACTGTTGCAGGTTATAAAGGAGTTTTAATGGCTGCTGATATCTTACCTAAATTTATGCCCATGATAACAACTGGAGTTGGTATGATTAAGCCAGCAAATGCTTTGGTTTTAGGAACAGGAGTTGCAGGTTTGCAGGCAGCTGCTACAGCTAAAAGATTAGGAGCAGTAGTCCATGCAGCAGATATTAGACCTGAAGCAAGTGAACAGGCTCAAAGTGTTGGTTCTAAACCCTTAGATTTAGAAATTCCTGAAGCTGAAGCTGTTGGTGAAGGTGGTTATGCTAAGGAATTATCTGAAAAACTTTTAGAAAAAGAAAGAGGAATTATTGCTGAGCAAATAGAAAAATTTGATTTTCTAATTTTAAGTGCCTTAATCCCAGGCAAAGTTGCTCCTATTTTAATTACAGAAGCAATGGTTAAGAAAATGGAACCAGGTTCTGTAATTGTTGATATTGCTATTGATCAAGGTGGTAATTGTGAAATAACTGAACCAGGAAAAATAGTTAAAAAACATGGAGTAACAATTATAGGAACTAAAAATATACCTGGAATGCTCCCTAAAAGTTCAACTTGGATGTTCTCTAAAAACATTTATAAGTTTATTTCTCATGTAATTGAAGCTGGTAAAATTGAAATTGAAAGTGATGATGAAATTTTAAGTTCAACTTTAGTTACTGATGGAGAAAAAATAGTTCATCAGGGTGCACTTGAGGCAATGAATAAGTAAGGAGGCAGTTGAATGAATTTTTTCTTAATGCTTGTTTTATTTGTAATTGCAATGTTAGTTGGTTATAAATTGATTAGTAATGTTCCCAGTTTATTACATACACCATTAATGTCAGGGATGAATGCTTTATCGGGAGTAACTATTTTAGCCTCTTTAGTAACTACAGCAGCTGCTGTAGTTACAGGCTATAAGCTGCTTGGCTTTTTGGCAATTGTTTTAGCTACAATTAATATAGTTAGTGGTTTTTTAGTAACAAATAGAATGTTGAAAATGTTTAATAATGATCAATAATTATAAACAGTAATTTTATTATTTGGAGTTGGTGGTAATTAATATGATAACAGGATATAGTATTTTTGGACTTTTATTAACTCTGGGCATTATTTGGGGTATTAAACTTATGAGTTCACCCCAAACTGCAGTCAAGGGTAATTTGATTGGTGCTGGCTCGATGTTAGGTGCAGTTATTTTAACTTTGGTCTATAATGAGATTATAGGTAGTGGACTGCTCTGGTTAGCAATTTTAGTTGGAGGAGCAATTGGTTCATATTTAGCCCATAAAGTTGAAATGATCCAAATGCCACAGATGGTTGCTTTATTAAATGGTTTTGGGGGAGGGGCCTCGGCTCTTGTGGCTTCAATTATGCTTTTTAGTAATTTTAATCAATTGAATCCCACGAGCCGTTTTAGTTCTGGACTTGCTTTAATGGTAGGAGCTATAACATTAAGTGGAAGTTTAATTGCAGCTGCAAAACTAGATCGAAGAATGGAACAAAAATCTATAGTTTTAAAAGGCCACAGTTTTTTTAATTTCTTTACTTTAGTTATTCCTGCTATTTCTGTAATCTTAATAACTTTTAAATATCAAACTCAAATAGAAGCAAATTTATTTATATTTTTAATCCTGCTTTCAGCCTTAGCTTTTGGAGTTATTTTTGCAATTAGGGTTGGTGGAGCAGATATGCCAATAACTATTTCTCTTTTAAATTCAATGTCAGGTTTAGCTGCTTCTATAGCTGGTTTTGCTATTTATAATCCGCTTTTGGTGGTGGTAGGAGCAGTAGTTGGAGCTTCTGGACTTATTTTAACTCAGATTATGTGTCGAGCTATGAACAGAAGCTTATTTGAAGTTTTAGCAGGTAATACTAAAACTAAAAAAGAAAAGAAAAATCAAGCTTTTACTGAACTTGTTAAAGCAAAAAAGTCTACTTCTAAAGCAGAATTAAATTTAGAAGTAGAAGTTTCTAAAGATTTAAAAGAAACAGCAGAGTTTAATTTGGCAAGTAAAATTGAGCAGGCAGAAAGTATAATGATCGTACCAGGTTATGGAATGGCACTTGCCCAAGCTCAGACTGAAGTAAAAAAGTTATATGACAAGTTAGAAACTGCTGGTAAAGAAGTTAATTTTGCTATTCACCCAGTGGCAGGTAGAATGCCAGGCCATATGAATGTGCTTTTAGCAGAAGTGAATATTCCATATGACAAGCTTTTAGAATTAGAAGTTGCTAATCCAAAATTAAAAGAAACAGATTTGGCAATAGTAATTGGAGCAAATGATGTAATTAATCCGGCAGCTAAAACAGCAGAAGGAACTCCAATTTATGGGATGCCTATTTTGGATATAGAAGAAGCAGCAGAAGTTATGATTTTAAATCTTGATCAAAAGCCAGGTTATGCAGGTGTAGATAATCCTCTTTATACAAATGAAAAAGTAGAGATGCTTTTAGGTGATGCTAAAGAATCTTTAAAAGAGATTTTAGCTGATTTAGAAAAAACTAAAACTGAAGTTGAATCAGCAGCAGAAAATGTGATTGAAGTTGAAACAGCTTCTTTAATTAAAAAAGCAGAAAAGATAATGATCGTACCAGGTTATGGTATGGCTTTAGCCCAAGCTCAGACTGAAGTAAAAGAGCTTTATGATAAGTTAGAAACTGCTGGTAAAGAAGTTAATTTTGCTATTCACCCAGTGGCAGGTAGAATGCCAGGCCATATGAATGTGCTTTTAGCAGAAGTGAATATTCCATATGACAAGCTTTTAGAATTAGAAGTTGCTAATCCAAAATTAAAAGAAACAGATTTGGCAATAGTAATTGGAGCAAATGATGTAATTAATCCGGCAGCTAAAACAGCAGAAGGAACTCCAATTTATGGGATGCCTATTTTGGATATAGAAGAAGCAGCAGAAGTTATGATTTTAAATCTTGATCAAAAGCCAGGTTATGCAGGTGTAGATAACCCTCTTTATACAAATGAAAAAGTAGAGATGCTTTTAGGTGATGCTAAAAAATCTTTAAAAGAGATTTTAGCTGAAATAGAATAACTAGCAACTTAGATTTGAATATAAAAGCTAATGATTTTAACTTTTATCTAAATATCATTTAAGAAAACCTCCTCCTGGGAGGTTTTTTTATCTTAAAGATTATTTTTTAAAAGTAATTAAAAATAATTTAAGTTCGGTTAATTAATTGAATTAAAGCAAAAAGTACAATATAATATAATTAGTTGGTCTCAGGGGAAATTAATATTATCAGGAGTTGAATTAAATGCTAGAATATTTATTAAAGTTATACAAAAAGCCTAGGTTAATAATTATTGATTTATTTTTAGTAAACTTAGCAGTTTTTTCTTCTTTTATTTTGCGTTTTGATGAAAGTTGGCTGCTTCATTTTGAATTTAACTATTTAGTTGCAATTACTATTATTTCATTATTTGTTTTATATTTTTCTTCACTCTATAATAAGATGTGGCAGTATGCGAGTATGTCGGAATTATATTCAATTTTTAAAGCAACCCTTGCTATTAATACTTTATTTGTAATTTATCTTTATTTTTTTAGAGTTAGTTTTCCGCGCAGTATTATTGCTATTAATTTAATGACTGATATTTTTTTCTTGGGTGGAATGCGTTTTGCTTTAAGGTTATTAAAAGATTTTTTAAATCGGAATCAAAATAATAAATCTAAAAATAGAGTTTTAATTATTGGGGCTGGAGATGCAGCTGAAATGATTATCCGAGAAATGCAAAAGCATCCTGAAATTGGTAAAAGAATAATTGGATTAGTAGATGATGATCCAGCAAAACAAGCTTTAGAAATTCATGGTTATAAAGTTCTTGGTAAAACAAAAAAGATACCGCAGTTAATAGAGGAATATGATGTAGATGAAGTAATTATTGCTATTCCTTCAGCAGAAGGAAAGACTATTAAAAGGTTTTATGAGCTTAGTAACAAGAAAAATGTTAAAGTAGAAATTGTACCTGGAGTTTATGAAATATTAAAAGGTGATGTTTCTTTAAATCAGATTAGAGAAGTAAAAGTAGAAGATTTACTAAGGCGAGATCAGGTTGATTTAATTTCATCTGAAATCTCAGCTTATTTAGAAGCTAAAACTATTTTAGTTAGTGGTGGTGGAGGTTCAATTGGCTCTGAAATCTGTAGGCAAATTGCAAAATTTAATCCTGAGCAGATTATTATTTTAGATATTAATGAAAATACAACCTATTTTTTAGAGAGAGATTTAAAAGAAAATTATCCTAATTTAGAGCTTATTTCTATTATTGGTAGTATTCGTGATAAAAATAAGTTAGAAAAAGTATTTAATGAATATTCTCCAGATGTTGTTTTTCATGCAGCTGCTCATAAGCATGTACCTTTAATGGAAACTAGTCCAGAAGAAGCTGTTAAAAATAATATTTTAGGGACTAGAAATTTATCCCAGACTGCAGCTGATTTTGAAATAGATCGCTTTGTTTTAATTTCAACAGATAAAGCAGTTAATCCAACTAATGTCATGGGAGCTTCTAAAAGAGCAGCTGAAATGATTATTCAGACTATAAATAAGCAGGTAAAAACTAAATTTATGGCGGTCCGTTTTGGTAATGTTTTAGGTAGTCAGGGGAGTGTTATTCCTTTATTTAAAAAACAAATTGCTAAGGGGGGACCTTTAACTGTTACTCATAAAGATATTACTCGTTATTTTATGACTATCCCCGAGGCTTCTCAATTAGTAATTCAGGCTGGAGCCCTTGGAAAAGGTGGAGAAGTTTTTGTTCTTGATATGGGTGAACCTGTAAAAATTATGGAATTAGCAGAAGATTTAATTGCTCTTTCTGGTTTAACTCCTTATGAAGATATAGATATTGATGTAATTGGTTTAAGACCAGGAGAAAAACTTTATGAAGAACTTTTATGTGATACTGAAGATAATATTGCTACAGAACACGAGCGGATTTTTATTAATAATTTGGGAGCTGTAAACCAACAATTCTTAGCTAAACATCTTCAGCGACTGGAAAGCTTGGCTAAAAAGGGAACTGTAAATGAAATTATATTAGCTTTAGTTGACCTTGTAGATACTTATCAACCTAGAAGAGATAATGTAAAGAAAGTAGATTTTAAAAATAACAAAAAATCTTCTTAAACTTTAATTATAAAAAAATAATATTTAAAATCAAGAAAAATAGCAATTCTAGAATTATTATTTGCTAAAAAAAATTAATATCTTTATTTACTATTCAATTAAAATTAGATATAATGCTATTATCTTAGTTAAGATCTATCTCACTAGTTATTTAATTTCTAGTGAGATTTTTTAATTTTATAATGGAGGTTAAAAAATGAAAAAAAGACAGATTTTAAGATATATAGGTCTATTTGTTCTAGCAATTATTTTCGCTTTAATAATAACTGGAAGTATTCCAAAAGTAGCAGGTGATTCGGCAAAAATTAATTTGAGAATCGAGTTAAAGAAGGCAGATCCTGAACGTGCACTTCTGGCTGATTTAAGAGTGATGTTGATTGAACCACAAGCTCCTATTGGAGAGCGAATAATTAAAAGTAAAAAGAAAAAAACTCGTAGTATTTGGAATGTTGTAGAACTTGAATTTTCAGAATTAGAATTAGCCAAAATTGATGATTATCAATTGATAGTTTTCCAAGAGCGAGATGATTTATTTTGGTATATTTCAGGTCCTCTTAGCTATGATTTAATTAAAAATTATGATTCTTTGGATATGACTTTAGATCATCACCCTTCCCGAACTCTTAGTTTTAAAGGTGAGCAAGAAATTAAATTTAGAGATTTAGATCAAATAGTACATTTAGCTTTTGCTGGAAATGAATATATTTTATTTAAAGAGGAAACTGAGTCTGGAATTGTATATCGAAATCCCCAAATTAAGGCTCAAATTAAAGGTAGAGAAATTGTAGTAGAAAAAGGGGATCAGATTTTTAAATCTCAATTAATGGGCTTAGATGAAGTTGATTTTTCTAAACATGAAGTTATTGGTGGCTATCAAATGTTTGAATGGGGTGGTTGGAGAGTGTCTATTACAGATAAGTTTTTATCACTAAAAAAGGGCAAAGTTATTCCTTATAGAATATATGCTCCGACTCAGCGTTCGCCTATTTCACAATTTAAGGAAGTTATAAATGATGATTATATATTATATGAATACAATGATAGCGGTTATGAAGGTGATTTGAAGATTAAAATAGTAGAAAAGGTTTATCAAGAACCAGATAGTTTTAAGATTTATCCTTTTACAATGTATATGGATTATTTTGATTATAAATATGAAGGTGGAGCATATTTAAAATTGAAGAATTAATTATAATTAAATAAATTTATAAATAAAATTTGACAATTCAAAAAACAACTTGTATAATTGTTTTATACTTATCATGATAACATTATAAGAGGTGATGAATTTGAGTAAAATAATTAATAATAGTAGATTACCATTATATCATCAACTTTACGATATAATTGTAGATAAAATCGAAAATGGAACTTACCATGAAAATGATAAGTTACCTTCTGAAAGAGAATTGTGCGAGCAATATGATATTAGTAGAGCGACCGTTAGAAGAGCAATGGTTGAACTTGAAAAAAATGATTATATATATAAAAAGCAGGGGAAAGGAGTTTTTATTTCTGAAAAAGCTTTTGAACAAGATTTATTAAGTTTTTATAGTTTTACAGAAGAAATGAAGAAAGTTGGAAAAGCTCCATCTTCCAATGTGATTGAATTTGAAACTATTAAAGCTAATGCTAAAATTTCAGAGAATTTAAAAATCCCTCTTAATCAAAAAGTTTATAAATTTACTCGATTAAGACTTGCAGATGAAGTTCCAATGATGCTAGAAACTACTTATTTGCCTAAATCAAGATTTTCAGGATTAACTAAAGAGCTATTAAGTAAAAAAGCAATGTATGATATTTTTTCAGATAAATATAATGTTGATTTTGAAAAAGCAGAAGAGACTTTTAAAGCTACTGCTATAAATTCCAGAGAAGAAAAATATTTAGAGGTCAAAAAAGATTCACCAGCTATTTTATTGAAACGTTTTACTTATGAAAATAATGATGTTATAGAATATACCGTTAGTGTAGCAAGAGGAGATAAATTTAGATTCCATGTTGTTTTGGAATAAATTCTATCTTTTTTAACTAACTGGTAATGACAACATAATAAATAAGGCTTTAAATATAAAAGGGGTGGAAAATGTATTATTTAGGAGTTGATGGAGGAGGAACAAAAACTGCCTTTTTATTGATTAATGAAAAAGGGAAAATTTTAGCTTATTTAACTACAGAAACCTGTCATTACATTCAGATAGGTCTTAATGCTTTTCAAAATCTTTTAAAAAAAGGTATTAAAGACTGCTGTAGAAAGGCTGGAATAGATATTTCTGATATAGAATATGCTTTTTTGGGTATTCCAGGTTATGGTGAAAATGAAAAAGATACAATGATTATTAGAAAAATAATTAGCGAAATAATACCAGAAACTAAATTTGAATCTGGAAACGATGTAGAAGCCGCCTGGGCTGGTTCTTTAGCTTGCAGAGCAGGGATAAATATTGTTGCTGGGACCGGATCAATAGGATTTGCAAAAGATCAGAAGTTTAATACTGCTCGAGCAGGTGGGTGGGGCCCCTTTTGTGGAGATGAAGGTTCAGCCTATTGGTTAGGTAGAGAATTACTCTTTTTATTTAGCAAAGAATCGGATGGACGCCTGGAGAAAACTGAGCTCTATCAAATTGTCAGAGAGAAGTTTAATCTAAAAAGAGATTTTGATCTAATAGAAATTTTATATAATAGTTTAGAATTAAAAAGAGATAAAATAGCATCCCTTGCTATTATATTATATAAAGCAGCTTTGGCGGGAGACAAACAAGCAGCTTTAATTTATAAAAGTGCAGCTTATGAACAAAGTCTGATTATTAAGGCTTTGATCAAAAAACTTAGTTTTAAGAAAAATGAAAAAATAACTGTATCGTTTTCAGGTGGAGTTTTTAAGGCGGGAAGTTTTATTCTAGATCCGCTCAAAGAATTTTTAAAAAAAGAAAATATAAAATTTATCGAACCTATTTTAAGACCAGTTACTGGAGCTGCACTTTATGCAGGAATATTGAAAAATAATTTGCAGAAAAGTAACCAAAAAATTATAGAAAATTTAAAGAAAGAAGAAGAAAGAGTAAAGCTTTAATTAAATAATGATTGGAAGGGGTTTTAAAAAATGAAAAGCTTATTTTCAAAAACTAAAGCTGAATTAAAAAATAGCAGCGGCTTAATAACAGCAGAAGAAATTTTTCAACAGCCAGATGTTTGGGAAAAAACATTTGCTTTAATAAATCAACAAAAAGAAGAAATATCAGATTTTTTAAATAGTATTTTAGATATAGAAAAACTGAGAATTATTTTTGCAGGAGCCGGAACATCAGGTTATATTGGGGATATACTTGTTCCGTATCTAAAAAAAATAATGCCCGAAACTGATATTGAATCAGTACATACAACTGAAATTGTGAGCCATCCAAAAGTATATTTAGCAGAGAATATTCCAACATTATTATTTTCTTATGCCAGATCTGGTAATAGCCCAGAAAGCTTAGCAACAGTTGAACTGGCTGAAAAAATTATCGATGACCTTTATCAGATAATAATAACCTGCAATAAAGATGGCAGTTTAGCTAAAAATGCAGGTGGAGAAAAAACAAAAGTGATTCTATTACCCGAGGAAACTCATGACAGGGGTTTTGCTATGACTAGCAGTTTTACTTCAATGCTTTTAGCTGCTCTATTAGTATTTGATATAGAGTGCCTAAACAGTATAAAAAAAGATATAGATCTTATTATTGATAATGCACGCTCAATGCTTCAGGACACCAGAGTTATTGAGAGTTTAGCCGCATTAGATTTCAAAAAAATTGTTTATCTCGGCAGTTATAGTTATTTTGGTATAGCAAAAGAAGCTACTTTAAAATTACTTGAATTAACAGCTGGGAAAATTGTTAGCAGATATGACACTCCACTTGGATTCAGGCATGGTCCTAAATCTATAATAGATGATCAGACTTTAGTTGTTTTATTTTTATCAAGAGATCAATATAGCCAGAAATATGACTATGATCTTTTAAAAGAGCTTGCTCTACAAAAGGGAAATTTCAAAACATTAGTTCTGGCAGAAGAGTATGATCAAAAAATTGATGATATAGCCGATAATCTTATAATACTAGCAGCTAAAACAGAAGCTATAGATGAAATTTATAATTCATTAAACTATATAACTGCTCCTCAAATACTTGCGATGCTTAACTCTTTAAAGATTGGAATTACGCCTGATGACCCGAGTCCAAGTGGTGAGGTTAATAGAGTTGTTCAAGGAGTAAAAATATATCCATATCAATAAAAAAAGCTAGGTGGAAAAAATGAGCTATTATATTAAGAGCAAAAAAATATATAAAGAAGATGAAATTATATTAGATCACGCTTTAAAAATTGAGGGTGAAAAAATATCTGGATTTGTTAAAAGTTCTGAACTGAGTTCAAATGATATAGTAGTAGATTGTGGAAATAAAATAATTATTCCTGCTCTGATTGATCTTCATATTCATGGTGCAGTAGGAAAAGATGTGATGGATGGAGATTATGAATCGTTAAATGATATTTCAAAGTATTTAGCAAGTATTGGAGTTAGTAGATTTTTAGCTACGACTTTGACTGCACCCATATCTAAAATTGAAAATGCTTTAAAAAATATAAGGGAATCTCAGAAAAGAGGTTTAGCAGGAGCTAAAATTATTGGGACATATTTAGAAGGTCCTTATTTAAGCAAAGAAAAAAAAGGAGCTCATCCAGAAGAATATTTAAAAGAACCAAATATCAAAGAAATTAAAAAAATGATTGATATTTCTGGAAATAATATCAAAATATTAGCTTTAGCACCTGAAAAAAATGAATCGCAAAAAGTTATTAAATTTCTGTGTGATAAAGGAATAATAGCCGCGTTAGCTCATACTAATGCCGATTACTCGGTAATCGAAGAATCAGTAAAAAATGGAGCTTTTTTAGCAACTCACACCTTTAATGGAATGAAAGGCTTGCATCACCGTAATCCAGGAGCTATCGGTGGAATTATGGCTTTTGATGAAATTTATAGTGAACTAATTGCAGATAAGATTCATGTTCATCCTGCAGTAATGAAAATACTTTATAAAGTAAAGGGTTTAGAAAAAATTGCTTTAATAAGTGACTGTATGAGAGCAGGTGGGATTGAAGATGGAGAATATAAATTAGGTGAGATTGATGTTAATGTGAAAAATGCGACTGCAAGAACTAGAAGTGGTTCTTTAGCTGGCAGTACTTTAAAAATTAAAGATGCACTATTAAATATTAAAGAAGCTGTAGATATTGAACTTTTTGAAGCGGTTAAGATGGCTTCTTTAGTCCCGGCAAAGATTTTAGGTTTAGATAGTGAGTTAGGAAGTATTAAAAAATTTAAAAAAGCAGATATTACAGTAATAGACTCAGAGATGAATATTTATCTGACAGCTGTTGATGGTAAAATTGTTTATAAAAATAAATTAGAAGTTTTAAATTAAATTTTAACTTAGATAGATTTAATTAAATAATTAAGATGAAAGGGGGAAAGTCTAATAGTTATTAATTAATAAAAAACAGGAGGGGTTATAGTGAAAAAGAAAATTGTTATTTCGCTAGTTTTCATTATTTTAATGGTAACTTTTAGCTCTATTGTTGGTGCTGAGACTGTAATAAAATATGGTTTATGGGATAAAAATCAGGTTCCTGCTATGCAGAAGATTATTGATAATTTTGAAACAGAATATCCAGATATTTCTGTAAAAATTGAATTGACTCCTTATAGTCAATACTGGACAAAACTTCAGATTTCAGCTACAGGGGGTTCTTTACCAGATGTTTTCTGGTTGAATGGTCCTAATTTTGCCTTATATGCATCTAATGGAATGATTATGCCAATTGATGAAAAAATAAAGAATAGTGATAAAATTTCTGAATCTTCATATATAGAATCACTTGTAAATTTATATACATATGAAGATAAATTATATGGCTTACCAAAAGATTTTGATACTATTGGACTGTATTATAATAAAGAAATTTTTGATAAATATAATGTAGAATATCCTAAAAAAGATTGGAATTGGAATGATTTGATAAATGCTGCTAAAAAAATAACTAATCAATCAGAGGGAGTTTGGGGTATTGCAGCCCCGCAGGATGGTCAAGAAAATTATTATAATACAATTTTCCAGAGTGGTGGTTATATTGTTAAAAATGAAAATGGCAAAAAAATTTCAGGCTATGATAAACAGGATACTATAGACGGTCTAAAGTTTTGGGTAGACTTAATTCATAAGTATAAGATATCCCCAACATTAGCTCAGATGACAGATACCAGTGCGCTTGATTTATTTAGTTCTGGTAAAGTAGCTATGCTTTATCATGGATCCTGGCAGCAGATTGCTTTTTCTAATAATGAATATACAAAAGATAAAGTTGATGTAGCAGTTTTACCTAAGGGAGATAGAAAAGGAGTTGTAATCCATGGGCTGGCTAATGTAATCAGCAGTCAAAGTGAAAATCCAGAGGCAGCATGGAGGTTTTTGGAATATCTAGGCTCAGAAGAATCAGCTAAAATAATGGCTAATACAGGAACAGTTATACCGGCTTATAAAAATACACAGCAGGCCTGGTTAGACTCTAATCCTAATATGAATCTTGAAGCCTTTATTGAAATGCTTCCTCACTCATATCCATATCCACAATCTGTAAATACAGCTAAGTGGAATGAATTAGAAAATAAGTACTTCAATAAAGCTTGGTCTGGTGAGATTAGTGTGAAAGAAGCTGCTGATAAAGTTGCTGAAGAAATGAATAAAATTCTTAGAGAAGAGTAATAGTAAAACTAAATTTTGGGGGAGTGATAAACGCTCCCCTGGTTATAAAAAGGAGGGATAATTTTGGACTTTATCAAAGAAAATATTTTCAGTTCTAGCAAGAAAACAGATAATTTTTGGGCTTATCTTATGATTTCACCATATTTTATCGGCGCGATTATATTTTATATTTGGCCTATAATGCAGTCTCTCTATTTTAGTTTTACAGAATGGGGAGCCTTTGGTGGCACCACTTTAGTAGGTTTAAAAAATTATTTAAGCATTTTTCAAGATCCAGAATTTTATATAAGCTTAAAAAATACATTTATTTATACTGGATTATCAGTACCCATCAGTATAATTATTGGTATTATAGTAGCCGTTTTATTAAATCAAAAAATAAAAGGACTTGTAGTTTATAGGACTTTGTATTTTTTGCCTGTTATAACGATGCCGGCAGCAATTGCTATGATTTGGCGCTGGTTATATAATGCTGATTATGGTTTGATTAATTATTTATTGAGTACGATTAATATTCAGGGTCCACGTTGGATCACCAGTCCTGACTTAGTTTTATATTCTGTCATAATAGTTGGAATTTGGAGTACTATCGGATATAATATGGTTATTTTTCTTTCAGGACTTCAGGGTATACCGTCATCTTTATATGAAGTTGCAGATATAGATGGTGCTGGACCTTTTACTAAGTTTTTCAAAATCACTTTACCACTGTTAACTCCAACAATATTTTTTGTTTCAATAATATCGATAATAAACTCTTTAAAAGTGTTTGATTTAATTTTTATGATGGTTGATGAAACATCTTTTATTATTGAAGATACTCAATCGATTGTCTACTTTTTCTATAAGACTGCTTTTAGGTTAAACCAAAAAGGTTATGCTTCAGCTATTTTGATAATATTATTTTTAATAATTTTTGTTTTGACAATTTTCCAGACAAAATTACAGGATAAATGGGTTCATTATAATTAATAGGAGGTGGATGAAAGTTGCTAGGAATATCAAATAAAAATAAGTATAAAAAGATAACAATACATACTATAGTAATAATTGGTTCTTTATTTATGATTGGACCTTTTATCTGGATGCTTTTAACATCACTAAAAACCTTAGGAGAAACAACTCAGGTACCTCCGGTTATTTTCCCCAAGGAAATTATTTGGTCAAACTATAGTGACGTCTTAAAATTATTGCCATTTGCTAAATTTTTCTTTAATACTTTTATTACTGCTTTAGGAAGAACAGTAGGCCAGCTGCTTATCTCATCAATGGCAGCTTATGCCTTTGCAAGGATTGAATTTCCAGGCAGAAAAATGTTGTTTCTAATGATTTTATCAATATTAATGGTTCCACCTCAGTCATTTTATATCCCTCAATATATAATTATGGGGAAATTAGGATGGTTAAATTCTTTAAAAGCATTGATATTCCCAGGGTTATTTAGTGCTTTTGGAACGTTTTTATTGCGACAATTTTTTATGACTTTGCCAAAAGAATTAGAAGAGTCAGCAAGATTGGACGGTTGTAATCACTTCCAAATATACTGGCACATTATGCTGCCGCTTGCAAAACCGGGTTTAATTGCTCTAGCGATATTTGTTGTAAGATGGTCCTGGAATGATTTTATGTGGCCTTTAATTGTTAATACGTCAACATCAAAAATGACGCTTTCTGTTGGTCTGGCGTCACTTCAAGGGCAGTATTTAACAAATTATCCAGTTTTAATGGCAGGTGCATTAATTGCTATTTTTCCAATGTTAATTATTTTCATTTTATTACAGAAACAATTTGTAGAGGGTATTGCTCTCACAGGAACCAAAGGATAAGGGGAGGAAAAATATAATGACAATAAAAATTGCAGTTTTAGGTGCTGGTAATCGGGGTAGAGAAGCATATGGTGAGTATCTTAGAAACAACCCTGGTGAAGCACAAATAGTTGCAGCGGCAGAACCTAACTCACATAAGAGAAATTCTTTTGCTAAAGAACATGATATTAAAGCTGAAAATCTTTTTGAAAGCTGGGAGGAACTTCTGGCTAAAGAAAAGTTAGCTGATGGTATTATAATTTCTACAATGGATAAAATGCATCTAGAACCAGCAAAAAAGGCGATGGAAAAGGGATATAAAATTTTATTAGAGAAACCAATAGCACCAAATTTAGAAGATACTTTAGAAATATTAAATCATAACAAAAAATATAATGTAGATGTGCTCGTCTGCCATGTTTTAAGATATACAAGTTTTTATAAGAAATTAAAAGAGTTACTTGATCGGCAGTTAATTGGAAAAGTTCAGTTTATCGATCATATTGAAAACATAGGCTATTATCATTTTGCTCATAGTTTTGTCAGAGGAAACTGGAGAACTACCAAGGAAGCAGCACCGATTATCTTACAAAAAACATGTCATGATCTTGATTTAATTTATTGGTTATTTGAGAAAAAGGCAGTTGAATTAACATCAAAAGGAAAACTATCCTATTTTAATCAAGAAAATGCACCGGAAAATTCTGCTAAAAGATGTATCGAATGTGGAGTCGAATCAGATTGTCCATATTCAGCAAAAAAAATATATTTAACTGGTGAAACAAAATGGCCTGTATCAGTGATAACTGATGATTTATCTGCAGAAGGTGTTTACAAGGCAGTGAAAGAAGGCTCCTATGGAAGGTGTGTTTATCAATCTGATAATAATGTGGCAGATACTCAGACAGTACAGATGACTTTAGAAGATAACATTGAAGTTAACTTTGCTTTGACTGCCTTTTCTGAAGAGATAAACAGAACCACAAAAATATTTGGCAGTCATGGATAGATAAGAGCAGATTTTGTTAATCAAAAAATAGATATCTATAAGTTTGACAAAGAAAAAGAAACCATTAAGGTTTATAATAATGCATCCGGTCATGGTGGAGGAGATGCTGGAATAATGAAAGATTTTATATCATTGTTAAAAGGAGAACGCTCTGGAAATAGTTTAAGCACCCTGGCTGATTCGGTAGAAAGTCATTTAATGGCTTTTGCAGCAGAACATTCAAGAAAAGAAAATGCAAAAATAGATCTAGATAAATTTAGAAGAGAAGTATAAACTTGTTCACTACGGGGAGGGGATTGGAGTAATGGATATCATATCAAATAGAAATCTTTTGCTTGATGCTCAAAAAAGAAATTATGCAGTACCAGCATTTAACATTCATAATTTAGAGACCACAAAAGTAGTAGTTGAAGCTGCAGAAGAATTAAATTCTCCAATAATTATTGCAGCAACACCAGGAACAATTAAATTTGCCGGAGCTAGATATTTAATCAATATTATGAAAAGTGCAGCAGCAGATTCAACAATTCCTATTGCTTTTCATTTAGATCATCATGAAAACATTGAGGATATAAAAGAATCAATAAAGTTAGGCTGTAAATCAGTTATGATTGATGCTTCAGCTTTAGAGTATGAGGAAAATATTGCTAAGGTTAGAGAAGTAGTTGAGTTTGCCAGATTATATGATGTTAGTGTAGAGGCTGAATTAGGCAAGTTAGTAGGTCAGGAAGATGATATTGAAGTTAGTGCTGCAGATTCTGAATTAACAGATCCCAATTTAGCAGCTGATTTTGTTAAGAGAACAGGGATTGATTCTTTAGCTGTTGCAATTGGCACTGCACATGGATTATATAAAAAAGATCCTAAAATTGATTATGAACGTTTAAAAGCTATAGAAAATAATGTAGATGTTCCTTTAGTGCTGCATGGTGCTTCTGGAGTACCTGGTAAAGATGTAAAAAAATCTATAGAAATGGGTATCACAAAAGTTAATATTGCTACAGAATTAAAAATTGCTTTTTCTGATGCAGTAAAAAATTATTTCAAAAAATATCCTGAAGCAAATGATCCTAGAAAATATTTGAAGCCTGGTAAAGAAAGTATGAAAAAATTAGTTAAGAAGAAAATAAAGTTATGTGGTAGTGTTAATAAAGGATCATTAAAATGATAGCTACAATTACTTTAAATCCATCAGTTGATAGAAGATATAATATCAATGAATTAAAAGTAAATACAATTCAAAGAACTGATGATTATCAGGCAACTGCAGGAGGTAAAGGAATCAATGTAAGTCGTGTTATTAAGTTATTAGATGGAAATTTGACTGCGATGGGGTTTATTGGTGGCTATGCAGGAAAATTTATTAAAGCAGAATTAAAAAAATTAAAAATAAATAATAGCTTTACTAAAATTGCTGCTGAAACTAGGTCTTGTATTAATATTATAGATCATTTTAAAAGTTCAATTGAAATTTTAGAAAAAGGACCTGAAATAAAGGTATCTGAAAAAGATAGATTTTTATTTGATTTTAAAAATCAAATAAAAAAAGTTAAAGTCATAATTATTTCTGGTAGTTTACCAGAAGGGATAGAAAATGACTTTTACCAAGAAATAATTAAGATAGCTAAAATTAATGATAAAAAAGTTATATTAGATACAAGTGGAGAAGCTTTAATTAATGGTATTAAAGCTGGACCTGATTTTATAAAACCTAATCAGAGTGAACTTGAATCTATTTTTAATTTTAAAATTGAAAAAGAAATAGATTATTTAAAAGCAGCAAATAAATTACAAAAAATGGGTGCTAAAAACATTGCTATTAGTTTGGGAGCTAAAGGTATGTATTTTTTTAGTCAAGATTCAAAATATAAAATAGAAGTACCAGAAATTGAAGCTATTAATTTAACTGGTTCTGGTGATAGTTTAGTAGCTGGCTTAGGAGTAGCAGTTCAACGAAATATGGATATTGAGTCTAGCCTAAAGTTAGCAAATGCTTGTGGTGTTGCTAATGCAGTTGAAAAACAAACTGCATATGTGGATCTAAAAAAAGTAAATAATTATATTGATAAAATAAAGATAAAAGAAATATAAATTCTAGTATTTTTAGAATTGATTATTATCGTCCCTAAAGAGGGACGATTTTTCTTTTAATAGCTGTAAATTATAAAAATTTATTATTTAAATATCAATTTCAAAATTTAAATTATTATAAAAACTTGACACTTACTAAAAATAACCTTAAAATACAACTAATAATCATAAAAAAATTCATAAAAAAGGGGGCTATATTTTATAATTGTTAGAAAAATTTGTTAATAATTTATAGATTCTTTAAAAATGAGAAGTATAAGTATTGAGGAGTTGTATAAAAATGAAAAAAAATAAAAGTCAGCAAAATGATTTTCAATCTTTTTTAAAATTGTTTTTATCAGTCTTGGTTATTGTTCTAGCTACAGAAGTTTTTGGAACTAAAACTTTTAACATTGGCCCAGGTCAGGTGGTTTTATTACCGATGCTCTTTGCAGTTATTATTGGGATTGCAGTTACACCTAAACTTCTAGGTAGTAAAATTAAAGCCTTAAAAAGAGTAATTTCTATGCAAGAAGTTGAGAAGGCAGGAACCTATGTAATGATAGCGCTTTTACCTTTAGGAGTTAAATATGGAACTTTAGTTGGGCCAAATATTGTAGAAGTTGTTAAGGCCGGTCCAGCTTTTTTATTACAAGAACTTGGTAATTTAGCTACTATTTTTATGGCTTTACCTTTGGCTTTAGCTCTCGGTATGAAAAGAGAAGCGGTTGGAGCAACTGCTAGTATTTCGCGTGAACCAACTTTAGGAGTTATTGGTGAAAAATATGGAATTTCTTCTCCAGAAGGTACTGGAGTTTTAGGTACATATTTAATGGGAACTGTTTTTGGTACAATTTTTTTCGGACTATTAGGAGGTTATTCTGTAGCGACTGGTATTCATCCTTTAGCTTTAGCAATGGCCAGTGGAATGGGAAGTGGATCAATGATGGCTTCAGCCTCTGGAGCTTTAGCAGAAGCAGTACCAGGAATGAAAGATCAGATTTTGGCTTATGCAGCTACAAGTAATATGTTAACTGGAGTGACTGGTCTTTATTCTGTTATCTTTTTAGGTTTACCATTAGTTAATTTTATGTATGATAAGTTAATTCCTTTCTTTAGTAAAGATGACAGAGGTGATCAGAATGAGTCTTAATTTTGAAAGAAGCTTAGACTATTTAAAGATGTTATTAATTGTTGGTTTTTTAATTTTAGTTGGGCAAAAATTTGGTTATGGAATAGCAATCATTCCTGCTTTACCAGGAATGTTAATCGTGATCTTAATTTCTTTTTTAGCTTTAACAGTCAAGGATAGTTTTCCCAAACTACAATTTCCAGCTTTTGCTTGGGCTTCTTTGACAGCTTTAATTTTGAGTATGCCTTTTATGCCAACTGCAGAATTATTTTTGAAATATACAAATGAAGTTAATTTTTTAGGGACTACAACCCCTATTTTAGCTTTTGCTGGTATATCAGTTGGAAATAAGATCGATAAATTGAAAAAATTAAGTTGGAAGGTTTTTATAGTAGCGATTGCTGTTTTTATAGGAACCTATTTTGGTTCTGCAATTGTAGCTCAGATAGTACTTAAATTACAAGGAATAATTTAAAGGAGAGGGTTAATTTTGCAAAAAGCAGAAATTAAAGCAAAAATACTTGAGGTTATTGATGCTAATCAGGAAAAAATAATTGAAATTGTAAATGAGATTTATCAAAATCCAGAACTAGGTTATAAAGAGAAGAAGACAACTGAAATATTAGCTTCTGCTTTTAAGGAATTGGAAATTGATTTTGAAAAAAATAAGCCTTTAACTGGAATTAATTCTATTTTTAAAATGGACAATCCTGGCCCAACTATTGCAGTTTTAGGAGAATTAGATGCTGTAACTTGTGCTGAACATCCTGATGCAGATCCAAAAACAAATGCTATCCATGCTTGTGGCCATAATATTCAGTTAGGAGTAATGTATGGAATAGCAGCTGCTTTTAAAAAAGCTGGGATAGAATCCGAACTGGCTGGAGCCCTTAAATTTATTAGTACACCAGCTGAGGAATTTATTGAATTAGAATATAGAGATCAATTAAAAAAATCTGATCAAATCAGCTTTTTTGGAGGTAAACAGGAACTAATAAAAAGAGGCTACTTTAAAGATGTAGATATTTCAATTATGATGCATTCTTTAGATTTAGCTTCAAAAAAAGCCTTGATTGCTCCTAAAGGGAATGGCTTTATTGGTAAAAAAGTTAAATTTACTGGTCAGGAATCTCATGCTGGCTCAGCTCCTGAAAAGGGAATAAATGCCTTAAATGCAGCTGTATTGGCAATGAATAATATTAATGCACAGCGAGAAACATTTGCTGAATCAGATAAAATTAGAGTACATCCAATTATTACTAAGGGTGGGGATATAGTAAATATTGTTCCAGCAGATGTAAGATTAGAAAGTTATGTTCGAGCTAGAAATATTGGAGCTATCAAAAAAGCTAATCTTAAAGTTGATCGTTCTTTAAAAGCCGCTGCAATGGCAGTAGGAGCTGAAGTTGAAATAAAAGATATACCAGGTTATTTACCTTTACTAAATAATCAAGATTTAGATAATATTTTAAAAGAAAATCTTTTAGAATTGATAGAGGCAGAAGATATAACAGTTGGGGGAGACTTTACTGGTTCTTTTGATTTTGGAGATATCTCTCATTTGATGCCTGCACTCCATCCCTTTTTTGGTGGAGTTGAAGGAGATTTGCATACCAGAAATTTTAAAACTAAAGCTCAAAAAACAGCAGTTATTCTGCCGATTAAAGCTTTATCTTTAACAATTATTGAGCTTTTATATAATGAAGCTCATTTAGCAAAAAAAATAGTAAATAACTTTAGAGCACCACTTATACAATCAGAATATTTAAAATTACTAGGATCTTTTGCTAAAGAAACACTTTATCAAGCTTAAAATTCAATTTAAAAGCAGTTAGCTGTTAATTTTTACAGTTAACTGCTTTTTTAAAATTTGTGTTCTTCAGCACTGATTTTTGACTGTTAAAATATTAAAATTAAAATAACTATATTAAAAAAACAAGTAGAGAGGAGAAAAAAATGATTAGATTAATTGGAGTTTTAATTATTATTATCGGTTTCATCTTCAAATTTGATATTATTGCTGTTGTTTTAACAGCTGGAGTTGTAACTGGTTTAGTTGGTGGTCTTAGTTTAAATGAGATTTTAGTAACTTTGGGAGAGGCTTTTATTCAAAATAGGTATATGTCATTATTTTTAGTTACTTTACCTGTTATTGGAATTTTAGAACGTTATGGTTTAAAAGAGAGGGCAGCAGAATTAATAAAAAATATTAAAGCTGCAACCCCTGGAAAAGTTTTAAGTACTTATACTTTAATTAGAGAGCTAGCAGCGGCTTTTTCTTTAAGATTGGGTGGACATGTACAGTTTATTCGTCCTTTGATTTATCCAATGACAGAAGGAGCAGCTAAGGTTAGTTATCAAGATTTAGATGAAAAGAGTATTGAGGAGTTAAAAGGTTATGCAGCTTCTTCTGAGAACTTTGCTAACTTTTTTGGTCAGAATGTCTTTATAGCTGCTGGAGGAGTACTTTTAATTGTTGGTACTTTAAGTGAATTAGGAATAGAAGTTACTCCACTAGAAGTTTCTAAGGCATCAGTACCAGTAGCAGTAATTGCTTTTGTTTTAGCAGTTATTTATTATAATTTATTAGATAAGAGATTAGCGAGAAGATTGAAAAAGAAAAGTTCAGGAGGGGAGCAGTAATTATGCAAACATTACTTTTAGAAGCACTTTATATTATGGCTGGTTTGGTTTCTTTATTAACAGCCAAAATGGCTTATGCTGATCAAAAACATCCCTCACGTATTGGTTCTACAATTTTTTGGGGCCTTTTGGGATTTGTTTTTATTTTAGGAAAATATGTTCCACCACAAGTTGTAGCTATAATTTTGATTATAATGGGAGTTTTAACTGCTTTAAACAAAGTTCAAGCTGGAAATCAGCATAATGCTTCCGAAGAATTTAGATTAGCAGAATCTAAAAAATTTAAAAATAAATTATTTATTCCTGCTTTAAGTATAGCAGTTTTTGCCTTTGGTATAGCTCAATTTACCCAATTTAGTGGTTTAGTTGGTTTAGGAGCTGGAGCCTTAGTAGCTACTTTAATGGCTCTTTATATGACTAAAGCTGAAGTCTCTTTTGTAGCCTATGATGGTAGTCGTTTATTACAACAAGTAGGATCAGCTAGTATTTTACCTCAACTGTTAGCAGCCTTAGGTTCATTATTTGCAGCAGCTGGAGTTGGAGAAGTAATAGCAGCTAGTATTTCAGGGGTTATACCTCAAGGAAATATTTTATTGGGAGTAATTGCTTATTGTCTGGGAATGGCCTTATTTACTATAATTATGGGTAATGCTTTTGCAGCTTTTGCTGTAATTACAGCTGGAGTTGGAATGCCTTTTGTTTATAGTCAAGGTGCAGATCCTGCTATTGCAGGAGCTTTAGCTTTAACAGCAGGCTATTGTGGAACTTTAATGACTCCAATGGCAGCTAATTTTAATATAGTTCCAGCAGCAGTATTAGAAACTAAAAGTCAAAATAGAGTTATAATTTCACAATTTGCTTTTGCTTTAGTTATGCTTTTAGTTCATATTGCTTTAATGTACTTTTTAGCTTTTTAATTAAATAAATGGAGGTTAAATTATGAAAGTTTTAGTTACAGCTTTTGATCCTTTTGGGGGAGAAGCTATTAATCCTGCTTTTGAGGCAGTTAAAATATTAGAAGATCAAATTGCAGGTGCAGAAATTATAAAAAAAGAAATACCAACAGTGTTTGAAAAATCAATTGAGGCTTTAGAAAAATATATAGAGGCTGAAAAACCAGATATTACAATCTGTGTTGGTCAGGCAGGTGGCCGGTATAAGTTATCTGTAGAAAGAGTAGCTATTAATGTTGATGATGCCAGAATTGAAGATAATGAAGGTAATCAGCCTATAGATACTAAAATATTTGCTGAAGGAGCTAATGCCTATTTTGCTGAACTACCAATTAAAGCAATGGTTAAAGAAGTAACAGACCATAAGCTGCCAGCAGAAGTATCTAATACAGCTGGGACTTTTGTCTGCAACCATCTAATGTATGGTTTATTATATTTAATTGATAAAAAGTATCCAGAAATGAAAGGTGGCTTTATCCATGTACCTTTTATTCCAGAACAGGTTATTGATAAAAAAGAAAAAGCTAGTATGTCATTAGCTAATATTAAAGAAGCTTTAACTTATGCTCTTAAAGGTGCAGTAGAAAATGATGAAGATATTACAAAATCAGGTGGCAAAATAAGCTAAAATAAATAATGTAAATTATCGGCAGCAGCTAGTTTGATTTGGCTTTCTGCCGATATTTTTTAATAAAGCAATTAATTGTTCAAAAAGTTAAATGCTAAAGAAGGGAATGATCTAAGCTTGTATAAAAAATTATTTAATCAGCAAAAACAAGCTAAAATGAGAGAAGTCTTTCTTCAGCTTGCTCAAAAAGGTAGGATTTTAAAAATAGATAAAGCAGAACAAATTGTTTTAAGTGAAAAGCAAAGTTTTGCTATCGTTTGTTCTGGTCAAATTAAACAATCTTTATTTAGTCAGGATGGATCTGAAAAATCTTTGTACTTGCTGCGGGCAGGAGAAATATTTGGTGAAATGGATTATTTTACTGAGTCAGAAAATAAGCTGATTAATACAGCAATGAAAAAATCTAGTATTGCTTTGATTTCAAGAAATGAATTAGAAAAAAGATTAAAAAAAGAAGCAGATCTTTATCGATATTTTATTCATAGTATCAGCCGTAAATTTAGAATAGTAATGTTGCAGATGGCAGGGATGGTTTTTAATGATTCAGCTGGAAAATTAGCAGAAATTTTAATTAGATTAGCAGCCCAAGAGGGAATAGAAACTGAAGCAGGAATTAATTTAGATTTAAACTTAACTCATCAAGATCTTGCTGATTTAATAGGTTGTTCTCGTTCTACAGTTAGTCGAGAGCTAAATAACTTTAAACAGCATGGTTTAATTAAGATTGTTAAAAAACAAATAATTATTAAAGATTTAAAAGCTTTAAAAAAATATATTAATCAAATTTCTAAATAAGTCTCCTTTGTTGGAGGCTTATTTTTTTTAATGGGGCTGATACCAGTCTTTGAGCGTGGCAAAAATGTTATCTATTTTTGAATATAGAAATCAGCAAATTTCTTTTTACTAATTTTTTTACTTGACTTTTAGTAAAATAATTAGTAAAATTAAAAATAATAAAAATATTTAAATAGGAGTGGTTTATTTGGATACTTGGCTTATTTTTTTAAGTCTTAGTCTGGGTTTTTTAGTTGCTTATTTAAATTTGATCCAAAATACTTTAATTAAATATAATAAATATTTGACTAATATTTCTTTATTAGTTTTGCTGTTTAGTATGGGAGCTAAAATAGGTATGGATGAGCAAATTTTAAAGCAGATTAGTCAGTTAGGATTTAAAGCTTTATTGCTTTCGCTTAGTGCAATTATAGGTAGTGTTTTGATGATTTTTATTTTCTTTAATACAAAAAAAGATTTAGAAAATAAAAATATAAGTAAAATTCAGAAAGAAGAGCCAGTAAAAGTTGATTATAAAGATACCCTGATTATAGCTTTGGCAGTCCTAATGGGGCTTGGTTTTGGAGTTATATTTTTAAATAATACTTATCTTCAACTCATTAATAAAATTACTAGCTATGCATTAGTCTTCCTGTTATTTGGAGTTGGAGTAGATATTGGATTAAATAAAGAACTTTTAAAACACTTAGTTAAATATGGTTGGAGCATTATTGTTTTTCCATTTTTAATTGCTTTAGGAAGTATTCTTGGAACAGCTGCTATGGGTTTTGTAATTGGTTTTAACCTTAATGAATCAGCAGCTATTGGAGCAGGTTTTGGTTGGTATAGTTTGTCTGGAATTCTTTTATCTGAGCTACATAGTGCAGAATTAGGTTCAGTAGCTTTTTTAACTAATATTTTCAGAGAATTTACAACATTTTTGATTTTGCCGACAGTTGTGAAATATTTTGGTCAGACAGCATCTATTGCTCCTGGAGGGGCTACTACTTTAGATGTCACTTTACCTTTGGTGAAAAAAGTTGGAGGAGAAGAAATGGTAATTCCTGCTTTAATCAGTGGAATGATTTTAACCACTTTAGTTCCAATATTAGTTCCTTTTTTAATAAATTTATAGTTTTTAATAATTTTTTTACTTGACTTTTAGTAAAATAATTAGTAAACTTAAATTATTATAAAATTAAAAAAATTAAAACGGAGGGGTAATATGAGAAAAAATGGGATATTATTTTTAATAACAATAATGATGGTGCTTATTTTTAGTTTTGGGATAGCTGTATCTGCATCTGAAGTTGAAGAAATAACTGTCTGGATTCCAGGTGATGAAGTAGAATATTCATTTTATTATAATATGTTTAAACAATATGAAAAAACAAATGAAAATGTTAAATTCAAAATTGAACAACAACCTTGGGGTGATTATTGGACTAAATTACCTTTAGAATTACAATCAGGGAGAGGTCCTGAATTATTTATGGCTCATACAGCCTATTCCGATGTTTTATTACCAAATGCAAAAGAACTTCCATTTGAAGTTGATGAATTAAAAGAAAATTTTAAAAATCCAGATTTATTTTTAGGAGAAAATGGAAGACCGGTATTTATTCCTTTAGTCTTTTATGGTGCTGTAATGTATTATAATGTAGACCATTGGCAAGAAGCAGGCTTAGATGAATCAGATATTCCAGCAACTTGGGATGAGCTAGAAAAAGTTGCTCAAAAGCTTACAATTCGTGATGGAAATAAAATTGTTAGAGCTGGGTTTGATTATAGTACTTGGTATACCTTAGCAGATTTAATCTATCAACAGGGATATGGCTTAGTAGATCAAAATTCTGAAACAACAATTGATTCTGAAGCGGGAGTTAAAGTTTTAAAAAGAATTAAGAGTTGGGAAGATGATTTAAAAATCAGTGATTATACTTTAGGAGATGGCTCACCTGAAGATTCTTTTTTAAGATATCAAGCTTCAATTATTTATGGTCATGCTTGGATGGATAATTGGCTATCTGCTACAGATGAAGAATTAAACTTTAAAGCTTTTCCAATTCCAGTTTGGAATCAAGAATCTCCAGTTATAACTAGAGCTGATATGGAACTAACTTTTGGTATAAATAAAAATGTAAATGAAAAACAGTATCAGATTTTAACTGATTTTACTAAATTTGTTTTAAATAATGATCAGGTAATGTTAGATATTGCTAATGGATTTAGTGGTATTTCATCTCGTAAAGATTTAGTTGATATGGGAGCAGATAATTCTACTATAGAAGCTATAAAAGCACAGATGGATAAAATGATTCCAATGGTTTTACCAGGTGAATATGAAACAGTAATTAAACAAGTGATTGAAGAAGTAGCAGTAATGGATATTCCAATTGCAGAAGCTTTAAACAATGCTGTGAGAAAATTAAGTCTTTCTAATTTAGACAGTGTCCATCAATATGAAGAAAAATATGAATATGTTGATCAACTAAAATAATAAAAAGGGTGTCTTCATTTTTGAAGGCACCTTTTAAACGAGGTGATTAAAATTAAAAATAACTCCCAATTAGCTTCCCAAAAAATGTTGGTGATTTTAGTTAGCACATTAATGATTTTATTTTATGGAATTTTTTCTATTGGGCCAATGATTTATGCTTTTATTGGTAGTTTTGCTGATTGGAATCCAATTAGAAATACTTTTCAATTTATTAAATTTGATAATTATATTCATCTTTACCATAATTCTTTATTTTGGAAATCATTGAAAAATACTATTTATTTCGTAGTAGTTGTAGTAACAGGAAGAGTTTTGTTGGGATTTTTTATTGCTTTAGGACTTAATTCTATCAAAAAGTACAAAAATTTGATGCGTTCTCTCTATTTTTTACCAGTAATTATGCCAATAGTGGCTGTTGCTTTAGTTTGGAAGTGGCTTTATGATCCTAATATTGGTTTTTTTCAGATGATTTTAGCTGCTTTTGGGATTACGAATGTTAAATTTTTATATGATAGAAATTTGGCTTTACCAGCAATTATGTTGATGACCATTTGGAAAGATGTTGGCTATGCAGTAATTATCTTTTTAGCTGGTTTAATGGATGTACCTCGAAGTATTATAGAAGCAGCTGAAATTGATGGAGCAAATCGTTGGCAAAAAATGTGGAATATAGTTATTCCAACTTTAAAACCAACTTTAATTTTTGTGATTATAACTTCAATAATTTCTTATTTTCAAACATTTACTCAGGTTTTTGTTATGACAAAAGGTGGTCCCGGAACTTCAACTCATGTTTTGCTTTACCTTATTTATGAGCAAGCATTTAAATATTATCGCTTTGGTTATGCTTCAGCTATTACTGTTTCCTTATTTATATTAATTATGATTGTAACCTTTATTCAGTTTAAAATTATGAAGGGAGGAGAAATGTAATGACTAAAAATAAGGTTTTTAGGATTGCAATTTTTAGCTTTTTATTAATTGGAGGACTGATAATGTCAATTCCTTTTATCTGGCTTTTATTTTCTTCTTTTAAAGCTAATAAAGAAATTATTGGTTATCCACCTACTTTTTTTCCCGATAAATTCACTTTAAAACATTATTTGAATTTAAATTCTCGCTTTAAAATAGGTAGATATTTTATGAATTCAATTTTTCTGGCAACTGTTAAAACATCGATTGCAGTTTATACTAGTTTGCTTTGTGGTTATGTTTTAGCTAAATTCAACTTCTTTTTAAAGAGTATTTTGTTTAAAATAGTATTATTTACAATGATGATTCCTTATATTATAACAGTAATTCCTGTTTATCAGATGATTACTGATTTTGGTTGGAAGGATCAATATATAGCAATTATTGCTCCTACAATTCTTTCTAGTTTTGGTATTTTTATGATGCGACAATATATAAAATCAGGAGTACCAGATGAATTATTAGAGGCAGCTCGGATTGATGGAGCAAGTGAATTTAGAATTTTTCATACAATTGTTATTCCTTTATGTGTTAATATGATTTCGGCTTTAACTATCTTTTTATTTCTTTGGAATTGGGAAGATTTTCTCTGGCCTTATCTTGTTTTAAATACTCAAGATAAATTTCCCTTGGCAGTAGCTTTAAATATGTTTAGTGGTCAAAATACGACCAATTATGGAGGTCTTTTTGCAACTTCTTTAGTTACAATTTTGCCAGTGGTCATTGTTTATTTTATGTTCCAAAAACGTTTTGTAGAAGGGATATCAATGTCAGGGATTAAGTAGTTATTTTAATGAATGGAGTGAAAGCTATGTTAAGAGAATATTTTAATGACTTAAATATTTTAGAAAAAAATAGATTAGCTGCAAGAGCTTATTTTAAAAGACCCATAAAAAATTTGAAGGGAATGTGGAATTTTAAGTTTTTTGATTCTCCTAAAAGAATTACAGAAAATGTAATCCTAAATAAAGCTGACCAAAGTTGGGAAACAATTAGAGTGCCTTCTTGTTGGCAATTAGAAGGTTATGGTCAAATGCATTATACAGATTTATATTATCAATTTCCTTTAGCTCCTCCTTTAGTTCCAATTATTAATCCAACAGGTGTTTATAAAAAAGAATTTAACTTAAATGAAGATTTAACAAATAAAGAAGCAATACTTAGATTTCACGGTGTTGATAGTGCTTTCGCTGTTTATCTTAATCAAAAATTTATTGGTTATAGCCAAGGAAGTAGAATGATTAGTGAATTTAAAATTGATCCATTTTTAAAGTCTAAAAATGAATTAACTATTGTTGTTTATAAATGGTCAGATGGTAGTTATTTAGAAGATCAAGATATGTGGTGGTTTAGCGGTATTTTTAGAGATGTTGAACTAGAAATTACTGATCAAGTTAATATTTGGGATTATAAATTTAAAAATAAATTTGATCAAGAATATAAATTAGCAGATGCTTTATTTGAAATCAAAGTAAGGGGTTTAGAGTTTATAGACAAGAAGAATTGGACTCTTAGAGCAATTATTAAAGATCAGAATTCTGTTTTGGCTGAAGCAAAATTTAAGCTGAAGGAAAAAATTGATTTTAAGTTTGAAAAATTAGTAGTTAATAAATGGACTGCTGAAACTCCAAATTTATATCAAATGAAATTAGAAATTTATGATGCTGAGAATAATTTGAGAGATAAGATAGAAGATAAAATTGGATTTAGAGAAATTAAAATAAAAAATAACAAGATACTTCTTAATGGGAAAAAAATCATGTTTAGAGGAGTAAATAGACATGAGTTTAATCAGGATACAGGAAGAACAATTACTAAAAAAGAGATGTTAGATGATGTTTTAATGATGAAAAAAAATAATATTAATGCAGTCAGAACAGCTCATTATCCAAATTCAGTTTATTTTTATCAATTATGTGATCAATATGGCTTATATGTAATAGATGAAGCTGACTTAGAGTGCCATGGTTTTGAATTAACTAGTGATTATAAAAAAATAACTGTTGATCAGGCCTGGGAAAAAGCATTTATTGACCGAATAAAAAGGCTTGTAGAAAGAGATAAAAATAGAGCTTCTGTTCTTATTTGGTCTCTTGGAAATGAATCTGAATATGGTCATAATTTTAAAAAAATGGCTCAAGTAGCTAAAAATATTGATCCAACTAGGCCTTTACATTATGAAGGAGATAAAAATACAGAATCAACTGATATTTATAGTACAATGTACTCTTCTATTGAAAAATTAGAAGAGATTGGCAGAAATAATAATAATACCAAACCACATATTCATTGTGAATATGCTCATGCAATGGGAAATGGACCAGGTAGTTTACAAGATTATTGGAATATTTATGAAAAATATGAAAGATTGCATGGGGGCTTTGTTTGGGAATGGGTTGATCAAGGAATTCGTACTGTTGATAAAAATGGTAATCTTTATTATAAATATGGTGGTGATTATGGGGAGCAGCCTCATAATGCTAATTTTAATCTTGATGGATTACTATTTCCTGATCGTAGTCCCTCACCTGGATTAATAGAATATAAACAAGTAATTGCTCCTATAAAGTTTAAAATAGTAAATTTAGAAGCTGGTATTTTTAGTATAGAAAATAAATATAATTTTATAGATTTGGGTTCTTATAAATTAGATTGGGAAATTAAGTCTGCTGGAAAAATTTATAAGAGTAATACTACAAATTTAAGAGGAATTAAAGCAGGTGAAAGTCAAGATATAATTATTAATTTGAAAAATATTGACTATAATAAAAGTAAAGAAGCTTATTATATATATTTTACTGTTAGTTTGAAAGAAACTCAAAAATGGGCTGAAATTGGTCATCTTATTAGTCGAGAGGCTTTTGAGATTAAATCAAAACAAAAACATATTAAATTAGAGAAATTAAAAGAAGATAATACTGGGGAAATTGTAATAGAAAAAAACTCCGACACATTAAAATTAAATACAAAAAAAGCAGAAATAATATTTGATAAAATAAAAGGTAATTTAAAATCTTACTCTTATCAAGGTGAAGAAGTTTTGCTTTCAGGTCCTCAATTTAGCTGTTGGCGAGCTCCAATTGATAATGATATGTATATTTTAAAAGAATGGAAAGAGAAATATTTTTTGAATTTAATGAAAAATTATAATGAAGAATTTAGTTATAAGCAAAAAAATAATGGAATTTTAGTTAAAACTAAAAGTGTTTTTGGTGGCCCTAACCAAGAATGGTTTTATCAACTTGAATCTGAATATTGGGTTGATAATCAGGGAAGAATTAAATTTAAGTTTATTGGCGAATTAAGAGATCCAGCTGGAGTTATGCAGACTATGTTGCCAAGAATTGGGTTTGATTATCAATTACATAGTTCTTTTACACAGTTTAGCTGGTTAGGAAGAGGGCCACATGAAAATTATAGTGATAGTAAAACTAGTGCTTTAATAGATTTATATGAAAAGAAATTAGAAGAATTATATACTCCATATCCTTATCCGCAAACAAATGGAAACCGCAGTGATCTTTCTTGGTTAGAAATAAGTAATAAATCTAAGAAGATCAAATTCTCTAGTGAAAATAATTTTAATTTTAGTGCTCACCAGTATAAAGAATCTGATTTTGAAAAATCAAAACATTTAAATGACTTAAAAGCAAGAGATAAAATTTTTCTAAAATTAGATTATAAGCAAAATGGATTGGGAAGTAATAGCTGTGGTCCTCAACAGCTAAGTAAACATCGTTTGAAAGCAGTTAACTTTATTTTTGAATTAAAAATGGAAGTAGAATAAAAATTATATTTTATTTAAAAATAGAAATGAGGAGTAGAAGATGATAAAAAATCATTTTAATAAAGAAATCAGGAAATTAATTTCAGCTTCAGAATGGTTAATAGTTAGAAAAGAATATAAACCAGAAGAAAATTTAGCTTATGAATCATTATTTGGTTTAGCAAATGGAAAAATGGGAAATCGAGCAGCTTTTGCTGAAGGTGGAAATAAAAAAACTTTGCCTGCTAATTATATTCATGGAGTTTTTGATAAATCAGAAGCTTTTATGAGAGAACTTGTTAATACTCCAAACTGGATAGATTTGAAAATGTATTTTTTAAGAGAACCATTTGGGATTGGAGATAAGAAGGAATTAAATAATTTTATATCTGTTTTGGATTTAAAAAAAGGAATTCTTTTCCGAAGTTATATTATTACAACTGAATCTGGCAGAAAAACTAAAATTGAAAAGATTAAATTTTTAAGTAGGTCAAATAAATCTTTAGCAGCAATTAGAACATATATTACTCCTTTAAATTATGGTGGCCTATTTGAATTTGAAAATAGGATTGATGCAACAATAACTAATTTTGCTGATTTTCCTAGATTTAAGGTTAAGCACTTAAATACTTTGGAGTTAAATAATTTGCAGGGAAAAGGAGCTTTTGTTAAAAGTCAAACAAGAGATTTTGGTTTAGAAATTGGAACGGCTGTAAGTGTAGATGTTAAAAAAAATACTGGGGAAGATTGTTTGAAGTCAAAACACTTTAGGACTTTTGGAGAAATAGCTTGTGAATTTTTTGATCTTGAAATTGCTGAAAATGAAACTGTTATGATTGATAAGTTAGCAGCAATTACAACTGAAAGAGAGACAAGTAATGTTTATCAATCTTGTTTAGAAAAGATCAATAAATTTAAAAAAGTAGGATTTAAAGAAGAATTGAATTCTCATATTAAAGAATATAATCAATTATGGGAAAAAGCTGATTTAGTTATTGAGGGAGATTCTAAAATGCAGCAAGCATTACGTTATAATATTTTTCAATTAATGAGTACACCAAGTCCAGAAGATAATCAGACTAATATTGGGGCTAAGTTATTACATGGTGAAGAATATGGTGGACATGCTTTTTGGGATACAGAATTATTTGTGTTACCTTTTTTTAATTGGGTTTTTCCAAATATTGCTCAAAATCTAGTTGAGTACAGATATAATCTTTTAGAAAAGGCTAAAGAAAATGCAGAGATTAATGGTTATCAAGGAGCAAAATATCCTTGGGAATCTGCTGATACAGGTGAAGAAGAATGTCCTGCTTGGACAATTGAACCAGATGGCACCTGTTATCGCTGTTATGTTGCTGATTATGAACATCATGTAACAGCAGCTGTAACAATGGGAATGGTCAATTATGTAAAAACTACGGATGATCAAGAATTCATGAAAAATAAAGGGATTTATATTTTAGTTGAAACAGCTAAGTTTTGGTTGAGTCGGTTAACTTTTAACGAAGAAAAAGATTTTTATGAAATTTTAAAGGTCACTGGCCCAGATGAATGGCATGAACCTGTAGATAATAATGCTTATACAAACCACTTAGCTAAATGGAATATTGATTATGCTTTAGAAAAATTAAGAAAATATAAGAAAGAAAATGAAGATTTTTATCAAAAAATAATAAAAAATTGTGAACTTGAACTTGGTTTTGAGCAAAAGTGGCAGAAGATTAGTCAAAAAATTTATACTGTAGCTGAGCAAGGACTAATTGAACAATTTGAAGGTTATTTTAATTTGGAAGATGTTTTAATTAAAAAATGGGATGAGAATAAAATGCCTTTAATGCCCAAAGAATTAAAAGGAAAACCTAAAAATGAGATTTCAATTTTAAAGCAAGCAGATGTTATAATGTTGATGTTTTTATTAGAAAATAAATTTGATTTAGAAACTCAGCGACTTAATTTTGATTATTATGAAAAAAGAACTTTGCATCGATCATCTTTAAGTCCAAGTATTCACTGTTTAATGGGCTTAAGAGTAGGTGATACAAAAAGAGCTTATGATTATTTAGAAAGATCAGCTTATGTTGATTTAGATAATAATCAAGGCAATACCCGTGAAGGAATTCATGCCGCTTCTGCAGGAGGGAGTTGGCAGGCAGTTGTTTTTGGTTATTGTGGAATGAAAATTGCCAAAGATGGGATGCTTAGTTTTGAACCTAATTTACCCACAAATTGGAGTAAAGTTAAGTATTCAATTACTTGGAAAGGACAATTAATTGATGTTTTAATAAAAAAAGATAAAATAGATTTAAGTTATAGAAAAAGAGTTCCGACTAAAAAAATAAAATATAAATTTAAAGATGAAATAAAATTTGTTAATTGATAAAAAAAGTATTTTATGATATTTTTTAACTATCAAGGATTTGTTCAATTTTAAAATTTTGTTTATTAGGAAAGGCGTGGTTAGATGGCTACAATAGCTGATATAGCAAAAAAAGCTAATGTTTCTAATTCAACTGTTTCTCGGGTTTTGAATGGTGATACTAATATTTCTGTTAAAGATGAAACTAGAAAAAAGATTTATGAAGCTGTAGAAGAGCTTGAATATGTTCCTCTAATTGAAAAATATAAAAACAGAAAAAGTCCTGCTAAAAAACTAAATTTTTTAACTATAACAGCTTTTAGTCAAGAAACAGAAATCGAGGATCCTTATTATTTATCAATTTTTTATGGAATTGAATTAGAATCAAAAGATAAAAAAATTAATATTCAAAAAATATATAAAAATGAAGATGACTTAAAATTTGATTCCAAATTAAATATTGATGGAATTATTGCTATTGGTAGTTTTAATGATCAAGAAATAGATTATCTGCAAAAAATATCAAAACATATTGTTTTTGTAGATCGTCAAGTTAATAAGAATGGATTTGATTCAATAGTAGTTAATTTAAAAAAAGTAATAAATAATATTCTGGATTATTTATTGGATAAAGGATTTAGGAAAATTGGTTTTATAGGTGGTAGAGATCAAAATATTGCTGATCGACCAGAGCAGCGAGAAAGAGCTTTTATTGATTATTTAAAAAGACGTGACTTATATGACAAGAAGCATTTAATTTTAGGTGAGTTTTCAATTTCATCTGGTTATAATATTGCTAAAAAAGAAATTAAAATTAATAACTTGCCAGAAGCTTATGTAGTTGCAAATGATTCAATGGCAATTGGAGTTTTAAGGGCTTTGCATGAAAAAGGAATAAAAGTACCACAAGATGTTTCAATTATAAGTATCAATGATATTCCAACTGCAAAATTTAGTATTCCTGCATTATCTACTGTAAAGATTCAAACTGAGTTTATGGGAATTATGGCTGTCCGAACTTTAGCAGAAAGAATAGAAAATGATAGGCAATTACCAATAACTGTTAGTATTCCAACAGAAATGATTATTAGAAATAGTGTAAAACTCAATTAAAATAATTTATATTTGGATTTGCCAATAACAGTCTCCTTTTAGGAGGCTGTTTTTAATATTACTTGTTTTTAACTAATTACTTTGATAGAATTTAAGTGGTTGAAATACAATTTTTAATCTTTTAAAAAACTTAGAAATAAAGAGAGGACGATTAAAATGAATACACTCAAAATAACAGAAGTTAATTGGAAAAAGCTTTTATTGAGCCTAATAATTACTTTGTTTTTATTTTCTTTTATTAATTTGCAGGCAGCTGCAGCTGATTTAAATGTTTCTTTAACTTATAGAGAAATGATTGCTTTAGGACCTGCAGCAGAGGCAAAAATAATGCTAGTTGATTCAAGTAAATCAAAAAGAGAATTGATAGTGCAGGAATTAAATAAAAAATTAAAAGGGGTTCCAGTTAATTTTAATTTAGATTTGGCTGAAAGTGAGATAGATTTAAATACAAATTATCAATTAATTGGTTTAATTAAAGCGGGGAGAGAAATGTTTTGGCTTGAAACTAAAAATTTTAATGGAGCTGAATTGTTAAAACAACAAAAAATTGAGCTGATTACTAAAAGAACTCCTGCTAGATGGCTTACTTTTAAGGGTGAAAAAGATTTACAAGTAAGATTCTTAAACAGTTTAGCCCAAGTTATAATTGATGATCAAGAATATTTATTACCACAACAGAGAACAGCATCTGGAGCTAAATTTGCTAATTCTAAATTGAGTATTTGGAATAAAGGTAGAGAACTTTTGGTAGAAAAAAATGAGCAAAGTTATCAAAGCAGTTTAGTTGATTTAGCTGATTTTAAAGCAAAGAGTACAGTAATTAAAGCTAAAGGTCAAGAACCATATTGGGAACTGAAAATTAATCAAAATAGTTTGGAATTAAAATATGATTATTTAGCAAATAAAATTATAATTCCTCAAAGCAATTTTAAGATAGTGGAGAAAGCTGATTCTTTAGTTTATCAAATAAATACAAGCTTTTTGGATTTTGAAGTTAATATTTTAGAGAATATCCATAATGATCTTATGAATACAAAAGTTTATCCTTTAACTGCTTTTATTAAAATTAATGGTCAAAAATATATTGGTGGAGCAGATTTGGAGTAACTAGGATTATAATTTAAGTATTTTAAATTTAAAGGAAATTTTAATTTTTAAGGAGGGTCAAGTTTGGATCATTTAGACAAATTAGAAAGTAGAAGTATCCATATTTTACGAGAGGCATATAGTGAATTTAATAATATTTGTATGTTGTGGTCAGTTGGTAAAGATTCAACGGTAATGCTCTGGTTAGCTAGAAAGGCATTTTTTGGACATGTTCCCATCCCACTGGTACATATTGACACTAGCTATATGATTCCAGAGATGATTAAACATCGAGATAAGCTGGCAAAAGAGTGGAGATTAGATATGATTTATGGTCAAGATGAAGAAACTTTGGCAGCAGGAGAAACTTTTCCTGAAGGTAAATTAAGCCATTTAGAATGTTGTGGTCGTTTAAAAACTGCGGCATTGAAGAATACTCTAAATGGTAATTGGCATCGTTATAGATATAATCATAATAAAGATCAATATGAATTAGATAGTAATCGTGAGCCATATACAGGTGTAATTGTTGGTGCTAGAGCTGATGAAGAGGGTTCACGCTCAAAAGAAAGATATTTTTCTCCTAGAGATCGAAATAATGACTGGGATATTGGAGATCAGCCACCTGAATTTTGGGATCAATATAAAACTGATTTTGCTCCAGGGACTCATGTGAGAATTCATCCACTTTTAGATTGGACTGAACTTGATGTCTGGGAATATATTCAGCGAGAAAAAATACCAATGGTTTCTTTATATTTTGATCAAGGTCAAGGTAAACGTTATCGTTCTTTAGGTTGTGCACCTTGTACTGAACCTGTTGAGTCTACAGCATCTACAGTCGATGAAGTAGTTGCAGAACTCAAAACAGGTAAATTTGCTAATATAGCTGAAAGAGACGGAAGAGCTCAAGATAAAGAAGATGGTGGCGGTTTAGAAGAATTACGTAAAGATGGGTATATGTAGGGGGTAATGATGAATAATACAATCGGAGAACAGGATTTAAATTTAGTAATTGCAGGTCATGTTGATCATGGTAAAAGTACAATAATTGGAAGAATGTTAGCAGATACTGATTCTTTACCTGAAGGTAAATTAGAAAAGGTTAAAGAAACCTGTCGTAAAAACTCTAAGCCTTTTGAATATGCTTTTTTACTTGATGCTTTAAAAGATGAACAAGCTCAAGGTATTACAATTGATTCAGCTCGTGTTTTTTTTCAAACTGATTTTAGACAATATATAATTTTAGATGCACCTGGTCATATTGAATTTTTAAAAAATATGGTGACTGGTGCAGCTAGAGCAGAAGCAGCTTTATTAGTTATTGATGCTGCTGAGGGAGTAAAAGAAAATTCTCGCCGCCATGGTTATATGCTTTCAATGCTGGGAATTAAACAAATTGCAGTTGTAGTGAACAAGATGGACCTAGTTGATTATGATCAAGCCACATATCAAAAAATTATAGCAGAATATACTGATTTTTTAACTGAGATTGGATTAGAGGCAGAAGCATTTATTCCAGTAAGTGGAATGCTTGGTGACAATATAGCTCAGAATTCTAAAAATATGGATTGGTATCAGGGCCAAACTGTTTTAGAACAATTAGATAGTTTTAAAAATCAAGCTTTGCCTCATAATAAGCCTTTTAGAATGCCTGTTCAGGACGTCTATAAATTTACTAAAGGCGGAGATGATCGCCGCATAGTAGCTGGTACTGTTGCAGCTGGAGAATTAAATGTTGGTGATGAAGTAGTGTTCTATCCTTCTGGTAAAAAAAGTAAAGTCAAAACTATAGAAGGTTTTAAAGAAGCAAAGCAGCATAAGGTTAAGGTTGCTAAAGCAACAGGTTTTACTCTTGATGAGCAAATATATATTACAAGAGGAGAATTAGCTGCTAGGGCTGATGAAGCTGAACCTCAAGTTTCGGCAAGAATTAAAGCCAATCTTTTTTGGTTAGCAACTCAAGATTTGGTTAAGGATAAGGTTTATCATTTAAAATTGGGAACAGCTAAAGTTAAGGCTCGATTAGAAAAAATTAATCGGGTTATTGACGCTTCTAATTTAAATCAAGACCAAAGCAAAGAAAAAATTGAACGTCATGATGTAGCTGAAGTAATTTTTAAATTAGATAAAGCAATGGCTTTTGATTTAGCAGGTGAAATTGAAGAAAGCAGTCGCTTTGTAATTGTTGATGATTTTGAAATTACAGGTGGAGGTATTATATCAGAGGCATTAGAAGATGAACAAAGCTGGATTAGAGAAAAAGTTATGCGTCGTAATTATAAATGGGAACAGAGCTTGATTAGTAGAGAAGAAAGAGCTGAAAAATATAATCAAAAATCAACTCTAATTTTAATTACAGGTGAAGAAGATGTTGGTAAAAAACCAACAGCTAAAGCTTTAGAAAAAAGATTATTTAATGATGGTAAAGTTGTTTATTTTCTGGGGATTGGTAATCTACTTTATGGTGTTGATGCTGATATTAAAAATGGTGATAATGAAAAGAAAAAAGAAGAGCATTTGCGTCGTTTAGCTGAAGTGTCTCACTTAATGTTAGATGCAGGCGCGATTTTAATAGTAACTGCTGTAGAGCTAAGTCAAGCTGATTTAGAATTAATTAAAACTACTGTTAATCCTCGTCAAATTGAAACTATTTGGTTAGGTGATAAAGTTACTACAGATTTAGAATTTGATCTTCAAATTCCTGAATCAAAATCAGAGTCTAAAGTTTCTGCTCAGATTAAAGGCTTACTTCAGGATCGGGGTATTATTTTTAGACCATGGTAGAAAATATAAAATGGCATTCAGGTGAGATTAATAAGGTTGCTCGAGAACAACTTTTGGGCCAGCAAGGAATAGTACTTTGGTTTACTGGACTATCTGGATCTGGTAAATCAACAATTGCAGTCGAAGTTGAAAAAAGACTTTATCGAAAAGGAAAAGCTGTTTATCGACTTGATGGTGATAATTTACGTTTTGGTTTAAATAAGGATCTAGGATTTACAGCGCCTGACCGGGTTGAAAATATTAGGAGAATTGGAGAAGTAGCGGCTTTATTTGCTGATGCAGGTTTAATTACTTTAGCTTCTTTTATTTCTCCTTATCAAGCTGGTAGAGAAGCAGCCAAAAAAGCTGTTGGCAGCGATAATTTCAAAGAAATTTATATTAAGGCGGATCTTAAAACCTGTGCTCAGCGAGATCCGAAAGGCCTTTATCAAAAAGCTAAAAAAGGTGAAATTAAAAATTTTACTGGTCTTTCTGCTCCCTATGAAGAACCTGAAAATCCAGATCTGATAGTTGATACTCAAAAATTGAGTCTGGAAGATTCAGTTGATTTAGTACTTGATTTAATTTGATAACTTAAAAATTTAAATTTAGCTTAAAACTTAAGTTAAAAGCTTTAATAGCCTCTCTTGTTATTAAAATTAAGAGAGGCTATTTTTTTAGACAACGTAAGTTAAACTTACAATTATTCTGTTAAGGAAGGAAGGTTTTTATGTCAAAATATTTTAAGGAAGCAAGTAAATATTTTGGAATCATATTTTTTGTTATTCTCCTTGTAATTCCTACTATGGGAGGTTTAAATCCTGCTGGTCAGAGAGCACTAGCAGTTTTTATTTTAGTTTTAAGTTTTTGGGTAACTCATGTGCTTCCTTTATCAGTGACTTCACTTTTGGGGATTGCTCTGCTTCCATTATTAGATATTATGAGCATTGAATATACATTTTCACTTTTTGGTTCAAAAGCAATCTTTTTTATTTTAGGTGCTTTAATTTTAGCTTCAGGTCTTTACCAAACAGGTCTCGGCTCAAGATTGGCTTTTAAGATAATCTCTTTTAGTGGTAGTAGTCCTTTAAAACTTCTTTATGGAATTTTATTTACAGCTGCTTTTTTATCATTAATTATGCCAGAACATGCAGTTGCAGCTTTACTTTTCCCAATTGTATTAGAGATTGCTGTTAGTCTTGATTTAAAACCATTAGAGAGCAATTATGGTAAATTACTTTTTCTAACCATGGCCTGGGGAACTGTTATTGGTGGAATTACAACTTATCTTGGTGGTGCTCGTAATTTATTAGCGGTTGGACTTTTAGAAAAACATTATGGAATTTCAATAGGTTTCTTTGAATGGATTAAATATAGTTGGCCTCTTCCTTTTTTACTTTTAATAGTTTTTGCAGTAATTATAGCTAAATTTACAGTAATTGATATTGATGATACTTCAAGGTCATTAAAAAAATTAAAAGCTAAATCTGAAGCTAAAGGATCTTTATCTGGGGCAGAGCAGAGATTAATTATTATTTTAGCAGCTGTTGTTTTTAGCTGGCTATTTTTATCAACCATAATTAATATTGCTGTCACTGCACTTTTAGGTGGTGTTTTAATTGTGGCCTTTAAAGTAGTTAGTTGGAAAGAAGTTGAAGAATATGTTAACTGGGGAGTAATTTTAATGTATGGTGGAGCTATTGTAGTAGCTTCTTCTTTAGTAGAAACTGGAGTTACTGATTGGATGGCTGCTCGTTTCTTTTCCCAAATTGAATTAGCTCCATTTTTATTTATCTTTTTACTTGCAGTCTTTACTTCAATTTTAACTGAAGGGGTGAGTAATATAGCTTCAGTAGCTGTAATTTTACCTTTAGCTTTTAGTGCAGCTGAAGCTTATAGTTTAAATCCAATTTTACTTACTTTATCAGTTGCTTTATCAGGTGGTCTTGCTTTTTTATTACCAATGGGAACTCCCCCAAATGCTATTGCTTTTTCTTCTGGTTATTATGAAGTTAAAGATGCTTTAAAATGGGGTTTATTGTTGAAAGTTATTGGCTGGTTTATTTATATTTTAGTTGCTAGATTTTATTGGCCTTTAATTGGACTAGATATTTTTATTTAAATAAAGCTTTGAATATGAGAGGGATAAATAAATGGAAAAATATATGTTAATTTTATTTAGTTATTGTGGTTTAAGTGAAATCAATTCTTATTTAAAAGAAAAACTTAATCAGGGAGATCAGCTTTTAGTTAGAGCTGTTATGTTAGAAGGGGTTCCTAGACTTTTTGAACATTTAATTTCTGATGTAGGTTTTTTAGGTGAAAAAGTAGTTAGTGATGTAGAAGAATCAGTTGTGGATATTTATCAAGACAATGCTAAAGAATATTTAGCTGAATTAGAGGAGCTAGCAGCAGCTAAAGATTTTAAAATAGATGAAAAATTAATTGAATATCAAGATTTGAGCAGTTTGAAAAAAGAAATGAAAAAATCTTCGCTGAATGGTATTTTCATTAATTTTTCTCATAACGAATTTGTTTCTAATCAGGTTAAAGAAGGAGAAATTAAAGACTGGATTGAAAAAATAAAATTACCTAAAGCAATTTTCTATGATGGTAAAAATAACTAAAAATTAAAAGTCCTGAAGCAAAACAATTTAACTTTTATTAGCTTCAGGACTTAATTAAATTTAAAAGAAAATACAATTATTCAAAGTCAAGCAGCATACTCTTTACTTTAACTCCAGCTAAAGAACTTAATTCTGCTTTTAAAGCTTCAACTTCACTATTATTTGCAGTTAAGTCTAAAATAATCATTCCTTGATCAGCACAATTAGCACTTTCATGCATTCCTAAGCGGGTTTTAATGATACACCCATGTTCAGTTAATATTTTTTGTACTTTTGGGGCAGCATCAGTCCTTTTGTCAATTAAAATTGCCATAATAGTAGAATCTGTCATTATTACCACTCCTTCGTTTATTAAAAGATTCACTTATTAATTTAATTAGCGATTTCTTTTAAATATCCTTTAATTTAATTTACCTCAAGGCTTAGCTGTGCTATAATTTTAATTAAGGTTCAAAATATAATTAATTAAGGGGTATATTTATGGAAGGAAAGCAAAGATCTAAGCTGAAAAAAGGTTTAAAAGTTAAAGTAGTGCAGAAAAAAGATCAAAGAAGTGGTAATTTAACTGAGGGTATTATTAAAAGAATTCTAACTAATTCTGCAACTCATCCTCATGGAATTAAAGTTATGCTTGAAAGTGGAAAAGTAGGCCGAGTTAAAGAAATAGAATAATAGTTTATTTAAATTACCCATTTAGTTAGCTGGGTAATTTTTTTATTTAATTAAAATTGTTTTAAAAAACTTTGTTAAAGGATGATAAAATGTTAAATAAAATTAAAAGTTTTTTTAGAAAAATGAAAGATAAAAGATTATTTAAAAAAGCAATAAAAAAATTAGATGCTGGTTATTATCAAGAAGCTGCTGAAATTTTATTTAAGATTGAAAAAAGCGAAGCTTTAGATCAGGTTATGCTTTATTTTAATTTAGCTGGAGCCTTAATTGGTCAGGATAAATTAATTGAGGGAGAAGAATATTTAAACACGGCCATAGCAATTGAATCAGAATATGATTTTTTGTGGGCGACTTTAGCAGAGGTTAATATTTTAGAAAAGAAATGGGAAGCTGCTGCAAAAGCAATTAATAAGGCTTTAGATTTAGCTCCAGAAAAAAAGATTTATCAATTAAAAAAAGAAGTGATTTGTGGGAGTGAAGAGTTAAAAACAAATTATCTTAAATATTTTTCTTTACTTAAAGAATCAATTGCTGAGCAAAAAAAAGAAAATTGGAAAAAAAGTGTTCTACTTTTAAAAGAAGCAGTTAATTATTATGACCAAACAGGTTATGTTTATAATCAGATTGGGGCTATTTATAATAATAATTTAGGAGATTCAAAGTTAGCAGCTAAGTTTTTTAAAAAGGCAATTGAAAAAGAACCTGACAATCAAGTCTTTATTCGCAATTTAAAACAGGTATTACAAAGCTAACTATTTAAGCCTTTTACTGTTGTTCTGAGTGGCTAAATATAATATAATAAAATATAGACTTCAATTTTGATGGTTTAAAAAAATGATTTGAAATAATTGGGTCACTAAAAGTAGAAGTCACTAAAGCAGGAGCTGAGAGAATGAGTAGTAAAAAGTTTATTAAAAATTTAGTCTCAAATAAAATATATAAACGGGGAATAGACTATTATCAACAGGGTTTAGTTTTACAGTATCGGATTAAGAAAATAGAAGCTAATCTTTATCAAATTTCAGCCCAAGTTTCAGGAGATAAAAAATATAATGTTATGGCAAAGGTCAGCTTATCAGAAACTGAGGTTGAATTTGATAGTCACTGTGATTGCCCTTATGACTGGGAATCTTATTGTAAACATGAAATTGCTGTTTTATATAAATTTATGCAGGAAGATTTTAATTCAACTAAAGTTAATTATGAAGCTGAATTGACTCAAGAAATTGCAGAGTTTAAAGCTGAACAAAAAGATTTTCAATCTAATTTGGTTGAACAAAAAATTGCAGATCGTAGTTTTAAAAATTTATTAGAATTTAGTAAAAATTATGATGAAAATGAAATACCAAAATTAGATTATCAAGTTAAAGGGCTTTTAGATCAAAGTTTAAAAAACTTTAAATTAATTTTAAAATCTGATTATTTGAGCAAACAAGAATTAGAACAATTAATTGATTCTTTAAATGAATCAAATAGTTACCATTATTATCAAGCAAGCTTGGTTCAAAAACATTTTTATGGTAATGAATTAGAAATTATAGAAAAACTAGCTAGTTTAAATAAAAGCAAAGGTAGAGGTAGCTCTTTACTTTTAAATAAAAATGAAGAAAATCTAAATTTTTTATTAGATTTAAGTCAAAAATTTGAATTGAAATTAGCAGAAAATGAAGAAGTTATTAAAAAAGGAAAAAAATTAAAACCAGAATTGAAATTGAATGGTGATTTAGAATCAATAAAAATAGACCTAGCAGAAGCTGATTTCCCTATTTATCAAGGAAGTGACTCAAATTGTCGTTGGACTATTATTGGAACTACTATTCATAAACTTGATTTTTATAAATTTTCTCAATTACCAATTGAATTTTTGATTCCTAAAAGAAGACAAGGAGAATTTTTATTTGAAATACTCCCGAAATTAGAAAAAAATTTAAAACTTAAACGCTCTGATAATTTAAAAGGTTATAAATTGATCAAAGAAACTCCAAAAATAGAGCTTAAACTTGATTATGAGCAAAATATGATTAGCTGTCAGTTAGAAGTAGAATTTGATGGAGAAAGATATACTAAAACTGAACTTTTAGGGATTAATACTGAACAAAATATTTATAAAAAAGATAGTTCACAGTCCAAGATTTGGTATGGAAGAGATAATGAAGCTTTAGCAGAAGTAATTGATTTTTTAGAAGAATATAACTTTAAAGTGCAACCAGAAGCTTTTGTATTGAAAAATAATAATCAGATTCAGGAATTTATAACTGATGGATTAACTCACATCCCAGAAGAATGGGAAGTTGACTATAGCCAAAGTTTTAAGCAGATTGAGATTAAAGAAATTAAGTTAGAGCCAATTGTTGAAATAGATGATTCAGCTGGAATTAATTGGTTTGATTTTAATATTAGTTATAATTTAGGTGGTAAAAGTTATAGTAGAAAGCAATTAAAAGAACTAATCTCTTATAATAAAAAAGGAGAAGCTTATATTAAGCTGGCAAATCAGTATTATATTTTAGAAAGTGGTGAGCAAGAGAAAAAAGTTGAGCAGATGCTAAAAGATGCAAAATCAGAGGCAGAAGGATATCGGGCTCCCTATCATAATCTTTTATATTATAAGAATTTAGTTGAAAAAAGTGGAATTCAATTTCAGGGTAATCAAGTTTTTAATGATTTAGAGTCTGAGATTAGTGGACTTAAAGTAGTTAAAAAAAGAAATATTCCAGCTGTTGTAAAAAATAAATTGCGTGATTATCAAAAAAATGGTTATAATTGGCTTCGTTTTTTACACAAATATCATTTTGGCGGTATTTTAGCTGATGATATGGGTTTAGGTAAAACTTTACAGATGTTAACTTTAATTAAAAGTGTTGCTCCTAAAAAAGCAGCTTTAGTTTTATGTCCCAGGACCTTAATTTATAATTGGCAGGAAGAAGCTGCTAAATTTTTCCCTAAGTTAAAGACTTTAGTTTATTATGGTAGCCCAGCTGTTAGAAAAGAAATGCAAAATGAGTTTAAAGATTATGATTTAATTATTTCTTCATATTCGACTATTAGTCGTGATGTAGATGATTTAAATGCAGAAAATATAAGTTTTTCTTTTGCAATTTTAGATGAGGCTCAGCATATTAAAAATCATAGGACTAAAAGGGCTAAAGCTGTAAAAAATATTACAGCTCATTCTCGTTTAGCTTTAACTGGAACTCCTTTAGAAAATTCAATTGAGGAACTTTGGTCGATATTTGATTTTTTAATGCCTGGTTATCTTGGTAATTATAGCTATTTTAAGAATAATTTTTTAAACCCAATCAGTAAAAATAATGAAAAAGAAAAAATGTTAGAACTCAAAGAAAGAGTAGCTCCCTTTATATTAAGAAGGCGTAAAGGAGAAGTGTTAAAAGAGTTACCTGATAAAATTATTAATGTCCACCCAGTTAGTATGACTCAACTACAAGCAGATAGTTATCAAACTGTTTTAGCAGATTTGAGAGGTGAATTAAGCCAAACTGTTTCCGACAAAGGATTTAATAGATCTCGGATTAATATTTTAGCTGCTTTAACTAAATTACGCCAGATTTGTAATCACCCAGCTCTTATTTTAGGAGAAAAAGCTTCAACTTATAATTCAGGTAAACTTGAGGCTTTAAAAGAACTATTAGCTGATGCTTTAAGTGGTGGCCATAAAATTATTGTTTTTAGTCAGTTTGTTAAGATGTTAAAATTAATTCGTTCTGAATTAGACCAACAGGGACTTAATTATCTTTATTTAGATGGTTCAACTAGAAAGCGGATGCAAAAAGTAAAAGAATTTAATAATAATTGCGAAGTTAAGATTTTCTTAATTAGTCTCAAAGCAGGTGGTGTTGGTTTAAATCTTACTGCAGCTGATATGGTGGTTCATGTAGATCCCTGGTGGAACCCAATGGTTGAAAGACAAGCTACTGATCGAGCTCATCGTTTGGGCCAGCAAAATAGAGTGATGGTCTATAAGTTAATTACTAGAGGAACGGTAGAAGAAAAGATGTTAAAACTTCAAGAAAGAAAACAGGATTTATTTAATAATGTAATTGAAGATAATGTTAATCCAATCAGGGCAATTAGTTGGGAAGATATTCAGGAATTATTAGAATTTAAAGAGGGAGAGAGATAAAGATGGGGCAGTACCAATTAGAATCAAGTCTGCAAAAAATTATTAAAAAGGAGAAATTCAATGAAAAAGAAAATAATAATTGATACAGATCCAGGAATAGATGATGCAGCAGCTTTAGCAATAGCTTTGACTAATCCAAAATTAGAAGTAGCAATGATTAGTACAGTTGCTGGAAATGTTAATGTGAATTATACAACAGAAAATGCTAAAAAAATTCTTGATTTCTTTGAGAAACAAACACCATTAGCTAAAGGTAATTCTATACCCTTATTAAAAGAATATGAAGATGCCAGTCTAATTCACGGTGAGACTGGGATGGGTGGCTATGATTTCCCCAAAAGTGAGCGCTCACTTTTAGCAGAACATGCAGTTTATGAGATGCAAAAAAGAATTTTAGCCAGTACAAAAAAAGTAACTTTAGTTACCATTGGACCCTTAACGAATATAGCCTTACTTTTAAATATGTATCCTGAAGTTAAAAGCCAGATAGCAGAAATTGTAATGATGGGGGGCTCGACAATTGGTGGAAATACTAATTCTAGTGCAGAATTTAATTTTAAAGTAGATCCGCATGCTGTTCAGATAGTTTTAAATTCTGGCTTAGATCTTACAGTATTTGGTTTAAGAGTAACTACTAAAGCTTTACTGACTAAAAAAGATATAGCTGAGCTCAAAACTTTAGGAGAAACTGGTAAGATGTTGTATTCTATTTTTAGTCATTATCGTGGTGGTGATATAGATCAAGCTGGTTTAATGATGCATGATATTTGTACTATTTGCTATTTACTTAAACCTGAAATTTTTGATTTTCAAGAAACTAATTTTGAAATAGCTGTTTCTGGCCCTGCAGCTGGAACTACTGTTGCTGATTTAGATAATCGCTATTCAATTGAAAAGAATGTGAAATTGGCAGTAAAAATTAAAGAAAAGCAATTTAGAGATTGGATGTTAGCTGAAATTGCTAAATTAAAATAGCTATCAATTTTAGAAATTAAATAATTTAATTTTAAGGCCAGCTTTAATTTTTACAGCAGCTGTACAAGCTGAGGTTAAAAATGTAATTTTACTTGTTGGTGATGGTCTGGGTATCGGCCAGATTGATATGGCAAGATATATGGCAGAAGATAAAGACCATGAACTAGAACTAATGCAATTACCAGAAACTGCTATTATGATGACCAGCTCTACTGAAGGTGTTACAGATTCAGCTGCTGCTGGTACTGCAATGGCAACAGGTCATAAAGTATATAATGGAGCGATTGCCATGAATGAAAATGGAGCGGAATTAGATTCAGTTTTAGATTTTGCTCAAATTAGAAATAAAGCAACTGGTTTGACATCCTCCCCGTCCGTTCGCAATGCTCACAAACGAGGATTCCTTAAAGGAACTTTTACCGAAAATCTCCTTTGTATTATGCAATGATAGTTTCGGTATTAGGCCATTGAGACCGTCACGAGGTTGTATGCTGATTAAATGCCAGTCCATTTCTGGTAGGCAAGTGCACTGAAACTCTCTTTGTAGTTGCGTATTGATAGTTTCAGTATTAGGTCATCGAGACCGTCATGACGCAAACTTTAGGCTGTGTCATCAGCCCTCCTGAGATAGCCGACTATGCATTCTAATAGCATATTCCTAGCACTATTGCTAATATAGGCACTCAGGCACTTAGACTATTACCATCTAAGCAGATTGTTGTTCTAAATATTTATTAGCTATATTACGACTTGCATTTAAATCAGCGTGGATATGATTACCACACTCGCAAGAGTATAGATTAGCTTTGCGGTTAGATTTTTTAACTTTGTTGCATTTAGAACAACTCTGGGAAGTATATTTAGGGTTAATGTATTCTACCTTAATCCCAGCTAATTCAGCCTTGTATTCAATAAATTGTTGAAGTTGATAAAAAGTCCAGCTGTGGATGTTTCTATCTGCTCTATTAAGACTCTTAGCAGTATTACGGATATTCTCTAAATTCTCCATAATTATAGTCCCAACTTGCTCCTGCACAGCAAGATTAATAAGCTGGCGGCTAATTTTATGGTTTAAATCAGTCATCCATCTCTGCTCTTTGTCATTAATATTTTTAATAGCTTTAACTTTTTTAGATTGACCCAGTTTTCTTCTTAACATACGATACTTTTTACGAATAAAACCTGCCTGTTTACCATTGTGGAATTGGCAATTAATTTCTTTGCCTCGATGAGTTTTAACACTGGCAACCGCAAATTGTCGAAGTCCTATATCAATTCCCATTAAATTAGAATTAGTATTTTTTTTAACAGCAATTTTAATTGTTACAGCAAAATACCATTTACCTCTTTTGTAGAAAAGACAGGCTTTACCCAATTTGCAGCCACTATCAATATGCTGCTGCAGCTTTTCAAATCTTTCAGTCTGCTTAACAGGGAAGGCAAAGCGCTGACATTTAGTAGTATAAAAAGGAATTGAGATTATATGATGATCAATCGTATAATTTTGATTATTATAGCAAATAGGCTGGTTAGCTTTGAATTCGATATTATCTTTATCAGAACCAGATTTTAAGAATAGTTTGTGGAAAGCTTTAACTTCCCTAATATTCTGATTTTTAACAGCGGCAGGTAGGTTTATCTCTTTAAAGTCAGCAGAACTCAAATTAGTTTCTCCTGCTTTAAGTTTGGCAGCGACAGCCTGACGATTCTTAACTACTTCAGCAATGTTATTTAAGAATATATTTTCTTTTCTTTTAGTTGGTTTTAACAACTCTAAAATATAGGTTAGCTGCATATTAATCACCTTTTATTTTCAATGTAGTGTTGGATAGTTTCAGAACTCACATTACCTGCAGTAGCTACAAAATATGCTCTAGTCCAAATAGAACCTTTAATATTCAACTCTGGAAAGTGCTTTGATATTCTCCCTCCAGTAGTACCTTTAATGATATTCATTAGCTTACTGGGAGAATACTTAGGCAAAGCTGATATAATAGGAATCCATATAAAATGATAATTTAAAAGAAACTTTGCATGTCTTGTGCTTTTATAGGTATTCATTATTAAAATCTCCTAAATGTTAGCTGTTAAACACATTATATTATAAACATATGTTCATTTTCAAGAACATATTATACAAAATTTTAATTTCCACATTGACTAAAAATTAAAATAGCTGATTTATCCCCGCCTATTATCATAGGCGAGGCTTTCTCAGTTATAATTCGGTAATGTGGTCAATAAAGATGATGGTTCTTTATATTATGAATATAAAGTAGGCTGGCAGATAGGTTCAATTATTGCTGCTAAAAATAATGTTGGAGTAGTAAGTGCTGATATTAGGGCTAAATCTGATACAGGTGGCCATACTCTTAATTCTGTACCCGTATTTGCTTATGGTGAGGGAGCAGATGCTTTTAATGGAATGATGCAAAATACAGAATTCTCTCAACTTTTATTTGAAGCAATGAAACCCTAATTAAAGTTATAACTAAGTCTTTAAAGGGGGCAGTTTTTAAACTGCCCCCTTTAATTTATTATTTATTTTTTAATTTGTCTAGAAGATTAGACACTCTCTTTTTAGCCGCTTTAGTTTCTGTTTCTTTTAATTCAAATTTAACTTCTAAAATACTTCCCTCAGATATAGATTCTGGCAGTTTATTAGTTGCTATAGTAAATGATTCTTTTTCCTCTGGTCTAATTAAGAGTCTGGCTTTTTTTGCCTCAATTTTATCAACAGTTACTTTCATTAAATCATCCCTTTCAATTTTAAATTTAATTTAGTCAAATCAATTAAATAGTTATTTTATCTTGCCATTTTTTGAATTTAGTATTACTGATTCCTTTAACTTTTTTGATTTGTTCAATTTGAGTAAAAGGCCCATTTTGCTGTCGATATTTAATTATTTTAGCTGCTGTAGCTGGCCCAACTCCCCAGAGATTTGTTAAGTCTTGAACTGAAGCAGTATTAAGATTAATTAATTCTTTACTTGTTTTAACTTTTTTATTTATTTTTTGTTTACTGTTTTGATTTTGTATATTTTTTTTGATATTTTTTTCTACTTTGACTGTATAATTATTACCATTTGAAGTCAAAACTAGATTACCATTTAAATCATTGCGATATACTTTAGCATTTAATTTTTGATAAAGTTTTAAAACTTTAGCAGCTGGATGGCCATATTTATTATCTGCTCCAACTTGGATAACTACAAGTTCTGGCTCTAAGCTTTGAATTAAGGCTGGAAAGCTTGAACTTTTACTACCATGATGAGCTGCTTTAACTAAAGTTACTTTTAAATTTGGATAAGCTTTTAATAATTTTTTTTCAACTTCTTTTTCTATATCACCAGTAAAAAGAAATTTATGTTTACCAAATTCAAGTACAAAAACTAAAGAAGAATTATTTAAATCATAATTATTATTTTCTACTTCAGGGTGTAAAAATCTTAATTTAGTTTTACCAAGTTTAATTAAATCACCTTGGCGAGGAGTTTGAAAATCAATTTGATTTTGGTCAATTTTAAGTAAATAGTTTTCATAAGTTTTTGAGGTGTGTACTTTACCACTATCTAAGACTGTTTTTACTTCAAAGTTATCAATAACAGCCGCTAGTCCTCCAATATGATCTGCATGTGGATGAGTACTAACTAAATAATCTAATTTTTTAATATTTTGTTTTTTTAAATAGTCAATTAAGTTTTTAGTTATTTTATTTTTGCGATCACCACCATCAACTAGTATTTTTTGGCCAGCTGTTGCTTCAATTAAAATTGCATCTCCCTGGCCGACATCAATAAAGTGAATTTTTAAGTTTTGAGCTGTTGTGTTGAGGCTAAAACTTAAAAGTAAAATAATTAAAATTAAATAAATAAAATACTTTTTTTTCATTTTAAAATCCCTTTCAACTCGATTTTTTTTAAGCTTAGCTTTAATTTCTAGATTTTGGTTTAAAATCCTTTTTATTAATAAAAAATATCTAAAAAAATCTCAAAAAATAATTTTGTACTATTTTTCACTTAAAATAAAACCGAGCAATTTGGTGTTAAAAAATTACTTTTCATCAAGATAATAATCTGATATGATTAAAGCGAAACAAATTAAATTTTAGATACAGGAGGATTTCACTTGTTAAGTAATTTTGAATTAAAAAGGCGCTTAAATTATTTATCATTACTTTTTCTTTTTAGTTTTTTAATAAAGTATAATTATTTAATGCTTCAGATCTTTTATGTGCCTTCAATAACTGTTTTAATTATTAGAAATTTATTTTTTATAGCTTTTTATTTAAAATATATTGAGCCTCTGCTTATTTCTAAGAAAATAAGGCGGAGGTTGTTTTTCATATTTTTTCTTTTTAGTTTTTTCTTTATTGTTAATTATTGGTATAATCGTTATTTTGGTAATTTTTTAAGTATCAGTGATATTTTTTCTGGAGAAGGAACTGGCTCATTTTCAATGTATGAAGTTTTATTTATTCATATTTTTAAATTTAGAGATATTTTGATTATTTTAGACCTAGCCTTATTAGGTTTTTTTGGCTTTAATTCTTTAGCTGACTTAAAAAGCATTTCGAAGTTTAGAACTAATAATTATTTTGGGGCACGATTAAAATTAAAAAAAATTGGCTCTTTTAGTTTAATAATTTTAATTTTAGCTTTCCAATTTGTTTTTGGGAGTTTGCTTTTAGGAGCAAAAAGCCCAGCTGCTTTGTATCAATCAGGTAGTTCTTATATGGCTTCAGTTTATGGTATTTTTTCTTTATATACTTTTGAAAGTTATAGTTATTTAACAAGGGGAAAAAAGAAAGCAAAGCCTAAATTAGATAATATACCTTATTATAAAAAACAAAAACAGCTTAGTGGCACTCATCATTTAGATCAAGCTACAAATGTTATTTTAATCCAAGTTGAGTCACTTGATGCTAAAATTATTGATTATAGACAGCAGGGAAAAGAAATAACCCCCTTTTTAAATGACTTAAAAAAAGATAGTCTTTATTTTGAAAATTTTTATGCTCAAAAAGTTAATGGGAGTTTTGATGCTGATTTATCAACTTTAACTTCACTTTATCCAGTTAATAGAAGTTATGCTTTTAAGGATATTAATCTAGGTAATTTTCATTCTATAGCCAAAATGCTGAAACACAGAGGTTATCAGACTTTAGCTTTTCATAATAATAATCGTAACTTTTTTAATCGGGCTGAAGCTTATCCTGATTTAGGTTTTGATAGGTTTTATAGCCAAAGTGATTTTAAAGAAAAAATATATCAAGTTCCAGCAAAAAGATCTTTAGGAATTAATGATTATGATTTTTTTGCTAGTACAGCTGAGATTATTAAAGAAAAAGCAGCTAAAGATGAGCCGTTTTTTGCTTATTTAATTTCTTTAACCAGTCACACTCCTTTTAAATTTTATCCACAAACAGCAGTGGAAGATTTTGCTGAAGTTGACAATAATTTAGTTCAGAATTATTTTAAGTCGATTAATTTTTTAGATAAGTCACTGCAAAACTTTGTTAATAAATTAGAAAAAGCAGGTGTTTTAGATAATACCTTATTAGTAATTTATGCTGATCATGAATCTGAGATTGAGACTAATGAATATCAATCAGGTCGAGATTTTGTTCTTTGGCGTAATTTAAAAACACCTTATCATATTCCGTTATTTATCAAACACCCTAAGTTAGAAAATAAAGTTTCAAGTCGTGAAGGAACAACAACAGATATTAGCCCTACTATTTTGGATTTATTAGGTTTTAAAAATTTACCAGATCAGTTTGTAGGTAGTTCTTTGTATTTAGAAAGAGAAGACCCAATTTTATTTTTACATGAAACTCCAACTTTATTAAAAGATGGCCAATTATTTATTAAAGAATTAGAGCAGTTAATAAAAGTTGGGCATCTAAAAGATCAAAAAAAAGAGGTTGAGATTTCACCTCAAAAAATTAAAGAATTAAATGAAATAGTAACTTATATGCGGGAAATTTTTATTAGAAACCAAGGAGAAATTTTTGAGGAGGTGGAATAATTAAATATTTTTTAATTATTACAGCTATTATTTTTTTAGTGGCTCTGATTTATTTTGAATTTTATTATTTGATTAGACCGTCTCGTTTGGGTAAAAAAATTATTGAAAAATATAATCTTGATTATCCAATCTTAGTAGCTCACCGTGGTTCATCTTTTACTGCTCCAGAGTCAACAGCTCCCGCTATTAAACAGGCTATTAAAAGTGGAATTGATTATATTGAACTTGATTTACAGCAAACTCAAGATGGAGAGTTAGTTATTTTTCATGATACAAATTTACTGCGTCTAACTGATGCTAAAAGAGTTTTTCCGCAGAGAGAGAATTATGATTTACAAAATTTTAATTTAGCAGAATTAAAAAAATTAAATTATGGCAGCTGGTTTAATGTCAAAAATCCTGGGCGGGCACAAGCTGATTATAGTAATTTAGAAATTTTAACTTTAAGTGAAGTTTTAGCTTTAGTTAATCCAAGCAAAACAGGTGTTGGTTTAGCTTTAGAATTAAAAAGTCCTTATTTATATGAAGAGATTGAGGAAACTTTAGTGAAAGAATTAGCAGCTGCAAATGTTTTAGAAACTAAAAATAAAAAACCTAAAATTATTTTTCTTTCATTTTCACCTGCAAGTTTAAAAAAATTAGCTAAGCTGAGACCAGAGTCACCAAGACTTTTATTAACTAAAAGGAATTTTGTTTCGCCTAAACGCTGGCAAAGATGGCTTGATTTAACTGAAGAGATTGCAGATGGTATTGCTCCTAAGGGACATGTTAGTTTTCCCTGGTATATAGGGGCAGCTCACAAAAGAGATTTATTTGTTTTGCCTTATGTAATTAATCGCTCTTGGCAGCTTAAAATTATGTCTTGGTTTAGTGCTGATGGTTATATTACAGATCGCCCAAAGCTTTTAGCTAATTTTTATGATCGAGTCCAAGAAATAAGTGAAAGTGTAGAAGAATTAGGAGAAAATATTTTTGAAAATAAAGAGGAAAAATCTGAACAAGAATCTAAAAATAATAAAAAAGATAATTAAATAAGCTCAAATCTGGAATTTATTTAATAAATTATGATATAATTTGTTTGATAGAGTATTTATAGTTTAAAAATAAATTTAATTTAAATAGACTTAAAAAATAGTTAAGAGGGGGCTAATTAAAATGCAAAATTTTTCTTTTCAGAACACAACTAAAATTATTTTTGGCAAAGAGACTGAAAAAGAGGTAGGAAAATATACAGCTCAACACGGTTACAAAGTCTTAGTTCATTATGGTGGAGGTAGTATTAAAAAATATGGTACCTATACTAAAGTAATAAACTCTTTAGAAAAGGCTGGGATTGATTATGTTGAGCTGGGTGGAGTAGAACCAAACCCTAAATTAAGTTTAGTTCAAGCAGGAATAGAATTAGCCCGTAAAGAAAAGATAGATTTTATTTTGGCAGTTGGTGGAGGTAGTGTTATAGATTCAGCTAAGGCAATTTCAGTTGGCTATTTTTATGATGGGGATGTTTGGGACTTTTTCGAAGCTGAAGCTAAGATTACTGAGGCTCTTCCAATAGGAGTAGTCTTAACAATTCCAGCGGCTGGAAGTGAATCTAGTGGTAGTTCTGTGATAACTAAATTAGATGGAATGTATAAAAGAAGTATTGGTTCTAATTTAATCAGACCTAAATTTGCAATTTTAAATCCAGAGTTAACTTTTACTCTGCCTAATTATCAAACCGCTTGTGGAGCAGTAGATATTATGGCTCATATTATGGAAAGGTATTTTACAAATACTGAAGATGTAGAATTAACAGATCGCCTCGCTGAATCTGCCTTAAAAACAATTATTAAAAATACTCCTAAAGTGCTGGCAAATAATGAAGATTATGCAGCTAGAGCTGAAATTATGTGGACTGGAACTATAGCTCACAATGGTTTGCTGGGTACTGGACGCGAAGAAGATTGGGCTTCACATGGAATAGAACATGAGTTAAGTGGTATTTATGATGTTGCTCATGGAGCTGGTTTAGCTGTTATTTTTCCGGCCTGGATGAATTATGTTTATCAGCATGATCTAGAGCGTTTTGCTCAATTTGCACATCGAGTCTGGGATATTGAGCCTGACTTTAAAGATTTAGAACAAACAGCTTATCAGGGGATTAAAAAGACCAAAGAGTTCTTTAGTTCAATCGGAATGCCTGTTTCTTTAAAAGAACTTGAGATTCCTGAAGACCGTTTAGAAGAAATGGCCCAAAAAGCGACTGAAAATGGTGAAATTGGTAGTTTTGTTAATTTAGATACAAAAGCTGTTTTAGAAATATATCAAAATGCTTTAGACTAAAGTAGGGGGTTTTTAGATGCTGCAGAAGATTTCTGCCTTTATCTTTTTAATGATTGTCTGGTTTATTTTTGCTGGAAAAATAACAATAGATGTTTTGATTGTTGGCAGTGCAGCTGCATTATTAGTGACAATATTTTTTAGTGATATGTTATTTAGGGAAGTCCGGGGAAGACTTCCCTGGTATCATTATTTTAAAAAACTTATTCTTTTATTATTATTTATTCCCGTCTTTTTTTACGAAGCAATTACTGCTGCTCTTAAGGTTTCTAAACATGTATTTGAAAAAGATCCTTCTTTTAATCCAGGGATTGTTAAAGTTAAGACTAAATTAACTGATATTACTGGTTTGACTTTATTGGCTAATTTAATTACCTTAACTCCTGGAACTTTAACTTTAGATTATGATAGAGGAGAAAAAGCTTATTATATTCATTGGATTGATGTCGAAACAGTAGAAGAAGCTGAATTGAAAAAGAAAATTATCGCCCGTTTTGAAAGCTGGATTGGAGTGATTTTTAGATGATTATAGGTCTAGCCATTTTTTTTACTATACTTTCTTTAATTGTTTCTTATCGAGTTGTAATTGGACCTACAATTACAGATAGATTAATTGGAGCTGATACTATTGGTATTTTTATGTCAATAGTTATGTTAATGATTGCTTTAGAATATGATATTGCTTTATTAGTAGATATTGTTTTAGCTTATGCTGTTTTACTTTTTATTGATATGTTAATTTATGCTAAATATTTTGAGCACGGGGAGTTGTATAAGTAATGCCAATTAGATTAATTTTTTCTTATCTTTTAATTGGAACTGGAGCTGTTTTTGCAGTTGTAACAGTTTTGGGTTTAATTAGATTTCCTGATGTTTATACGAGAATTCATGCTGGAGCTGTAGTTTTAACTATGTCAGCTGTTTTAGTTACCATGGGTACTGCAATTTATGTCTGGGATTTTTTCTTAAGTGCCAAAATCTTATTGATTGGCTTTTTCTTCCTTTTTTCAAATCCAATGGCCACACATGCTATTGCTAGGGCTTCTTATAAAAGAAAAATAGCTTTACCACAAGAATATGAAATTGATGCTTATTCTGAATATTTAGGGAGAGATTCTGATGCTGGTCATTCTTGAAATATTTTTAGTTATATTTTTGATTTTTTCTGCTGTAATGGCTGTTTATTTTGATGAAGAATTAATTTCTATTATCTTTTTATCTATTTTTTCTTTGCTCTTGACAGCTCTTTATTTGTTACATAAAGCTGCTGATGTTGCTTTAGCAGAAGCTGTAATTGGAGCTGGTTTAAATACTGCAATTTTTATGAGTGCTATCAGTCAGATAAGACATGGTGATTCCGACTGAAAAGACAGCCGGAGGTGTTAATTTTGGATAAATTTAAAAAAAGAACTTTAACCATAGTGATTTTGTTCTTGCTTAGTTTTGCTTTTTATGAAAATTTTGCTTTGATTCCTGAATATAAAAGTTTGAATGAAGGTTTGTCTAACTATATTATTAAATCAGGGCTTAAAGATACAGGTTCTCTTAATTTAATTACAGCCATTCTTTATGATTATCGAGCTTTTGATTCTTTAGGAGAGAGTACAGTTATTTTTGGAGCAGTTAGTGGTATTGTTTTAATTTTATCTCGTAAAATGCTGCCTGTTTCTTCAAAAGGACTTTCTTTTATTGTTAAAAGAAGTTTAGGAATTTTAACTCCTTTTATTGCTCTGTTTGGATTTTATATCATTACACATGGCCATTTAACCCCAGGAGGAGGTTTTCAGGGAGGAGTAATTTTAGCTGCTATTTCAATTATTTTTAGTATTGTTTATGGTAGTGCTTTTGACTATCGTCGCTATAGTCCTCAAACTAAAACTGCTCTAGAAACTTTGGGAGCTCTGACCTTTTTGGCTATTGGTTTAGCTGGTATTGTTTTAGAAGGTTCATTTTTAGCTAATTTAGGTTTTTTAACTGCAGAAACTGGTAGTTTGATTTCTGCTGGGAGTATACCATATATTAATATCGGTGTTGGTTTTAAAGTTGGTGCTGGTTTGGCTATTATTTTTTATAGTATGATTCAAAAAACTTTTGAGGAGGATTTTTAATGTTTAGCAGCCTAGTTTTTATTATCCTCTTTATTTTAGGTTTTTATGCTTTGATTTTTAAGACAAATTTAATTAAAAATGTAATTGGTCTTAATTTAATGGAAGCAGCTGTCTTTTTTTGGGTAATTTCTTTTTCTGATATTGGTGGTGAGGTTGCGATTCATAAATTAGGAGAAGAGCTAGCTAATTTTAATGATCCCGTACCACAAGCTTTAACTTTGACAGGAATTGTAATTGGGGCCAGTACTGCTGCTTTGCTTTTAACCTTAATTATTGAATTAAATAAATTTACTGGCACAATTGATCGGGATCAAATAGAGGGGCTGAATGACTAATGAATTGGATGAATATTGAATTAATATTATTGGTTTTACTGCCTTTTATTACTGCTCTAGTTATTTATTTTAGCTCTGAAGAGAGAGAGAGATTAATAGGCTTTTTAGCAATTTTTGGAGCTGGGATTGAATTGGTTTTAATTTTGACACTTTTTATTTTTAATTTTGAGCTAATTAAAAACTCGAATTTTTTTCTGCAGTATACTTTTGGTTATTTAGGAACTCCATTTGTAATTAATTTTGCTTTAGATAATTTAAGTCTTTTATTTTCTATAATTGTTAGTGGAGCAGTATTTTTAATAACAATTTTTTCTACGCAGTACATAAAAAATAAGAAAAAAAGATATTTCATGTTATTTTTTCTAGTTTTAGCTGCTATTCAGGGGAGTATTTTAACTGCTGATCTTTTTACTTTATATTTATTTATCGAAGCAATTACAGTTTTTACTACTCCTTTAATTTCTTTTAAAAAGACTGAAGCTACAACTAGAGCAGCAGTTCAGTATTTATTTTATGGGATTACTGGGGGTATTTTCTTTTTCATTTCCATAATCTTAATTTATTTCAATTTAGGTACTTTAAAAATGGCAGCTGTTGCTAAATCTTTTACTAGTATTTCAACATCAATGCAGTTAATAATAATTATTTTCTTTTTATTAGCTTTATTAATAAAACTTGGAATTTTCCCTATTCATTTTTGGTTACCAAGGGCTCATAGTGCTTGTCCTGCTCCAATTAGTGCTCTGCTTTCTGGAGTTTTATTAAAAGTGTATCTTTATATTTTTATGCGCTTATTTTGGACTATGATTAATTTTGATTTTTTAGTTGAATTACATTTAAATAATTTTGTTCTAGATTTAGCTTTAGTTTCCAGTTTAATTGGTCATATTTTTGCTCTACAAGCTGATAATTTAAAGAAGATGTTAGCTTATTCAAGTATTGGTCATATTGGAATGATTTTGGCTGTATTAATGTTAAATACAGAAGCTGCTTTATATGGTGGTTTATTACATATTATAGCTCATCTTTTAATGAAATCTGCTTTATTTTTAACCAGTGGTTATTTACTCCGTACAACCTTATCCCAACATATAGATGATTTAAAAGGAATAGGTCATAAAAATAAATTGGTTTTTATAGCTTTTATTATTATTTGTTTAGGCACAATAGGGATGCCACCTTTGATTGGTTTTGTGAGTAAATGGTATGTTTTATTAGCTTTTTTAGAAGCACGGCACTTTTTTGGGGCTTTTGTAGTTGCAGCTGGTAGTTTAATTGCTTTAGTTTATTATTTACGTTACATTTCACAAGCTTATAGTAAAGTTAAAACAGATAATTTAAGTATTAAGACTGAATTGTTTGCTTTAAAGTACTTTTTGAAGCCAACTAATATAAAACAGAATGTAATTTATAGTTTTACTTTAATAATTATTTTTCTAGGTTTAACTTTCAAATTTTTTGAGATGCCTGTTAATACAGCAGTCTTTGAACTTTTAAATCCACAGAAATATATTGAGCTAGTTTTGGGAGGTTGATCGATGGATATTAAAATTTTATTTTTGATTTTAGTACCTTTGGCTACAGCTTTTTTAATTCCATTTATTGATTTAATAAATGCTAAATTAAGAAGATTTTTTGTTTTAGTCGGAATTTTACTAGAATCATATTTTATCATAAGTATTATAATTAATAATTTTACTGAAATTATGAGTGGTAATTTTTTCTTGAAATATTATTTGGGTGGTTGGCATCCACCTTTAGGTATTTCTCTAGCGATGGATGGTTTAAGTCTTTTATTTGTAGTGATTACTGCTCTTAGTTTATTTTTGATAGTTGTTTATTCTATTGGTTATATTGGGCACCATGAGGGCAAATATTATGTGCTTTATTTTTTAATTGCAGCAGCCTCTATGGGAGCTATTTTGACAGCTGATTTGTTTAATATTTATGTATTTATTGAAATGTTAACTATTACTTCTGGGGCTTTAATCGGTTTTAAAAGGAGCAAAGAAGCTAGTGCTGCAGCTATTAAATACCTGATTTATAATGTTTTAGCAGGTTTATTATTTTTTCTAGGAGTTTTATTAGTCTATTTTAATTTAGGTACTTTAAATATGGCTCAATTAGCTAATAATTTTGCTAGTTTGGAAGCTGGTAATCAACTTTTTATTACAGCTATTTTCTTAACGTCAATTTTAATTAAAATGGGTATTTTTCCCTTTATATTTTGGTTACCTAAAAGTTATGATTCTGCTCCTTCCCCAGTAACAGCAGTTTTGGCAGGGATTTTGTCAAAAGTATATTTATATATCTTTATCCGCATTTTTTGGACTGTAATTGGTTTTGAAACCCTTCAAAATTTAAATCTTAATATCTTTTTGCTTGATTTGGCTTTATTATCTTCTTTTTTAGGCCATGTATTTGCTTTACAGTCAAATAATATTAAGCGGCTTTTAGCTTATTCTAGTCTGGGCCATATTGGAATGATTTTAGCTGTATTGATGCTCAATACAGAAGCTGGTTTTTATGGAGGCTTGCTCCATATTATAAGTCATATGTTTATGAAAGCAGGGCTTTTTGTAGCTTGTGGCTATTTATTACAATATACTCGTACTCATGCTTATGAAGACTTTAAGGGAGTTGGAATCCGTAATCTATCAGTTTTTGTGGCTTTTATTATTTTGTTATTAAGCATGATTGGAATGCCCCCTTTATTAGGTTTTGCTAGTAAATGGTATGTTTTAATGGCCTTTTTAGAAGCTCGTAGTTATTTTGGAGCTTTTATAGTTATTTTTGGTAGTTTAACAGCAGTTATTTATTATCTACGTTATATAGCTAAAGGTTTTGAAGAAATTAAGATAACAGATGCTAGTTTAAAAGAAGAAATTTATAGTAGACCTTTACTTTCAGTTTTATACAGAGAAAAAATTGTAAGTTTTATAACTTATGCTTATACTGGTTTTATTATTTTATTTGGACTTGGTTTTAGATTTTTTGATTTACCACTTAGATTATCAATTAAAAGCATTATGAATGTACAGCGCTATATAGAATTAGTTTTAGGAGGTTAAATGATGGCTCTTATCTGGCAGCAGTTTTTGGCGAGTTTTCAATTCAATAGTTTTTTTCCACTCTTAGCTGAGGTAGGAGTTATTTTAACTCTAATGACAGCTTTAGCAGCCTGGAATTATATTAATCAAAATAAGCTTTTATATTATCTTTTAAGCTTAGTTTATTTAGTAAGTACTGTAGTTGTTATTTTAACTAATGATTGGTTTTTCTTTCTTTTTGCTTGGGAAATGGTAACTTTAGCAACTACTTTTATGTTAGCTTGGAGTGATTGGAAACTTGTTAGACAGTATTTTGTAATTCAATTTAGTGGTAGTAGTATTTTACTTTTTGCAGCTTTAGCTGCAAATGCTTTTGGTTATACTAAAATTGGAGTTATTGATTCAGTTCCCTTACAATTTATTTTAATAATGGGAATTGGGATGAAAAGTGGTTTATTTTTATTTCATTTTTGGTTACCTCCAATTCATTCGGAAGCACCTGCACCTGTTAGTGCAATTTTATCAGGCTGGGTTGTTAAATTAGGTTATATATTTTTGCTTAAAATTATACCAATGGAAACAGGTAATACTTTTCTTTTTTTATTAGGTTTAGCTATGATTAGTTATGCAGGTTGGCAGGCCTTAAAATCAGCAGATCTTAAAATAATGTTAGCTTATTCTACAGTTAGCCAGCTGGGTTTTATTGCTTTGGCAATTGGAACTGGGGGTCAATATGCTTTTTATGGGGCAGTAGTTCATATTATAGCTCATGGTTTTGCCAAAACAACTTTATTTATTAGTAGTGGAATCTGGCAGCGTGAATATAAGACTAGAATTATTTATGAGTTTAAAGATGCTTTTGTCCGCAGGCCCATAACTTCTTTAGCAACTATTTTAAGTTTTTCTTCTTTAGCAGCAGTAGTCATGACTGCTGGTTATAATAGTAAGTATTTAATTAAGTCTGCTCAAAGTACTGGCTTTTTAACCAAGTTTGTATTCTTTTTATTAGGACTTTTAAGTTTTCTTTATGCAGCTCGAGTAATTTATTGGATTTTTATTAAAGATCAAGATTATAGTAATTTTATTTCTGATTTAAAAAAATCTTTAAATAATTATCAAATTTATGTTCAAGATATTTTAGCCTTATTAACGGGAATTGTTGGTATTATTGTAGTGGGGATTTGGCCTGAAATGCCTGGTGAAGTTTTAGCTTCTCTGGTTCAAAAAGATTTTCATCTGCTAAGTGGTTTAAGAGATAGTTTGCTTTATTTGGCTTTTGCTGCTTATTTATTTCAAAATAATAATGGTTTTTGGGTTAGTGCTCGGGCCAATATTTCACTTGAAGTCTATTTACAGGTCTTTTTAAACTTTATTTATGGTTTGAGTCGTAAAAGTATTAAATTAGATACTGAAAAAATATTTGAAACCTTTTTTTATAATGCTATTTTTAATGCTGCCAGTAAATTACATGCTTTTATCTATCAGGATTTCACTTTACAATTGATGTGGATACCGATTTTTTTAACTATTATTTTATTTTGGGATAAGATTTATAATTATTTTTAAATCTAAAGGCTTTTAATATAAATTTAGTTTTAAATTAGAAGAAGGAGGAATAAAAATGGATCCAGTTTTAGCAGGTATTTTAGAAGCAATTGATGAGGAAATTGCAGCACAAAAAAAATATCAGAAATTAAAGTCTCAGACTGATGATGAGATGGCCCAGGCTTTATTTGATCAACTAATTAAAGATGAAAAAGGGCATGAACGTTTACTAAGATCAAGATATGAAGCACTAAAAGATCATTTTGAGGAAAAAAATAATGCTTAACTAAAAATTCAGCTTTGGAGGTTGCCAGTTTGTTGAAAACAAAATTAAATTGTTTAGGAAAAATACCTGCAGCAAAAATGAGAGTTAGTGATCTGTTTATTACTATTTCTAGAGCTTTAGATATTGGGAGTTATGATATTTTAGATCATTCAAGTCGAGTTGCTTATATAGCTTTAGAAATTGCAGCAAAACTTAAGTTAACAGAAACAAAGAAAAATGAAATAGTCTTAGCAGCTTTAGTCCATGATTTGGGAATTATTAATTATGCTGATAAAGAAAAAGCTCAAAACTTTTTTGAATTGGAAGAAAAAGTTGCAGAAAACCATTCTCAAATTGGGGCTGAACTACTGCAAAAATTAGATTTCATGCCAGAACTTGCTCAAATTGTTTATTATCATCATCATAATTTTAGTCAGCAAAATATTGATGGTATTCAAAAAGAAGCAATACCGCTGGCCAGTAGAGTTATTAGACTGGCAGATCGCATTGAAGCTAGAGTTGCTGCAGATACTTTTATTTTAGAACAAAAAGAAGAAATTATGAGAGATATTAAGGTTAAATCTGGCAGTTGGTTTGATCCTAAATTAGTTAATATTTTTCTTGACTTAGCTCAAAAAGAATCATTCTGGTTAAATTTAGAAACTAAAGAATATAATCATATTTTAAGAAAATGGGGTAAAAATACTAAAAGAGATATAAATTTAGGTAATTTAGAGTCTTTAGCTAGTATAGTTGCTCATTTAATTGATCGAGTGAGTCCTTTTACATCCCGTCATAGTTCAGGAGTAGCTACTATTGCTGCAATGTTAACTAGTGAATTGGGATTTAATTTAAAAGAACAACGAGCAATTAGAATTGCTGGTTTATTTCATGATTTAGGTAAATTAATTGTACCAAATCAAATAATAGAAAAAAAGAGAGAATTAACTAATTCAGAATATAAGTTAATTAAGCAGCATACTTTTTATACTTATCGCCTCTTAAATAGAATTGAAGGTTTAGGTAGTATTCCAGAATGGGCTGCTTTTCACCATGAGCGACTTGACGGAACTGGTTATCCTTTTCGAATTAATGCTGAAAATTTAAATTTAGGTAGTAGAATAATGGCAATTAGTGATGTTTTTCAGGCTCTAACAGAAGATAGGCCTTATCGAGCAGCCTTTACTATTTCTAAAGCCCTTAAGATTATTGAGCAAATGCAGTTAGAATCTAAATTAGATAAAAATTTAGTGGCAGTTTTAAAAGAATCTATTTAATACTTAAATTAGGAGGTTTAAAGATGGAAAACAAGATTGAAATTATAGACGAAAAAGAGGTAGTTATTAGTCCAGTTGGCAATATAGATTTTTCTAATTCTCAAGTATTAAAAAAAGAATTATTAAGGTTTTTAGAAAAAGGATACCAAAAATTTATTATTGATTTTTCTGAAGTTGAAAGTATTGATAGTTCTGGTTTAGGGAAAATTTTACTTTTTCATAAGAGAATTAAAGAAAAAAAGGGAAAATTAATTATTAAAAATGTAAAAAGTAATTATATTAAGAATATGTTTGAATTAATTCATTTAAATAAAGTGATAGAAATTGAAACTGAGCTAAATTAGCTTCTATTTTAAATCCTAAAAAATTGATTTTTAGTAGTTTAAATTATATACTTAAATTATTAGGATTAATAATTATTAATTGATAAACTTAGGATGGATATTATGAAATCAGTATTATTTATATTTTTAGCTTTTTTTATATTAATTGCTTTTTTGATTTTTAAAAATTTAAATTATAAAAATAAAGTTGAAAAAATAGAAAAAAATTTAGCTGTTAAAGAAAAACAGCTGCATAAACAAGCTCAAAAAATAAATAGTTTAGAATTAGATATTAAAACTAAACTTGAGAAAGCAAGAAATATCCATCGTAGAATTTTGCCTGACCAATTAGTCGAACCTACAAATTATTTGGTTGTTGATTATTACCAGCCAGCAGAGTATATTGGTGGAGATGCTTATAATTTTTTTAAAATTGAGCATGAATTACTTGCTCCTTTTTTTGAACAATATCTACTTTATTTTTTTGATGTTTCTGGTCATGGAATTGATAGTACTTTGTTGGCTATTTTTATTAATGAAGCTATTGAAAACTATTTTAAGTTAAGGCATAATCCAGGTGAAAAGATATCGACAAGAGAATTGATTAATTATATTGATCAGCAGTATCAAAAAGAGGATTTTCCTGATGATTATCTAGTTTGTCTTTTTATTGGAGTTTTTGATCGCAAAAAAAATAGCTTAAATTATAGTTGTGGTGGTTTTCAATTTCCTCTTTATTTGAGCAAGCCAGAAGCTAAGTTAGAAAAAATAAATATTGGTGGTTTACCAATTTCTTCAGCTCTAGGTGCTCTAACAGATAGTAGAGCAGAAAAATCAATTAAAATTGAAGCAAATAACACTTTAATTTTATCAACAGATGGTTTATTAGAAGAAAATGATGGCACAGAAAATTATAATCAAAGATTAGAGAGATTATTAGCTGGATATAGTTTTTTGCCTGCTCCATTTTTAAAAGACTTAATTTGTTTAGATTTTTATTGTTTTACTAACGGTAAAACTGCAGCTGATGATATAACTATTTTATTTTTGGAAAGAATTGCAGCTGATTTAAGTATTGATTTTAACTTAGCTGAATCTAATTTTACTAAAAAAAGAGTGGAAGTTCTTGCTTTTTTAAAGCAATATCTAGATTTTGATTTAGAAAAGATAAAGCTATTAAAAAAACTTATAAAAAATACACTTCAAGTTGAACCTTTTGAACTAAAAGTAAAAATAATAAAAAAGGAAGAATTTATTTTTTTAAGCTTAGAAAGATTAAATAAGAGTAAATGGTCTAAAAATTTAATTGATTTGTATCCAGAATTAATTTCTCTAACTCAGCTTGATTTGCAAAATAAAATAAATAGTAAAAAAAATTATATTTTTCAAAAAGATAAAATTTATATAACTAAAAACAAAATGAAAACTAAGTTATATTTTTTAGTTTTAAAAAATAATTTTATTGAGAAACTAAGTCAAATTTAAAGGGGTGTTAAGATGATAAATGAGCCATTAAAAATAAGTTTAGAAGCAAATAAAGCTGTAATTAAATTTGAAGGTGAAGTTAATTTTGAAAATTCTAATCAGCTTAAAGAAAAAGTCAAAGCTGAATTAATAACTAATGAGGAAGTTGATGTTCTAATTATTGATCTTGCTCAGGTTTCTTATTTAGATAGTTCAGGTGTTGGATTGCTTTTATCTTTATTTAAATTTATGCAAAAAAGAGATGGTAGCTTAAAAGTAGTTAATCCAAATGCTAAATTGAAAAGAGTATTTGATGTTACTAAAATGAGAGAAATTATTCCTGTTTTTACAGATTTAGATAAAGCTTTAGCAGAATCATAAAAATAGTAGAAGCTGAGGTGGCTGGAATGGAAAATATTAAGTTAAATAAAACTTATCAGATAAATCCTAAAGCTGCAGAAATTACTATAGTTTTAAAAAAAATATTAAAAGCTTTAGAGCAGGCAGCTGAATTAGAGCCAGAGTTTCTTTGTAATTTGGAATTAGTATTAAGAGAAATGCTAGCAAATGCTATAGAACATGGCTGCAGCTTAGCTGCTGCTCAAAGTTCTAATCAGCAAAATTTGAAAGTTAAAATTAAAGTTAAATTAAGTTCTTCTATTTTAGAACTAAGTGTTCAGGATCCAGGGCCAGGCTTTAATTGGTTGAAACAAGATTTAAAAAATATGCCTAAATTTCAAGCTCGGGGTAGAGGCTTAAAAATTATTTGTAAATTAAGTAATCAACTTAATTTTAATCAGTCTGGAAACAAAATCAAGGCAAAGTTTTATTTATAAATTAAACTACTTTTATCTAATGGGGGTAAATTAATGCTAAAAAAAATTAAGGGATCAATGTTTGCTAAATTCATTTTGGCTTTTTTGGTTATAATTGTTTTATTTGCTACAGCTAGTTATATCGAATATCACTATTCACATCAGGTAATTAAGATGGAAGAAGAAATTATGGAAATGCAAGATTTTCAGTTGAAATTGACTAATTTAGAAATTGATCATCATTTATGGATGATTAGCTTGTATGAAATGTTAATTGGAGGAAATAGACCTCAACTTGGTGATCACACTGAGTGCAATTTAGGTCAATGGTATTATAGTATAGAGCCTGAACCATATTTTAAAAACCCTTATCAGGCAATGGAAAAGCCGCACGAGCTTTTACATAAACACGGCCAAGAAGTGGTAAAACTTTATCAAAAGGGAGAAGAAGCAAAGGCTTTAGAAATTTTTAAGCAAGATATTAAACCAAATCTAAATTTAGTTAGGAAAAATTTAACTGAGATGGTTGAGTTAACTGATCAAAAAATTAACCAGTTAAAACTTAAAAAAGATGAGATGCTTAGTTTTGCTGATTTTATCTTTTTTGCAGCCACAATTATTACTTTAGTACTTTCAATTTTAATTGCTTGGATTTTAACCAAAACTACTGTTGGTCCAATTAATAAGTTAGTTGAACAAGCAAATAAAGCAGCCAAAGGTGATTTAAGAAATAAAGTAGAAACTAAAAAAACTGACGAGTTGGGAGTTTTAATTGCTGCTTTTAACAATACTGTAGAAACTTTAAGAAATCTTGTTAGTAATATTAATGATAATTCGGAAGCTGTGGTAACAGCTGTAACCGATTTAAATACTGTTTCTGAGGATACTGGTCGGGGAGCAGAAGAAATAGCTCATAGTATTACTGAAGTTGCTCAGGGAAGTGAAGAAATTGGACGTGAAATTGCTAATGTTAAGGCAGTAGCATCAGAACTTGATCAAGAAGGTGGGAGTTTAAAAGAAAATACTGAAGAAAGTTTAAAATTAGCTGATCAATCAGCAGCAGCAGCAGTTCAAGGCCAAAAAGCTATTCAAGAAGCAATTAGTCAGCTAGATGTTGTTAGTGAAACTGTTAATTTTGCAACTGAAGCTATAGAAAAATTAGGTAAAAGATCAGAAGAAATTGGCTCAATGGTTAAAATGATTGAAGGTATTTCATCTCAAACTAATTTACTTGCTTTAAATGCTGCTATCGAAGCAGCCAGAGCTGGAGAAAAAGGTAGAGGTTTTTCAGTTGTAGCAGAAGAAGTTAGAGAGCTAGCAGAAGAATCATCTGAAGTTACAAATCAAATTAGTTCCTTAATTGAAGATATTCAGTCTGAAACTACAGCTACTGTAAATTCTATGGATACTAATATTGAAGAAGTTAATAAGCAGATTAAAATTATTAATCAAGCTGGAGATTCTTTAGAGCAAATGGTTAGTGCTTCTAATAAGACTAATAAAAAGGTTGAAGATATGCATGACTTTGCAGATCAATTAGATCAAATTATTGAGACTATTAATCAGGCAGTAGATTCAGTTGGTAGTGCAATTGAGAATAATTCTGCTAGTGCAGAAGAGGTTTCAGCCTTAGCTGAGGAACAAAGTGCTACAGTCGAAGAAATTTCTGCTTCTGCAGATGAATTAGAAAATATGGCAAAACATTTAGAACAATTAGTTAAGGAGTTTAAGGTGAACTAAAATGGCAAAAACTAAATTAACAAATTTAATTAAAAGTAAAGTTTTAGCAGTAGAAGAAAAAGTTATTAAAATTAGAAGGATAATTCATCAAAATCCAGAATTATCTTTTGCTGAAAAAGAAACAGCTGCTTTGGCAGCTGAAGAAATGAAAAACTTAGGCTTTGAAGTTAAAGAAAATATATATGGAACAGGGGTCACTGCTACTTTTATAAATAGCAGTGATCCAACTGCTAAAACCCTCTTAATTAGAGCAGATATGGATGCTCTACCTGTGCAGGAAAAAAATAGTTTGAATTTTAAATCGAAAAAAGAGGGAGTTATGCATGCTTGTGGACATGATGGCCATACTGCAATTTTAATTGGAACAGCAATTGTTCTAAAAAAATTAGCTCAAGAATTTGAGGGTAATTTAAAATTTGTTTTTCAGCCAGGAGAGGAAACTTCTGGCGGAGCTGCTGGAATGATCAAAGCAGGGATACTTAAAAATCCGAGTGTTGATGCAGCAATTGGACTCCATCTCTGGGGGAGTAGCCCAAAGGGCGTAGTTGAATATAAAACTGGCCCTTTAATGGCAGCAACTGATAGTTTTGATTTAGAAATAATAGGGAATGGTGGTCATGCAGCTCGTCCTCAAAATACTATTGATCCAATTCCAATTGGAGCTGAAATAGTTTCGGCCTTACAAACTTTAGTTAGTCGTCGAATTGATCCTTTAGATTCAGCTGTAATTTCGGTTTGTAATTTTGAAGCAGGTACTACCCATAATATTATCCCAGATCGAGCAATCTTAAAAGCAACAGTTCGTTCTTTAAAAAGTGAGATACGAGAAAAATTAGCAACTAATATAAAAAAAATAATTGCTAATATCTGTGATATTTATGGGGCTGATTATAAGCTCGATTATAATTTTGGTTATCCTGCGGTAATAAATGATGCAGCTTTAACTAAAATTTTGGCTCAAGCAGCTGTTAAAGTTTTAGGTAAAGAGCGAGTACAAAAACGACAGCAAGCGGAAATGGGAGGAGAAGACTTTGCTTATTTTAATCAATCTATACCAGCTGTTTTTTATTTTTTAGGAATTGCTCCTCCAGGTCAAATAATAAATCATCATCAGTCTGATTTTCAATTTGATGATTCAGTTTTAAAAGATGGTGTAGCAGTTATGGTGCAGACTGCTTTAGATTTCTTTGCTAATTAATATTAATTAAATTGAGCTTAATCTTATAAAGAGTAGTTAGAATTGAGTAAAAATGGAGGCAGAAATATGGATTATATAAAAAAATCACTTAAGTTAGACAATGTTTGTTATGATATTAGGGGCCCGGTATTAGAAGAGGCAACTAGATTAGAAGAAGAAGGATATAATATTTATAAATTAAATATTGGAAATACAGCTCCTTTTGGGTTTAATGCTCCAGATGAAATTATTCATGATGTAATGTATAATTTGAAAAATGCTCAGGGTTATTGTGATTCTAAGGGTATTTTTTCAGCTCGTAAAGCTGTAATGCAGTATTATCAAAAAAAGGGAATTATGGATGTTGAGATTAATGATATTTATATAGGTAATGGAGTTAGTGAACTTATAACTTTAGCAATGCAGGGATTATTAGATAGTGGAGATGAAGTTTTAATTCCGATGCCTGATTATCCACTTTGGACAGCTTCAGTTAATTTAGCTGGAGGAAAAGCAGTTCACTATCTTTGTGATGAAGAATCTAATTGGTATCCAGATTTAGTTGATATTCGGGCCAAAATTAATCAAAATACTAAGGCTATAGTAATTATTAATCCCAATAATCCCACAGGAGCAAATTATCCTCAGGAAATTTTAGAAGGGATTATAAAAATTGCTAAAGAAAATCAACTTATTATTTATAGTGATGAAATTTATGAAAAAATAACATATAATAAACAAAAACATTGTTCAATCGCAACTTTAACTGATGATGTCTTAGTTGTTACTTTTAGTGGTCTTTCTAAGTCACATAGAATTCCTGGATTTAGAGCTGGTTGGATGATGATTAGTGGAAAAAAATATCATGCTCAAGGTTATATAGAAGGCTTAAATATACTTTCTTCAATGAGACTTTGTAGTAATGTTCCTTCTCAATATGCTATTCAAACTTCTTTGGGGGGCTATCAAAGTATTGATGAATTAGTATTACCTGGTGGACGCTTAAAAGAACAACGAGATTTAGCTCATAAGCTTTTAACTGATATTCCTGGAATTAGTTGTGTTAAACCAGATGCAGGACTTTATCTTTTTCCTAAAATAGATACTGATCTTTATAATATAAAAAATGATGAGCAATTTATTTTAGATTTATTAATTCAAGAAAAAGTACTTTTAGTTCAAGGAAGTGGTTTTAATTGGCCTAAACCAAATCATTTTAGAGTAGTTTTTTTACCAGGGGAAGAAGATCTCAAAATTGCTCTTGGACGTTTGCATAAATTTTTGAATAATTATAAACAGTAAATTAAAAAGGACAACTAGAAGTTAAACACTAGTTGTCCTTTAATTGATTACTGAGTTTTTTTGTTTCTAAACTGCAAATAAATAACTATTGCTAGTAAAATAAGACCTAAAATATCAGTTTTCCAGTCTGGGATTAAGAGCGCAAAAGAACTGATGAAAAGCAATAATCTTTCTAAAAATGTTGTTTTTCGATTTAGATAAGCAAGAACTGCAGCTGCTAAAGCAAAAACTCCTAGAATAGAACTACCAGTAATTAAAATAACTTGTGTTATTTTACTATCAATTAAAAGTAGTGAAGGAGAATAAGCAAAAACAAAAGGAACTACAAAACCAGCTACTGCTAATTTAACTGCTGTAAGTCCTGTTTTTAAAGGGTTAGAACCCGCTATTCCTGCGCCAGCATAAGCGGCTAAAGCGGCTGGCGGTGTTAAGTCTGCTACTACTCCAAAATAAAGTACAAATAAGTGGGCTGCTATAATAGGCACTCCAAGTTGGGTTAAGGCAGGTGCGGCCATTGTAGCTAAAACAATATAAGTAGCAGTTGTTGGTAAACCTGTTCCTAAAATGGTACAAGCCACCATAGTAAAGAAAAGAGCTAAAAATAAATTTCCATTGGCTAAAGCTACTGTTAAACTGGTAAATTTAAGTCCAAGTCCAGTTAAAGTAGTAACTCCAACTATAAATCCTACTGCAGCACAAGCTGCTGCAACACCTAAAGCAGAAATAGCACCTTCTCTTAAAGTATCACTTAAATCCTGCAGACTCATTCTTGTATCTTTTTTTAGAAAGCTTAAAGCAAAAGAAACTAAAATTCCTAAAAAAGCAGCTCGTAGAGGTGTATAACCTTTAAAAAGATAATAAAAAATAATTATTAAAGGAACAATCATATGACCTCTAGTTTTGATAACAGTTAAAAATTTAGGAATTAAATTTGCTTCCATCCCTTTTAAACCTTGTTTTTTTGCTTCAAAGTGAACCATTAAACCAACAGTAATATAATATAAAATAGCTGGTAAAATTGCTGCTTTGGCAATAGTTACATAAGGTACTCCAATAAATTCGGCCATAATAAAAGCTGCAGCTCCCATAATTGGTGGCATTATCTGTCCTCCAGTAGAGGCTGCTGCTTCTACTGCAGCTGCAAAACGTGAATTATAACCAACTCTTTTCATTAAGGGAATAGTAAAAGAACCAGTTGTTACTGTATTAGCAACTGAACTTCCGGAAATAGAACCCATTAAACCACTAGAAACAACAGCTGCTTTGGCTGGTCCTCCAGTTGTTCGACCAGTTAAAGAAAGAGCTAAGTCAATAAATAGATCACCTAAGCCTGTTCTTTTGGCAAAGGCTCCTAAAAGTAAAAAGAGGAAGATATAAGTAGCAGAGACTCCAAGTGGAATCCCAAAAATACCTTCTGTAGTAAAATACATATGACTAGCGATTCTAGACCAAGAATAACCACGATGTGCTAACATTCCTGGCATTTGTTGACCATAATGTGCATAAAGTAAAAAGAGGATCGAAATAATAGGTAATTCAGGGCCTAAAGCTCTTCGAGTTCCTTCTAAAACAATTATTATTGCTAATATCGCCATAAAATGATCAAGTTGAGTAAACATTCCAGCCCGCTGTACAAGTTCTTGATAGTTAATTATAATATAAGTTGAGATTGCTATACTACTGAATGCTAAAAGTAAATCAAAAGTCAATAAAAGTTTATTTGCTTTTTGTTTTTTTAAAGTCGGATAGAGCAGGAAAATCAAAGTGAAAATAAAACCAAGGTGGACTGCTCTTTGTTTTAAGGCAATTAAAACCCCAAAACCAGCTGTATAGAGATGAAATAAAGATAAACTAACAGCAATTGTTGAAACAAGGATGGCGGCTAAGCCTGTATAATGTCGATAATCAGTTTTAGGATCATATTTTTTAAGTAATTCATCTTCTTGTAAGTGTTCTTTTTCAGCCATTATAATACCTCCTTAAGATAAAACTTAAATAGCTAATTTTTTTAATTTTAATCTGAAATAAAGTTTCATTTTTTGCTAGTTTAAATAATTTATAAGTTTTCTGATTGTAAATAAATTCTGTTTGAGCATAATTACTAACTCTAAGCATAATTTCTGGTAAAACTTGGTCTATATTTTGAATGATAAACTTATTATCTTTTAAAATATAGTCTCCTAAATTATTAGAAGTGGGAAGACCAGCTCCATATGATTGATATTCTGTGCCAGTTAGTAATATTTTTTGGTCTTTAATTTTAAAAAATTCGATTACTGGAGTTCTAGCAACCGAATGTAGGTATTTGAGACTAAATTGATCTCCATTATCTACTTTTTCTGCTAAAATTGTTTTGTCTGCTTGATAATCTATAATTTCTAAAAAACTAATTTTAATAAAATTAAGGCTAAAAATAAGAATTAAAGATAAAAAGATTAAATAAAATGATTTGAATTTAATTTTTTTTAGCATAATAAATAAGAGCCGGGTATTTTTCAATACCCGGATGTCCTCCTTTTAAATAAATTTAGAGGTTTAATATTAATTTTAAAAACTCAATTTTAATTTGAATAATTTTGTTAATCAAACTTGATTGAAAGCTTATTTTAGTTCTTGATAATATTTTTGAGCTCCAGGATGTAAATCAACAGTCATTCCTGTTTTTGCTCCTTCTAAAGTAATATCTTTAGCTCTAGCATGAGCTGCAATTAAAGTTTCTCTATTTTCAAAAATGGCTTGAGTAATATTATAGACTAACTCTTCACTTAAGTCTGAATCAACAACTAAAATCGCCTGTAAAGCAACTGTTTGTACATCTGTTTCTAAACCATTATAAGTTCCTGCTGGAACTGTAACTCCAGTTAAATAGGGATAAGCTTCATTTAAGGCTTTTATTTCTTGATCACTAAACTTGAGCAGTGAAATCGACTGAGTGGCTGCTACATCCATTACTGCTGCAGTTGGAATTCCTGCTGTTAAAAAAGCTGCATCAATTTGTCTATCTTTAAGTCTGCTTGCTGCTTCTCCAAAAGATAAGTAGTCTTCGTCAATGTCTTCATAATCTAAACCAAAGAGACTCAAAATTTGACTAGCATTTGCTTCAGCTCCACTACCAGGAGCTCCAACAGCAACGCTTTTTCCTTTAAGATCTGCAATACTTTTTATATTTGCATCATCCCGTACAATAATTTGGATGACTTCGGGATATAAAGCTGCTATCCCTTGCATATTATTAACCTGATTGCCCTCAAATTGACGCTCACCTTTGATGGCATAATTTGCAATATCATTTTGTAAGATTGCAAGTTCAACTTCTTGATTATAAATAAGGCGAGTATTTGTAACTGAGGCACCTGTGGATTGGGCAGAGGCATTTAAATTTTCAATATTTTCATTTAAGACTTTGGCAATTGCTCCACCGATTGGATAATAGGTACCAGAAGTACCTCCAGTTGCAATGGAAAGAAAAGTAGTTGGTTGAGCACTAACTACCCCTGTTAATAAAAGACTGAATAGAATAACTACTGTAAAAATAAAAAAAGTTTTTTTCTTTTTAAACATAAATTATCGCTTCTCCCTTCTTAGTTTAACTAATCTACTACTTTAGCATTCTAAAGCAAAATATTTTTAGAATAAAATACTCCTAATTAATTATACACTAAATATTATAAAAAAGCAATAACTCTATATTATCTTTATTGATGATTAGAATTATTTAAATACTATTAAGTAGCTTAAAAAACATAATACTCATTATTATAATTTTAAAAATATTTTTAAGTGAAAACTTGAACAAAGTCTAAAAATAGGTTATACTTAATTTAAAGTAAAATATCTGATCAGCTGGGGTAACCTATCTGAAAGGAGATTAAATTAAAGCACTTCCTGAATTTAAGGAAAAATTCTAAGAATCAGGGGAGGGATCTTTCTATGTCTAAATTGTATATATTGGTACCTGGTTAAAAAGAAATTAATCACAAACTATTGGAGGCAAATAATGAAAAAAAGAATTGGTTCAGTAGCAGTAGTTGTTGATAAAAGAGAAAAAGTTAGTGATCAGATTAATAAAATATTGAGTAAAAATGCAGAATGTATTATTGGGAGAATGGGAATTCCTTCGGCTGAACATGGTTTATCAATGATTTCTTTAATTGTAGAAGGTACTCCTGATCAAATTGGAGCAATTACTGGTCAGTTAGGAAATTTACCAGGAGTTAATTTAAAATCAGCTTTAACTGCTGTTGAAGTAGAATGATTTTTTTTAAAATTAAAGGAGGCTATTATGACTCAAATAAATTATTTTAAAGAAGAATTTGGAGATGACTACAGAACTGAAGTTTGTGACTATATAACTGATGCTAAAGTAGAGTCTATTTTGGCTGCAGCTAAAGAACCTAAGCCAGCAGAAGTTAAGAGAATAATTGATAAGGCTTTAGAATTAAATGGAATTAGTCCTGTAGAAGCGGCAACTTTACTACAGGTTGAATCAAAAGAGCTAATAGCAGAATTTTTAGAAGCAGCTCGCAAAGTTAAAGAAGAAATTTATGGGAAGCGTTTAGTTATTTTTGCTCCCTTATATTTTGCTAATCAATGTATAAATGATTGTCTTTACTGTGGTTTTCGCAAAGATAATCATCAAATTGATAGGAAAAAATTGAGCCAAGCCGAAATTAGAAAAGAAGTAGCAGCTTTAGAAAAAGAAGGCCATAAAAGACTTTTAGTTTTAACTGGTGAAGCTCCAAATACAGATTTAGATTATGTAGTAGAAAGTATTAAAACTGCTTATGATGTTCAAACTGAAAATGGAGGAGAGATTAGAAGAATTAATGCTGAAATTGCTCCTTTAGGAACTGAAGATTTTAAGAAATTAAAAGAATCTGAAATTGGAACTTATACTTGTTTTCAGGAAACATATAATAGAAAACAGTATGCAAAATTACATCCATCTGGTCCTAAAAGTAATTATGAATGGCGGCTTTCAGTAATGGATAGAGCCCAAGAAGCTGGAATTGATGATGTAGGGATTGGAGCTTTATTTGGACTTTATGATTATAAGTTTGATGTGATTGGAATGCTCTTACATGCAGAATATCTGGATAAAAAGTGGGGAGTTGGTCCTCATACAGTTTCAGTACCCAGACTTAATCCAGCTATGGGAACTCCTCTAGATGAAGTTCCTTACCCAGTTTCAGACGCTGATTTCCGTAAATTGGTAGCGGTTTTAAGACTGGCAATTCCTTATACAGGGATGATTTTATCAACCAGAGAAACTACAGAGATGCGGAATGAATTATTTGAACATGGAGTTTCACAGATATCAGCAGGTTCTCGGACCACTCCTGGTGGCTATGAAAAAAAAGATAATGATCAAGAAGAATTAGCTCAGTTTTCTTTACATGATTTAAGACCAATTGATGAAATAATAACTGGGATAGCGAAAGAAGGTTATATTCCTAGTTTCTGTACAGCTTGTTATCGTTTAGGTAGAACAGGAAAAGATTTTATGGATTTAGCTAAACCTGGTAAAATACAGGAATTTTGTCGTCCAAATGCAATGCTTACTTTTAAAGAATATTTAGAAGATTATGGAACTGAAACAAGTCGTAAATATGGTAAAAAATGTTTAAAAGAAATGATGGAAAAATTGGAAAAGGATAATCCGAAATTAGCAGCAAGTATTGCTACAAAATTAGCAGCCATTGCTGAAGGAGAACATGACTTATATCTTTAAAATAAGGAAGTGGAAAGATGAATTCTACAGCCAAAGGAGATAGACCTCATATAGCAGTTTTTGGCAGAAGAAATGTCGGTAAATCATCTTTGATTAATAGATTAACAAACCAAGATTTAGCCCTTGTTTCTAGTCAGCCAGGAACAACAACAGATCCTGTTTATAAGGCAATGGAACTTTTGCCTATTGGCCCAGTAATGATAATTGATACAGCAGGTATTGATGATCAGGGAGAACTGGGAGCAATGAGAATTAAAAAAACAAAAGAAATTATGAGAAAAACGGATTTAGCTTTATTAGTTATTTCTGCTGCTCAAGGAGCAGGAGACTTTGAAAGAAAATTAATTAAAGATTTTAAAGAGAAAAATATTCCTTTTTTAACTATTTTAAATAAAATAGATATTTTAAAGGATTTAAACTCTGAACAAGTAGAATTAAAATCTGAATTAAAAGACTTTTTTCTGAAAAATAATTTAGAAGTTATTAAAGTAAGTTCCAAAAAAGAAATTAATATAGATCTGATTAGAGAAAAAATAGCTCAAAAAATGCCAAGAGACTATAGTCGAGATACAATTATGGGGGATTTAATTGAGCCAGGAGATCTGGTGGTTTTAGTAACTCCTATTGATAGTGCTGCTCCTAAAGGAAGGCTTATTTTACCACAAGTTCAGACAATCAGAGATGTTTTAGATCATCAAGCAACTGCTTTAGTAACCAAAAAAGTAGATTTAGAAACAGAATTAGCTAAATTAAAAACTCAAGCTAAAATTGTAGTTACAGATTCACAGGCTTTTGCAGAAGTTTCTAAAACAGTTCCAGCAGATATTTTGTTAACTGGTTTTTCAGTTCTTTTTGCCCGCTATAAGGGTGATTTAGAAAGTTTTGTTCAAGGGGCCAAAAAAATAAAAGAACTAAAAGCAGGAGATAAAGTATTAATAGCCGAGTCTTGTACCCATCGTCGTCAAAAAGATGATATAGGTACAGTTAAAATTCCTAATTGGTTAAGGCAGAAAATTGAGCCAGAACTTCAATTTGAGCATACTGCTGGTCGAGACTTTCCCGCTGATTTAAGTCAATATAGTTTAATTTTACAGTGTGGAAGTTGTATGTTAAATAGAAAAGAACTTTTATCAAGATTAGCAGAAGCAGAAAAAGCAGGAATTCCAATAGTTAATTATGGGATAGCAATTGCTTTTTTACATGGTATTTTAGATAGAGCTTTAAAACCTTTTCCTAAAGCTCTAGCGTGCTGGCAAAAAGATTAAATTAGATAGGAGATGTGATATAATTGAATCAGTTTAAAATTAAACAATTAGTTGATCAAGCCTTTACTAAAAATAACTTGACCAAAGCTGAAATTACCGCTTTATTAAAGACTGAACTTAAAGATCTTGCTTATTTAATAGAAAAAGCAGACCAAAAACGAGCAGCAATTTGTGGGAATCAAGTTCATTTAAGAGCAATTATTGAGTTTTCTAGTTATTGTAAACAAAATTGCTATTATTGTGGTTTAAGAAAAGATAATAAAGAAATTAAGCGTTATCAATTAAAAAAAGAAGAAATTGTAAAAACAGCTCAAATGGCATCAGAACTTGGCTATCAGACAGTTGTTTTACAATCTGGAGAAGATGAATATCCAGCTCAAACAATTGCAGAAATTATTAGAGAAATTAAAGCTAAAACTAAGATGGCTATTACCTTAAGTTTAGGTGAAAGAGATTTTGCTGCCTATAAGCTTTGGCGAGAAGCTGGAGCAGATCGATATTTACTTAAACATGAAATTGCAGATCGCTCTCTTTATCAAAAATATCATCCTAAAATGAGTTATGAAAATAGAATTGAAAGCTTAGAATATCTAAAACTAATTGGTTATCAAATTGGGAGTGGAGTTATTATAGGATTACCAGGTCAGACTCCAGAAATTTTGGCTGAAGATTTATTATTATGTCAAGATTTAGAACTTGATATGATTGGTTCTGGTCCTTTTATACCTCACCAAGCTACTCCTTTAAAAGCAAGTAAGCAAGGAACAGTTGCTATGACTTTAAAATTTACAGCTTTAAGTAGATTACTTTTACCTTTAGCTCATATCCCAGCTACTACAGCTTTGGGGACAATTGATGTTGAAGGCAGACAAAAAGCATTACAAGCAGGAGCAAATGTAGTGATGCCTAATGTTACAGATGGTAAATATCGAGAGCAGTATCAGATTTATCCTGATAAAATTTGTGTAAACGAAGAAGCAGGAGACTGTAGACAATGTATTGGAGGAATCATTAGTTCTTTAGGTAGAGAAGTTAGTCAAACTAAAGGTCATAGCTTAAGAAAAGACTAAATAAAAATCCCACAAGCTTTTAATGAAAAAGTTTGTGGGATTAAAAATTATATTTTTAAATATAATTTAGCTTAAGATGAGTTATAGTTTTGAGCTTTATTGATCTTTGTTTTTATTTTTGCTCTCACTTTCAGTTTTACCATCTTGATGGCTAAAATCAAGTGCTTTATGAGTAGCTGCGAAATATTCTGTTTCTGGTAGATAAATATTTTCTTCGCCAACTTTTTCTGCAATACCTATTTTTTCAAAAATCTTAAGTATTTTTTCATTGACTCCAGTTAACATAACTTCACCTTCATTTGCTTCAACTTTTTCTATAAATTCTTCTAAAACTTTAACAATAGTAATATCAATTCTTCTAACATTTCTAAAGCGAATAATAAAGTCAGTGTCTTCTTCAAAAAAAGTTTCTAGTTGTTTTTTTAGATCTTCAGCTGCACTAAAATGAACAGTTCCTTTGAGATCAATGACCCTCGCTTTTTGACTAACTAACTCATTTTTATCTGTGTCTTCATGATCAGCATGATGGAGATGATAAGCACCATCTTTTTCTTTTTTATCATAATAAAGCATCTCAATATCTGCTTTTTTAGAAATCTGGAGTACTACAATTAAAGAAACTATTACTCCAAAATAAATAGCTTGATCAAGATTAGGCAAAATAATTGTAGCAGCAAAAGTTGACCAAAAAATTAAAGCATCACCTTTAGTAGTTTTCATGTTTTTAACTATTTCTTTAAAATCAATAATTCCAATAGCAGCAGCAATAACTAAAGCTGCTAAAACTGCAACTGGAATATAAGCTAAAAGGGTTCTAAAAAAGACTATAAAAATAATAATAGAAAGGGCACAGAAAAATTGAGAAATTCTGTGTTTTGCGCCAGCACTTAAATTAGCAAATGTATTAGAAAAAGAAGCAGAAATAGCAAAACCACTAAAAAATGAAATTATCATATTAGTTATTCCCTGACTTCTAAACTCACGATTGAAATTTGGTTCTTCATCAGTTTTTAAGGCAATTGCTTGTAGAACAGCCATAGTTTGAATTAAGCCTAAAAGAGCTATAGAAAAAGCTTTGGTATAAATTTGGCCAATTAATTGCCAGTCAAAATTTATTAATTGAAAATCTATAATTTGTTTTGGTATTTTCCCAACCAGAGGGATTGATTGTTTAAGTCCAGTAAATGAGGTAAATAAAGTTATAATTATGATTGTGATTAGATATTCAGGTAAATCTTTTTTAATTAAAGGTATAGTATAAATTAAAATTAAAGTTAAGATTCCAACACTTAAATTAAGGTAATTAATTTGCGAAAAATTTGAAATAAAAGTTAAACCTTTACTGATTACATTTGAACCAGTAACTGGAACTCCAGTGAAATTTTCAATTTGAGAAAATAAAATTAAAACAGCTGCTCCATGTGAAAGAGCTACTACTACGGGATGAGAAACATATTTTATTAATTCACTTAAATTAAAACTTACTAATAAAAATTGGAAAAGCCCAACTAAAAAAGTAGTTAAAAATATTATTTCTAAATAATTTTCTCCCTGAAAATTATGGAGACTACTATAGAGAGCAACTGCCATCATATTAGTCGGACCTACAATAATATAGGCTGAAAAATTAAAAATAGCTGCTGTTAACATGGAAAAGATTGAAGCATAGATTCCATAGATTGGATTCACACCTAAAATTAGAGCATAGGCCATATTTTGTGGGAGAGCAATGGTAGCTGTTGTGAGGCCACTAACCAAGTCTTGACTATATTTAGCAAACAATTTTTTTATCTTCGACAATTTATTTACCCTCCTTTTGATTAAACTTCTAAGTTAACTTATAGTTTAACAGGCTAAATTGAAAGTTTCAATCAATATTAATAAATTTTAACAAATAATTTGGATTCTAAAATTTTTTATTTAGTTGGCTGCTAAATCCTAGAAATAAAACTAAAAATTTGATAAAATAAAAAATAGATATTTAAAATTCAGATAACTAAAAGAGGTGAGAATGATGATTGCAAATAAAAATAATTATTTCTGGATTTGTTTTTGTCTAATAATATTGCTTTTAATCCCTTATAATGCAGCAGCAGAAAATATAGAAGGAGCTAATTCGGCTGTTAACTTAGGTCTGCAAAATCAATTAAGCAGTAGTATTATTTTTATTTTACTTTTAATTACTAGTTTATTAGTTTTATTTATTTGGGAACCAATGCCAATTAGTTTATTAGCTATTTTAGTTCCTATTGCTTTAGCATTTTTTAATGACTTATCTAAAATGTCAGTTGAAGAAGCTTTGTCAGGTTTTGGAAATTCGGCTACAATTACTGTAATGGCAATGTTTGTTTTTAGTGCTGGTATTCAAAGGAGTGGGGCAGTCCAGCTTTTAGGTGATAAAATATCTTATCTAACAGGTAGTAATCCAAGACGCCAAATTAGCCTTATTTCTATTTTGACAGGCTTTAGTTCTGGTCTTGTTAATAATACTCCAATTGTAGCTGCTTTAATACCTATGGTTCGAGAATTAGGACGTAAAACAAAGGTATCACCATCCAAATTATTAATTCCACTTTCTTATACAGCGATGTTAGGAGGTACTTTAACCTTAATTGGAACTTCTACTAACTTATTAGCAAGCCAGGTTTCTGATCGAATTCTAGGACATCCTTTTAGTATGTTCGAATTTACTGGTTTGGGATTGATAGTTTTGTTAATTGGTATTTTTTATCTCTTGACAATTGGCTATAAATTAATACCTGCTCGACTAGAAGTAGAAAATGATTTAACTGAAGAATATGAGATGAGTGGTTATTTAAGTGAAGTAGTACTTGCTCCAGAATGTAGTTTTGTTGGTAAAAGCTTTGCTGAAATTAGTAATACTAAGGAGCTAGATTATGATATTATTAAAATTATTAGAGATGAAGAAGAATTTATGGAGCCCCTTGATGCTAAAACATTAAGAGCTGGTGATCATTTAATTATTCGTGCTCAAGAAGAAACTTTACTTAAATTAATTAAGCGTAAAGGAATTAAAACTTTACCAGAAATGGTAGTTGATGATCAATTAATAGAACAACCTTTGGCTGGTGAAAAATTAATTGAAATAGTAGTTCCAGCTCATTCGTTTATGGTCAATAAAACTTTAACTGAAATAAATTTTTTAGAGCGTTATGATTGTAATGTTTTAGCTTTAAGGCGTGGAGAAGAATTAACTCACCAAAAAATGGAAGATTATCGTTTTCAACCTGGAGATTTAATTTTACTTTTAGCAACTGAAAAAACATTTGCTCGTTTAAGCAAAAACAATAATTTTATTATTGATCGAAAATATGATTCTAATTTATTTGATAAAACAAAAATGTTAATTTCTGTTGCAATTTTAACTTTTTTTATTCTAACAGTTTCTTTTAATATACTACCTGTTGCAATTGCAGCTTTAAGTGGAGCCTTTTTAATGGTTTTAAGTGGAGTGATTAATAAAAATGATTTTTTTACTGCTATAGATTGGGAAGTTTATTTTCTACTTTCTGGTTTAATTCCCCTTGGGGTAGCAATCGAAAAGACTGGAGCAGCAGCTTATATAGCAGCTAAAATATTGAATCTAGCTGAAATACTGCCAGCAATAGCAATAGCGATGATAATTTATTTATTAACTTCAATTATGGCTAATATAGTCGGAAATAATGCTAGTGCACTTTTAATGTTACCGATAGCAATTGGTACTGCTCAACAGTTGGGAGTTAACCCTTTTGCCTTTGTTTTAATTACAACTTTTGCTGCTAGTGCAGCTTTTGCCAGTCCAGTTGGTTATCAAACAAATCTAATGGTTTATAGTTCAGGTGGTTTTAAGTTCACAGATTTTATTTTAGTTGGAGCACCTTTACAACTGTTATTAGCTTTAGTTGTTCCATTTTTAGTTAAATTATTTTGGGGTTTTTAGGCCTCAAAATAATTTTTAATAAACAGAAAATATGGGCAATTTTAAAAATTCCCAATTAAGTAAGTTTATGCCTAAAAAAGGTTGTCTGACAACTATAATTGAAGCTCAGTCGTAAATAGCTGAGTTAGAGCTAGTTTAAACTCAGAATGAATTATGATATGTTAAATAATACACAAAGCTTAAAGTTAGAACTTATGAGTAAGTTAATAAAAAATTAATATTATAATATTTTGAGGAGGAGTTTGATGAGCTATTTTACTTATGATCAGGCCATGGAAGAAGCAGCAAGGTGCCTTTTATGTTATGAAGCCCCTTGTTCTGAAGCTTGTCCTGCCAACACTGATCCAGCAAAATTTATTCGATCTATTAGATTTAATAATCTTAAAGGTGCAGCTGAAACAATTAGAACTAAAAATATTTTAGGTGGAATTTGTGCTCGTGTTTGTCCTTATGATCAGCTTTGTCAAAAAGATTGTGTTAGAGCTGAACTTGATCAGAGTATTCAGATTGGTAAATTACAGGAGTTTGTTTGTGATTATGAAAAAGCAAATGAATTAGAAATTTTAAGAACCCCAGAACTAAAAAAAGAGAAAGTAGCTATAATTGGTTCAGGGCCAGCAGGTTTAGCAGCAGCAGGAGAACTCGCTTTGAGTGGTTATCAAGTTAAAGTTTTTGAAAAAAGAGAAAAAGTAGGTGGCTGGTTAAATTATGGAATTCCTTCAACAAAGCTCCCCCCAGAAATTGTAGAAACAGAAATTGATTACATAAGAGATTTAGGAGTAGAATTTGAAACAAATTGTGAAGTTGGCCAAGATATTACTTTAGCTGACTTAAGAGCAGGTGGTTATAAAACTTTTTTAATGGCTTTAGGTCAACCTGAAGCTAAAAAGTTAGAATTAGAAGGCAATCAATTAGCTGGAGTGAAAGATGCAGTTAGTTTTTTAATTAAGGCTAAAACTCAAGCTGAAAAATTGGATGTAAAAGCTAAAAAAGTTGTAATTGTTGGTGGGGGTAATGTAGCAGTAGACTGTGCTTTAACAGCTAAAAAATATGGAGCAGCAGATGTTAGTATGGTCTGCTTAGAAAATTTAGCTACTATGCCAGCAGCGGAAAAAGAATTAATAGAAGCTCAAAAACATAATATTAATATATATGCTGGTTTTAAGCCAGAAGCTATTGCAGGTGAGCAGCAAGTTGAAAAATTTAGTGCTTTTGGAGTTGAAAATAATTCAAAACTAGAACTAGAGGCAGAACAAGTAATTTTAGCTATAGGTCAAACAAATGTTAAAATTAAAGAAATAGAAGATCTAAAATTGGATCAAGCAGGTTTTATTGAAACTAATTCTAATTTCAAAACAAACTATGAAGATATTTTTGCTGCTGGAGATATTATAAATACTGAAGAATCAGTTGTTAATGCCATTGCCGAGGGTAAAGAAGCTGCCAAAAATATGATGGACTATTTAAATAATAAAAAAGAGAAAGTTAAGGTGAGCTTATAATGAGAACTAAAGATTTATCTATAGAATTTTGTGGAGTTAAAGCTGAAAATCCTTTTTTTCTTTCTTCTTCTCCAGTAGGCAGTAATTATGATATGTGTGCTAAAGCCTTAGAAAGCGGCTGGGGTGGAATTGTTTTTAAAACAATCGGTTATTATATTGCTGATGAATGTTCACCTCGTTTTGATAATTTAAAAAAAGAAGCAACTTCTTTTGTAGGCTTTAAAAATATGGAACAGATTTCTGATAAACCATTAGCAGAAAATTTAGCAACTATTAAAAAACTTAAACAAGATTATCCGCACAAAATAATTATTGCTTCAATTATGGGAGAAAATGAAAAAGAATGGGCTGAATTAGCTGAAATGGTAACAGAGGCTGGAGCTGATTTAATAGAATGTAACTTTTCTTGCCCTCAAATGACTAGTGGAGCTATGGGATCTGATGTAGGTCAGAATCCAGAATTAGTTAAAAAGTATAGTGCTGCTGTAAGTCAAGTAACTGATTTACCAGTTATTGCTAAGATGACACCTAATATTGGTAATATGGAAATCCCTGCAATAGCTGCAGTTAATGGAGGAGCAGATGCTTTATCTGCAATTAATACAATAAAATCTCTAACAGAAATTGATTTAGATGATTTTACTCCAATGCCTAAAGTAAATGGTAAATCTTCTATTTCTGGTTATTCAGGTAAAGCAGTTAAGCCAATTGCTTTAAGATTTATAGCTGAATTAAAACAACATCCCCAATTAAAAGATGTTCCTTTAAGTGGAATGGGAGGAATTGAGACTTGGGAAGATGCAGCTGAATTTTTAGCTTTAGGCTGTAGAAATTTACAGATGACTACTTCAGTTATGCAGTATGGATATCGGATAGTTGAAGACTTAATTAATGGTTTGTCTCACTATCTAGAAGAACAGGGTTTTGATAATTTAGAACAAATGGTAGGACTTGCTTTAGAGCAGATAGTTGCTGCTGAAGAATTGGATAGAGCTCATTTAATTTTACCTGAATTTGATGAAGAGCTATGTATTGGTTGTGGACGCTGTTATATTTCTTGTTATGATGGTGGTCACCAGGCCTTAGAATGGGATTCTGAAAACAGAAAACCAGATTTAGATGAAGATCAGTGTGTGGGGTGTCATCTTTGCCAACAAGTTTGTCCAGTTACAGGTTGTATTACAGCAGGTGAAATTAAATTTAAAGCTGGAAGAGAAGAATATGCAGTAAATTGATAAATTTAGTTGATAAAAAAATATTTATAGTATATAATAAATTCAAATAGAAATCTTGACATGACTAAAGCTTTAAAATTAAAAATTGGGGAGCCAAACTGGAGGCTGAGAGGATGAGCAATCATCGACCCAGAACCTGATCCTGGTAATGCAGGCGTAGGTAATCATAAGATAATTAAAACCCTCCGGTTTGTTCCTTCAAATCAGGAGGGTTTTTACTATGCAAAATAAATTTTCAACTAGAATGTTGGCAGAAATTGGAGTTGCAGTTGCCTTAGCAGTTGTTCTAAATTTTTTAAAATTGTGGCGGATGCCTCAGGGTGGTTCGGTTAGTTTAGAAATGCTGCCTATTTTTGTAATCGCTTTTCGGTGGGGAGCTGGAGCGGGGGCTTTTAGTGGTTTAATTTATGGACTACTCCAATTAATGTTTGGAGCTTATATTATTCATCCTGTACAGCTAATTATGGACTATCCTTTACCATATTTTGTTTTAGGAATTGCTGGCTTTTTTAAAATTAAAAAAGAAAAAGTTATTCAGCCTTTTAAACTTTTAGCAGCTGTTTTAATTGCCAGTTTTTTTCGATTAATAATCCATATTTTATCTGGAGTTATTTTCTTTGCTAGTTATGCTCCAGAAGGTCAAAATGTTTGGATTTATTCTACAATTTATAATGCTAGTTTTTTAATTCCAACTACTATAGTTGTTTATATTTCACTTCTGATCATAATGAAGGCCTTAAAAAATAAATAAAACTTAATAATTATTTAACATAGGGGAGCCTCTGGCTGAGATAAAGCATCTGCTTTGACCCTTAAAACCTGATCTAGATAATACTAGCGAAGGGAAGTGTGAATTAGTATTTATTGCAGAAATTATTTAAGGCAATTTAAGACACAGTTTCCTTAGTTGGAACTGTGTTTTTTTGATTTCTATTTTAATAATTTATGAAAAAATCTAAGGAGATGAAAATAATGACTCAATTAACAAAAGCAAAAAATGGAGAAATAACTAAAGTGATGGAAAAAGCAGCAGCCAAAGAAGGAGTAAAGGCAGAAGTTATGCGAAAAAAAATAGCAGCAGGAAAGGTAGTTATTCCAGCCAATATAAATCATCAGCAGCTAGATCCAGTAGCTTTTGGAGAAGGTTTAAAAACAAAAGTAAATGCTAATTTTGGTACTTCTGAAGATTATGACAGCATTGAAAATGAGCTAGAAAAATTAACAGTAGCTCTTAAAGCAGGAGCAGATGCAGTAATGGATCTTTCTACAGGTGACAAAATAAAAGCAACCAGATCTGCTATTTTAGAAAAATCGCCACTACCAGTTGGAACTGTACCTATTTATCAAACAGCCGTAGAAACTGTAAAATCTGGTAGAGGAATAATAGAAATGGAAGTTGAAGAATTATTTGCTGTAATTGAGGCTCAGGCAAAAGAAGGTGTCGACTTTATAACTGTTCATTGTGGCTTAACTCTAGAAACCTTAAGGCATTTAGAAGCTGAAAAAAGAGTGACTGATATAGTTAGTCGAGGAGGTTCATTTATGGCAGCTTGGATGTTCCATAATCAGCAGGAAAATCCACTTTATCAATATTATGATCGTTTATTAGAAATATGTTATCAATATGATGTGACTTTAAGTTTGGGTGATGCTTTAAGACCAGGGAGTCTTGCAGACGCTACAGATCGTGCTCAAATCCATGAACTTTTAATTTTAGGAGAATTAGTAGATCGGGCTCGGGCAGCAGAAGTGCAGGTTATGGTAGAGGGGCCGGGCCATGTACCTTATGATCAAATAGAAACAAATATTAAATTACAAAAAGAACTTTGTAAAAATGCTCCTTTTTATGTTTTAGGACCTCTAGTTACAGACATAGCAGCAGGATATGATCATATTACTGCAGCAATTGGGGGAGCAGCCGCAGCTGCAGCAGGAGCAGATTTTCTTTGTTATGTTACTCCAGCTGAACATATTGGTTTACCTGATTTAGATGATGTAAGAGAAGGAGTAATTGCAAGCAAAATTGCAGCTCATGCAGCTGACATCGCTAAAGGTGTTAAAGGAGCAAAAGAGAGAGATAATAAGATGGCTAAAGCTAGAAAAAAATTAGACTGGGAAAAACAAATTGAGCTGGCCCTGGCCCCAGATAAATTAAGAAAATCTCGAAGCCAACATAATCAGAATTTAAAAGACGAAGATGCCTGTACAATGTGTGGTTCTTATTGTGCAATGAAAATAGTAGATCAAAGGCTTAACTAAAAATTTGAATAATAATTAGAGAGAGTAATTTTTCAGCTTTCTCTAATTTAAAAGAGGAGGCAGATTAATTAAAATGCAGAGTGAACCTCACCACCTAAATTAAAAATTTAGATGGAGCTTCGCTATACTTCATATACTCAAAAAAACAAGTATATTACTAGTAGCTTTTTAGTGAAGTTTGTAGTTTAAGTTTCCTCTACAAATGTAGATTACCTTATTAACTAGGGGCTGTCCACAAACCCATTATCCCTCATAGCTATATAGCTATTCTGGGAATACATTAATTCTGCGATACCTTGAATATTTTACACAAACAAGGATTAGTGTTTGCAACTCCATATATTCACTTTTACGACAAGGGGCTGAACTCAGGTTGTGAGTTAGCATTACTATTTTTATAACCTTGTAATTAATATTATATCATACTAACTGGAATAGGTGTTGAACCTTACAAATATTATCTAAATTCATCTCCACCTAATACAGTAGTTTAGATGGAGTTTTCTTTGAATGTTTTAGATAAAAACTAAAATTAAGTTTAAATTCTTAATTGAGTTTAAGCTTAATTTTTTGATATTTTTAAAGGAGTGATCAAAATGAAAAAAGCTTTAACTATAGCTGGTTCTGATTCAGGTGGTGGGGCAGGTATTCAAGCAGATTTAAAAACAATGACTGTTCATCAAATTTATGCTGCTTCAGTAATTACAGCTATTACTGCCCAAAACACTTTGGGAGTTCAGGATGTAAAAACACTTTCCTCAAAAGCAGTTTGTTCTCAACTTGAATCAGTTTTGACAGATCTAAAATTTGAAGCTTTAAAAACAGGAATGTTGGCTAATTCTAAAATAATTGAAGTAGTGACAGCTAAAGTTAAAAAATATTCCCTTACTAATTTGGTAGTTGATCCAGTAATGGTAGCCACAAGTGGTGATTTACTTTTAAAAAAAGAAGCAGTTAAAACCTATAAAGAAAAACTTTTTCCTTTAGCAGAAATTATTACTCCAAATTTGGATGAGGCTCAGGTTTTAGCGGATTTAAAAGGTGTTCAAAAAAATGATCCTTATGCTTTAGCTCAAGAACTAATAAAATATGGAAGTCGTTATGTTTTAATTAAAGGCGGTCATAACCCTCAAGCAGCTAAAAATAAAGTTGCTCAAGATCTTCTTTATGATGGTTCTCAATATTGGGAATTTAAGGCTCCTTATTTAAAAACTAAAAATACACATGGAACTGGTTGTAGTCTTTCGGCAGCAATTGCTTCAAATTTAGCTTTAGGAATGGAAATGCCAACTGCTGTAGAAAAGGCCAAAGAGTTTATTAGTGGAGCAATAGAAAATAATTTTGAAGTTGGAGCAGGTCAGGGTCCAATTAATCATTTTTGGAAGTTAAAATAGCTAAACTTAATTATATTGATATTTTAGGGTTTAAGAAAGGAGTTAAAATGAAAATAAAAGCTTGGGATCTTTATTTGATTACTGAACAAAGTTTATCAGCTGGTAGAAAAAGCTTAGAAATTGTTAAGGAGGCTGCAGCAGCTGGAGTTGATGTAATTCAACTGCGGGATAAAAACCTAAGTTTAAGAGCAAAGTTTAAACTTGGTCAAAAAATAAAAGAAATTTGTTTAAAGCAGAAAATAAAGTTTATAGTCAATGATCGGGTTGACTTAGCTTTAGCCTTAGATGCAGATGGAGTTCATTTAGGTCAGAGTGATTTACCGCTTAAAGCTGCTCGAAAAGTTTTGGGTAAAGATAAGATAATTGGTATTTCAGCTTGGAAGCCAGCAGAGATAAAAGAGGCTGAAGCTGGGGGAGCAGATTATTTAGGAGTTGGAGCAGTTTTTAGTACAAAGTCTAAAAAACTTAATTCAGCTAAAAATGGAATTGGTTTAGCTAAAATTAATGAGATTAGAAAAACAACAAAGTTACCCTTAGTTGCTATTGGCGGTTTAAATAAAGAAAATGCTGCTGAGGTGATTAAAAGTGGAGCGGATTGTATTTCTGTGATCAGTGCTTTAACTAAAGCTAAAAAAGTTAAAGCAGAAACTAAAGAATTTAAAAATATTATTCAAACTGCTAAAAAAAGATTAAGGGAGGGAATTTAAAATGAAAGCAAATAATTTTTTTGAAAGTGAGATGGCCGCTAACTTAAAACAGCTAAAAGAAATTTTGCAAAAGAAAAGGCCTTTGATTCATCAGATTACAAATAATGTGACTGCCAATGATTGTGCTAATTTGACTTTAAATTGGGGAGCTCTACCAGTGATGGCGCCAGCTCCAGCTGAATCAGCTGAGATGGTAGAAAATGCTTCTGCCTTAGTTTTAAACTTAGGAACTATATCAAAACTGCAATTAAAAGCAATGCTTAAAGCTGGTAAAAGGGCAAATGAGTTAAAGATTCCTATAATTTTAGATCCAGTTGGGGTTGGAGCGACAAAGTTTAGAGCAGAAGCTGCTAAAAAAATATTAAAAGAATTAGATATTGCAATAATCAAAGGTAATAAAGCTGAAATTTCATTTTTAGCAGGCCAATCAGCTCAGATGAGTGGGGTGGAATCAATTGGAGAATATAAAGAAATTATTGCAAGTGCTAAAAAGCTTTCCCAGAATTTAGAGGTAGTAGTTGTAATTAGTTCTAAAGTTGATTTGATTATTGATCAAAATCAATTCCAAAAAATAAATAGAGGCCATGAATTAATGGCTCAAGTAGTAGGTACTGGTTGTATGTTGGGAGCGACTTTAGGAGTTTTTGCTGCAGCTTTTAAGGAACTTGATTTATCTTTATATGAATTGAGCCAAACAGCGGTCTATTATTATTCTTTAGCTGCTGAGAGAGCCGCAGCTTGCCAGAAAACTCCGGCTAAATTTAAATCGGAATTTATGGATCAAATTTATTTGCTTAGTTAACTAAATTATTTTATTTAAGCCTAATCTTAACTGTTTTAAAAAAGGTTTTATTAATAAATTAGATTTGTAAATAAAGTACTTGATAAAAAAGATTATATTTGTTAAATTAACTCATAGGAGTTGATATTATGCAGGCAGAAATATATCATTTATTTCACAGTGGTACAGCAATTAGAATAAAGAATAAATTACTTATCTTTGATTACTATGAAGATGAGCCAGCCGCTCAAAAAGGTATCAAAAGCTCACTTGAAAAAGGGGTTATTCGAAAAGAAAGTTTTAAAAATATAGATCAAGCCTTTGTTTTTGTTAGCCATGGTCATCATGATCATTATAATAAGGTTATTTTTGATTGGGAAAAATATTGTGATCAAGTCACTTATATTTTAGATTCAGGAATAGAGCTAAATGCTAATTTAAAAAATAAAAAAAAATTATACCAGTTAGAAAAAGATGAAAAATTAAGCTTAGAAAATATTGATTTAAAAACTTATGGTAGTACAGATGAAGGAGTTTCTTTTTTAGTAGAAATAGATCAGTTAAGTATTTTTCACGCTGGAGATTTAAATTGGTGGAATTGGAAAAAATTTAGTAAAAAAGTTCAAAAAAGAGAAGAAAGGGAATATAAAAGAGAAGTTGATAAACTTAAAGGTAAAAAAATAGATATTGCTTTTGTTCCTGTTGATCCACGTTTAGAAGAATATTATTATTTAGCTGGAGAATATTTTATTGATTTAATTAAACCAGCACTTTTTATACCACTTCATTTTGCTGATAATTATGAAATAACTAAATTTTTTCGAGAAAGATTTAATTCTAATCAAACTCGAGTTGCAGCAATTACAGAAAGAGGAGAAAAAATAATTTATACCAAAAAAAGTTTTGATTAAATATCTATTTAGTTTAAGGGAGTAAATAAATTGAATTTAAAAAAATTAGTTTTAATTTCTATTTTTAGCGCTTTAGCTTTTATTATTATGCTTTTTTCTCTAAATATTCCTCTATTTCCTTTTTTCTTAAAAATAGATTTTAGTGAAGTCCCAGCTATGTTGCTGGGATATTTATTTGGGCCAGCAGCAGCTATAACAGTAGTTTTTGCTAAGAATTGTCTTCATTTTTTTATTAGCTCTAATTTTGGCATAGGAGAATTAGCTAACTTTATAGTAGGAGCAGCCTTTGTAGGTACAGCTTCTTATTTATATAAAAAAAAGAAACAAAACTTTATTTTTTCAGCTGTAGTAGCAGTATTTGTAATGGGAGTTACTTCAGTTTTTGTTAATTTGATAATTATAATTCCGCTTTACGAAAAAATACTAGCTTTACCTTTAAGCAAAATTATCGAAATCACAGCAGCTGTTAATCCCTTTGTTGATGATCTTTTTAGTTATCTTGTTCTTAGTATTTTACCTTTTAATTTAATAAAGGGTTCAGTAACTGCTTTAATTACTTTTTTAGTCTTTGTTAAAATAAGAAAAATTAATATTTAAAATTTAGGAGTGGTCAAATGAAAAAATTATCTTTATATAATGAAATATTTGGTGAGATTAAAGGTAGTACAGAAAAATTAGGAGCTAAGGCTAGTGAAAATAAACTTAGTTCATTTTCTTTAAAATTTGAAACTAAGATTCCAAACTTAGAAAAAATGTGTTACATAATGGAAAAAGTAATTTTAAATAAAGGTGAGGATGCTAAAATCTATGCTGGTTTTCAAAAGCTTTCAAGGGCTGAAGCTATTTGGGATAGATATCATCAAATGGCAAATAATGCAGATCAAATTTATGTCTTTGGAGAAAATGATGCTAATTTAAAAGCTCATCCTAATATTGATTTAGTTTATTTACCACCTAAACATGAATTAATTAGAGAATGGTTTTTAGTAATTGATAAGCCAATTGGTAAATCAATGATGGTAGCTTATGATCTTGATGGTTTTGGGAAATATGAAAATGAAAAAGATAGAAATTTTAAAGGAGCTAAGACTCATGCTCCAAAATCTGTTAGTAAAGCAGTTAACTTATTAGAAGCATTGATTTAAATTTTTAGACAGAAGAGATTTCAATCTCTTCTGTTTTTTAATTATTGCTTCTTAAACTTATTTAATTTATAATTTAAATTGGAGGTGTTAAAATGAATAGTCTCTATAATAGTTTAGCAAGTAATAATTCTTTACTTGAAGCAGAAATTTTTACTAAAGCTTCAATGGTTGCGATTTCGCATTCAGTAGAAAAAGTAGTTAAAAAGTATAATTTAAAAGCAGATATTTATGCTTTATTTCAAGATTATAGATATTTTTTAGAAGAAAGAGATCGTTATTTAGAATTAGATAAATTATCTCGTCAAATTTTTATTTTTGCTAAAAATATTCCAGAAGATGCAGAAGTAGCTTTTGCAAGAACAACATTTGTTGAATTAAAAGCTGATTCCCCTTTATTAAAAGAATGGGCAGTAACTGTAATCCACCCTCACTATTCAGCTTTGCTGGCAACTAAAGAAGAAAAAGAGGAACAAAAAATTAATAAAGAAGATTATCGGATGTTTAAAGGTTTTTTAACTTTAGATAATCAAATAGCTGTTGAATCAGCTCTTTTTTATCAAAAAATATTAAAGCAAAAAAAGATAGCTCTGTTAGAAGATGGATGGGAATTAGCTCAATTAGCTAATCAAAAACCAAAATTAGAAGAGCTAATTTCTTTATTTGTTAATGATTCTCTGTTTGAATTAGAAACTAAATTAAGGGCTTTAGAAGAAAAAGAGATAAGTTTAAATAAAATGGCAGTTAATAATCAAGAACTTAGTCGAGAAATTATGCAAAAATTATGTGAGGCAGCTGAGTTTAGAGATGAGGATAGTATTTTTCATATTTTGAGAATTGGTTTCACGGCAGCTATAATTTATAGAGAACTAGGTGCATCTAAACTAGACATTGAAAATATATTTTTTGCTGCTTTACTTCATGATATTGGTAAAATTGGAATACCAGATTCAATTTTACAAAAACCCGGTAAATTAACTGCTGAAGAATATAAAATTATGCAAAATCATCCAGAAATGGGAGCTAAAATTTTAGCTGGTTCTAAAACAGATGTCTTAAATATGGCTTATCAAATAGCCTATTTTCATCATGAAAAGTGGGATGGTAGTGGTTATCCTCAAGGGCTTAAGGGAGAAGAAATACCACTTGAAGCAAGGATTGTAGCACTGGCAGATGTATTTGATGCTCTAGCTTCTAAACGAGTTTATAAAAAGGCATTTAGTAGAGAAAAATGTATAGATATTGTAGAAGCTGAAAGGAATAAACATTTTCAAGCTAAAATATTAGATATTTTATTAAATAAATTAGATGAAATTTATACCTTTAGAAAAGATTTAAGAGAATTTGCAGAGTCCAAAACTACTCGAGAAATATCAGATTATTTTTTCTCAATTGATTTTAGTATATTTGAATTTCTAAAAATGAGAAAAATGCTTAATTAATTTTAATAAAGTGTTTGCTTTTAATAAAAAAGCCGAAGGAAATTTCCCTCGGCTAATTTTTGATTATTAAACTGATTTTTTTACTAAAAAATTAGTATAACTAATTAAAACAAAACCAACTAAGAAAATTGCTAGAAATTCTATAATTTTTGCTGGATAGCTTAAAAAATTTAAATCAAAATTATTTGTTAAATAAAAATTACTCATTTTAAGACCAATCCCTGTAATTACAAAAGGAAAAGTAAAAGCAGAAAAACTAGGATAAAATCCATTTTTTAGCATCTTAGGTAAATAAATAATAATTGGAATTATAGAAGCTAAGCTTAAAAAAATTAAAAAGCTTAATAATATGATATTTTTTTCTGGAAATGAACTAAGATATCCTGCTAAACATAGTCCAGCTGGAGCCGTAAAAATTGTAATTGTCGGTAAAGCTGGTGTTGGTATTTGTTTTATAATAAAAACTCGATAACTAATAATTGGAACTAAGATTAAATAAGAAATAAAACCAAAGTAAAATAATTGTTGTCCTAGTTGAAGCTTATTAAAAGCAGGTGCTGTCACACTTGCTACAACTATACCTACATAAACTATAAAATAGCTCGGAAAAACTTTTTTTAGATTAAAATTTTTGCTAATTTTAATTGAAAATAAGATAATGAAAAGAGCATGTAAAATAATTGCTGTATACCAAAGCAATTTAGCTAAAACAGGAGCAAAGCTTAAAATATAAGTAGTTAAAATCATGATTGCCATTGGAATTGTTAAACAAACACTAGCAATTAAAGGATTTTCTATTTCTTTTAAACAATTAGGACAGAAAAATAAAAATTTGGCAGCTAATAAGCATAAGATAAATGCTGCTAGAAGACCAGCCGCTATTTTATAATTTTGATTATAACCTGCAATTAAATTTCCTAAGCCAGCTAAACCTAACATTAAGCCAGAAATAACCAAAGGGGTATTTTTAATAAGCTTTTTCATTTTATTCATTTTCTACTTCAACAACTCCATTTTCAATAAAATTTTCCATGACCCAGGCAGCAACTTCACCTGTGATTTGAATACAGTGTTTAGCTCTAGCCTCTGATTTGAAATCAGGAAAATCTTTGGTTAAAACTCTACAGCAGGTTGAACCATAAGTATTGATTATATAATTATGTAGAGCTGCATTATTCGGAAAAGAATCAGGCATTTCAGCTCCCGGTTTTTCTCTTCCATAAGCTAAACCAAGGGCCATCACACCTCCACTAACAGCTCCACATAAACATTTCGACTTACCAATTCCAATTGGAAAGCCTGAAGCCATTTTAACAATTGCAGGATCAAAAGGTTGACCTAAAGCATTATTAATCGTTGTAATTACAGCTTCAGAGCAGAAATAATCTCCTCTTCTAAAATAATCTTCAGCAGTTTTTCTTGTTTCAGCAATTTTTTCTGATTTTTTTAACATTAAATTCACCTCAATTAGTATTTTTTAGATTTCTGAATTATTATAACATTAAATAATTTTATAAGCAAATTTTATTAATAATATAAATTAATATTATAAAATTGGGAAATATAAATTATTTTGTAAATTTCTGAAAAATAGCTTGACAAATATTTAACTGTTATATATACTAAGACTGTAATAAAATATGTGAAAAAATTATTTTTAAACAAATATCATGGTTGAAGGATACAGGAGAGAGCATAATTTTATGCCGCCGAAGGAGTAAGGTTTTTATTTGCTCAAAATAAAAGCTGAAACTCTCAGGTAAAAGGACCGTATCTGGACATAACTCTGGAAAGTTTGTTTTTTTAAAAACACCGACGGAGCAGTCTGTTTTATACAGATAATCTCTCAGGTTTACGGACAGAGCAGTAATGAGTTTAATTTCTCATTGCTGCTCTGTTTTTGTTTTCAGAAAGGAGAATTTAATGCAAGATCCAATTATTATTACAAATAATCCTCAGCTAAAAAAAAGAGTTAAAAAGATTGAACTTGAATTTGTGGATGACCTCTTTGCTGTTTATAGTAAAAGTCGAGATTTGATTCATCAAAATTGGAAATTGATCTCACATCCTTTAGCAGGTAGTGTGAAGCCAGCTCAGAATCCTTATCGGAGTATAATTTTAGCTCCAGCTAAAAAATTAGATTTTTATAGTTTAAAGACTATAGAAAGAGCTATTCAGAAATTAAAACAGTTTAACCAAAACCACAAAAAGAGGGAATATTCACAAAAGATTAAAGAGGATTATCAGATAATTGATCTGACTTTAATTGATTCTGCTCTGAAAAATAAAAAATTAGTCTAAGAAAGGAGGAAAACTAATGTTAGAATTAACAAAAGAAAATTTTGAAAAAGAGGTAACTGAAAGTAAAGGTCTAGTTGTAGTTGATTTTTGGAGTGATAGTTGTGATCGCTGTCTGGAAATTATGCCTGATGTTAAAGAATTAGCTGAAAAATATGCTGATAGTGCTAAATTCGCTAAATTAAATATTAAAGGTAATAGAAGACTTGCTATTGGTCAAAAAGTTTTAGGCTTACCTTCAATAGTTTTTTATCAGGATGGAGAAAAAGTAGAACATCTTTCTGGTGATGACTTAGAAGTTGAAGATATTGAAAAAACTTTAAAGGAAATGCTTTAATTAGAAAAAGGAGGTGAGTTTATGCAATTAGAATTAGGTAAAATTAAAATTGAAGATATTCAATTTGCTGAGGAAACTAAGGTTGCTAATTCTACTCTCTATATTAACCAGGAAGAACTATTAGAAATTATAGGTGAAGATAGTCGAATTACAAATATTAATTTAGATATAGTTCATCCTGGAGATAAAGTAAGAATTATTCCAGTTAAAGATGTAATTGAACCTCGAGTTAAAGTTGAAGGTCCAGGTGGAGTATTTCCCGGCTTTATCAGTAGTGAAGAGATGGTGGGCTCAGGTAGAACTCATGTACTTAAAGGGGCTGCAGTTGTAACTACAGGTGAAATTGTTGGTTTTCAGGAAGGAATTATTGATATGTCAGGTCCTGGGGCTGAATATACACCTTTTTCTAAATTTCATAATCTAGTTGTTGATTGTGATGTGAAAGAGGATATTAAACAGCATGAACATGAAGAAATTTTAAGAATGGTTGGTTTAAAAACAGCAAGTTATTTAGGTAAAGCTGCTCAAGATATTGAACCTGATGAGTTAGAGACTTATGAACACAAACCATTTTTAGAAGCTGCAGCTGAATATCCCGATTTGCCTAAAGTAGGCTATGTCTATATGCTCCAAAGTCAGGGCTTAATGCATGATACTTATGTTTATGGAGTTGATGCTAAAGAAATTTTGCCAACTTTAATTTCTCCAACTGAGATTATGGATGGAGCAATTTTAAGTGGTAATTGTGTTTCAGCTTGTGATAAAAATGCAACTTATGTTCATCAAAACAACCCAATTATCGAAGAATTATATAAATATCATGGAGAAAAATATAATTTTATGGGAGTAATAATTACAAATGAAAATGTTACTTTAGCTGACAAAGAAAGATCTTCTAATTATACTGCTAAATTAGCTGAAATGTTAAGTTTAGATGCAGCTATAGTATCAGAAGAAGGTTTTGGTAATCCTGATGCAGATTTAATTATGAATAGCAAAAAATTAGCTGCTAAAGAGATTAAAACTGTTTTATTAACTGATGAATATGCAGGGCGGGATGGTGCTTCTCAGTCTTTAGCTGATGCTGATCCATCTGCTGATGCAGTTGTAACTGCAGGGAATGCTAATGAAGTAATAACTTTACCACCAATGGATAAAGTTATTGGTCATCAAAACTTTGCTGATGTTATTGCTGGTGGCTTTGATGGTAGTTTAGCAGAAGACGGTTCAATTTCAGTTGAAATTCAGGCAATTACAGGTTCAACAAATGAGTTAGGATTTCATAATTTAACAGCTAAAGCATATTAAAAAATAAGATTTTATTAACTTAAAATTAAATTTTTAAAAATAATAATAAGAATTTTCATAAAAAATATACGGAGGTGTAAGATAATGCTCAAAGGAAAAAAAGTTGCAATTTTAGGAGATAGAGATGGAATTCCTGGGCCAGCAATTGAAGAATGTATTGAAACAACTGGCGCAGAAGTAGTTTTTACTACAACTGAGTGCTTCGTCTGAACAAGCGCAGGCGCTATGGATCTAGAAAATCAGCAGAGAATAAAAGATCTTGCTGAAAAAGAAGGAGCGGAAAATCTAGTAGTTATCTTAGGTGGTGCAGAAGCTGAAGCTTCTGGCTTAGCCTGTGAAACAGTAACTAATGGAGATCCAACCTTTGCTGGTCCACTAGCAGGAGTCCAGTTGGGACTCGCGTGTTACCATGTTGTAGAAGCAGAAGTTAAAAAAGAAATTGATTCAGAAGTATATGAAGAACAGATAAGTATGATGGAAATGGTAATAGATGTAGATGCTATTACAGAAGAAGTTAAAAAATATAGGGATATGTATTCAGAATATAAACTTTAAGGATCTAATTGACCCTTAAGAAAGGGGGCAGACATGAGTAATAAACTGAAAATTGTTCACTATTTAAACCAGTTTTTTGGGCAAATTGGAGGCGAAGATAAGGCAGATATCGCTCCTCGCTTAGAAAAAGGAGCTGTTGGTCCAGGAGCTGCTCTAAATAATATGATCGGTGATGAAGCGGAAATTGTAAATACAATTATTTGTGGAGATACATTTTTTAATGAAAACTTAGAAAAAAGTAAAGTTGAAATTAGAAAAATGTTAAAAGATATAGAGCCAGATTTATTAATTGCAGGACCTGCCTTTAATGCTGGTCGTTACGGAGTAGCATGTGGTACTGTAGCTGAAATTGCAAAAGCTGAATTTGGAATAGATGTTATTTCTGGTATCTATCCAGAAAATCCAGGTTATGAAATGTTTAGACAATATGCTTATTTTGTAGAAACTCCTGATTCTGCTGCAGGAATGAGAAATGCCTTGCCAGAAATGGGAGCTTTAGTTAAAAGCTATCTGGAAAAAGACGGAGATTTAGATAGTCCAGAAGTAGAAGGATATTTGGCTCGCGGTGTTCGCAAAAATGTTTTTGTTGAAAAAAGAGGAGCTGCTAGAGCTGTTCAAATTCTTCTATCAAAATTAGAAGGTAAAGACTTTGAAACAGAATATCCAATGCCAGTTTTTGATCGAGTAGATCCTGCTGATCCTATTGAAAATATGGCTGAGACTAAAGTTGCCCTTGTTACATCTGGAGGTATTGTACCTAAAGGAAATCCAGATCATATTGAATCATCAAGTGCTTCTAAATATGGAGAATATAGTTTAGAAGGTATAACTAATCTTGATGAGGCAAATTATGAAACAGCACATGGTGGCTATGATCCTGTTTATGCTAATCTTGATGCTGACCGAGTGCTGCCAGTTGATGTAATGCGTGACTTGGAAGCAGAAGGTGTAATTGGAGAATTGCATAATAAGTTTTATTCAACAGTTGGTAATGGTACATCTGTGGCTAATGCTAAAGCTTATGCAGCAGAGATCGCTGAAAATTTAATTTCTGATGGGGTTCAGGCAGTTGTCTTAACTTCTACTTGAGGTACCTGTACACGTTGCGGTGCAACAATGGTGAAAGAAATTGAAAAAGCTGGTTTGGCAGTAGTTCATGTGGCAACAGTAGTACCTATTTCTAAAACTGTAGGTGCAAACAGAATTGTACCAGCAGTTGCAATTCCTTATCCTTTAGGAAACCCTGACTTAGGCCAAAAAGAAGAAAAAGCTTTAAGACGCTCAATTGTAGAGCAGGCTTTAGCTGCTCTTCAAACTGAGATTGATGGTCAAACTGTGTTTTCAGATGAGGATTAAAACAAATAAAAGATTAAGCTGCAGGCGTTATTTAATGTCTGTGGCTTTTTCTGCTTGCTTAAATTTTAGATTATAAGCTAATAAGTTTAAGCAAATTATGGTTTAATTTTTAAATAAGTTCTAAATTTATTCTGAAATCTAATTATATTTAGCTTTGCTAAATTAATTTAAGGAGAGATAATGATGAGCGAAAAATATGATTTAATAATAATAGGTGGTGGACCAGCTGGAATAGCAGCTGCAATTTATGGTTCTCGCTCTCGTTTAAAAACACTTGTGCTTGAAGCTAAGAGAAAGACTGGAGGTCAGCCTGCTACATATCATGATATGGAAAATTATCCTGGAGTGCCAGAGACTACTGCTTCTGAACTAATGGATAATTTTAAAACTCATGCTGAAAAGTTTAAAGCAGAATTTAAGCGGGGACAGGTTGCTAAAATAGAAACTGATGGTTTTAAAAAGTTAGTTAAAACTAAAAAAGAGGAAGTATATGAAGCTAAAAGTGTAATTATAGCTACAGGTGCTGAGCCAAGAAAATTAGGAATTAAAGGAGAAGAAGAATTTAAAGGTAAAGGAGTATCTTATTGTGCTACCTGTGATGCAGATTTATTTACTGACTTAGATATTGTAGTTGTTGGAAATGGTAATTCAGCTGTAGAAGAAGCTATTTATTTAACTAAATTTGTAAATAAACTGACAATGATTGTCATCCATGATGAAGGAGTAATGGATGCCGAAAAAATTCTGCAGGAACAGGCAATGGAAAATGAGAAAATTGATTTTGTCTGGAATTCTACTTTAGAAGAAATAAAAGGAGAAGGTCTGGTCGAAAAGGCTGTTGTTAAAAATATTAAAACTGGTCAAAAATCTGAAATTGATTGTAATGGAGTTTTCTTCTTTGTCGGCCGCGTTCCTAGTACAGACTTTTTAGAAGGTGTTGTAGATTTAACTGAACATGGTTATATTAAAACAACAAAACAAATGGAAACAAATCAGCCAGGTATTTATGCAGTTGGTGATGTGCGGGATAAAGTTGTGCGTCAGGTAATAACTGCAGCAGGTGATGGTGCAACAGCAGCTGTGATGGCTCAAGGCTATATTGAAGAAGAAGATTACTGGCAGAATAATGTACTCCAAGCAGATAAAGAAGTAATTGTTGCTTTTTGGAGTGTTACAGATCAAGCAAGTATTGATTTAGTAGCAAAACTAGAGAATATGGATTTAGAAGCTAAAGGTTATAAATTCTTAAAAATTGATACTTATAAAAATAGATTGATTTCTGATCGCTATCAGATTGAGGAAATCCCAACAGTTATGAAGCTTAAGGGATCTAAAGTAGCAGAAAAAGTAGTTGCTCCAACTGAAAAAGAATTAAAAAATATTTTTTAAAGGATCTTTTCAAATTTTATGGAGGTGAGTTTAATGGATTTTCCAGTAATTAAAGGTTCAGGTTATGTTTTAGTACATACACCTAATATTTTAAAAGAAGGCGGCTCTACTCAGACAACAACTAGGGCCAAAAATCCTGAAGCAGAATATTTAAAGAACTTGGATGATCATTTAAGAACTTTTACAGAAGTAGTCGGATATGCACCAAATCAAGCCTATATCGGTAATATTTTACCAGATAAATTAACAGAAATCGAAAAACCATGGTATGCTAAAGAAAATTTTGTAGAAGAAGAAAGATTTGGTAAACTAGGTGAAATTATGCCTGAAGCTGAATTTTATGCTTTGATTAAACATGTTGATGTTTTTGATTTAGTTAAATTAAGCTCAGAATTTATTCAAGAAATTGAGCCTCAGCTAGCTGAACATCCTATTTTAAAAGAAATGGAGATTGAGCTTGGTACAGGAGAAGAAAGCTCTGAATTGGAGTCCTTATTAGAAAATGAGGCAGAACCACTTTATTTAAATAATAAACTAATTGGTTGTGTCAAAAGAGCACACGAAAGTGATGTCAATTTAAATGCCCATACTATTTTAGAAAACTTAGTTGCCAAAGCATCTGCTGTTTTAGCAGTTAAAAATTTAGCTTTTAAAAATGATATTGATTTAAATGATGTTGACTATCTACTTGAATGCTCTGAAGAAGCATGTGGAGATATTAATCAGCGTGGTGGAGGTAACTTTGCTAAAGCAATAGCAGAAATGGCTGGTTGTGAAAATGCTAATGGCTCAGATGTTAGAAGTTTCTGTGCAGCTCCAGCTCATGCAATAGTTAATGCAGCAGCTTTAGTTAAAGCTGGAATTTATGACAATGTAGTAGTCGCAGCAGGTGGATCAGTGGCCAAATTAGGGATGAATGGCAAAGACCATATTAAAAAAGAAATGCCTGTTTTAGAAGATACTCTGGGTGGATTTGCAGTTTTAGTTTCTAAAAATGATGGACTAAGCCCAGTGATTAGAACTGATATTATTGGCCGTCATAAAGTGGGGACAGGTTCTTCTCCTCAGGCAGTAATTAGTTCTTTAGTAACTGATCCTTTAGATGAAAATGATTTAAATATTAAAGATATCGATAAGTATTCTGTAGAAATGCAGAATCCAGAAGTTACAAAACCAGCTGGTGCAGGAGATGTTCCAGAATCTAATTATAAAATGATTGCTGCTTTAGGAGTTAAACGCGGTGATTTAGAAAGAAAAGAACTGATGAACTTTGTTAAAGCACATGGAATGCCTGGATTTGCTCCAACTCAGGGCCATATTCCTTCAGGAGTACCCTTTATTGGTCCAGCAGCTAAAATGATGGCAGCAGGTCAGCTAAAAAAAGCAATGATTATTGGTAAAGGGAGTCTATTTTTAGGTAGAATGACAAATCAGTTTGATGGAGTTTCTTTTGTAATTGAAAAGAATTCCGGAGTAGAGGCAAAAACAGAAAGTGTAAGTGATAAAGAAATCAAAAATATGATCGCCGGTGCTATGCGCCAGATGGCAGATAATCTTCTCGGCGAAACCGAGTGAGGTGGATAAAATGACAAAGAATGTAAAAGAAAGAGTTGCCGGAGTTTTTAATGAGGTGGCAGCAGCGATGGAGACAGGTCAGTTTGGTCAAAAAAAGAAAATTGGCCTAACTTTACTTGATAGTGAACATGGAGTAGATGAACTAAAAAAAGCTGCTCAGCTGGCTGAAAACAAATATAATGATTTAGAAGTAGATTTAATAGGTTGTGAGGGAGACAAATGCAGCTGTTTAGCAGATGCTCATTCTATAATGGATCAAAAATTAGAAAATGAGGAGCTTGATGCTGCAGTTACCTTACATTATAACTTTCCTTTAGGAGTGTCTACAGTTGGTAGAGTTATTACTCCTGGGCAGGGAAAAGAAATGTTAATTGCTACTACCACAGGCACTACTGCAACTGATCGAGTTCCAGCAATGCTCAAAAATACAATTTATGGGATTGCAGCTGCTAAAGCTTTAGGGATTGAAAAACCAACAGTAGGAATTTTAAATGTAGAAGGGGCCAGACTGGTAGAAAAAAATCTGCAGAAGTTAAAGGTAAATGGTTATCAGTTTGAATTTGCAACTTCTGTTAGAGCAGATGGTGGTTCAGTGATGAGAGGTAATGATCTGCTTTTAGGAACTCCCGATATTATGGTAACTGATACTCTGACTGGAAATATGCTGATGAAAGTATTTTCTTCCTTTAATACAGGTGGCCAGTACGAAGCAGTGGGTTATGGTTATGGACCAGGAGTTGGAGAAGATTATGATAAATTAATCGGGATTATTTCTCGGGCTTCAGGTGCTCCAGTAATTGCTAATGCACTGAAATTTATGGCAGAGGTAGCTCAGGGTAATTTATTGGAGCTGACTAAAACTGAATTAAAAGCAGCTAAAAAAGCTGGTTTAAATGACTTAATTGCTGAGCTAAAAGCTAAAAATTCAGCTGTAAAAGAGGAAAAAGTTAAAAAACCAGAAAAGAAAGTAACAGATGAAGAAATCTCAGGTATAGATATCTTAGAAATTGAAGCTGCTAAAGAAAGTCTCTGGCAGCAGGATATTTATGCAGAAACAGGTATGGGTTGTACAGGACCTGTAATTTTAATTGCTGAAGCTGATGAAGCTGAAGCAAGAGAAAAACTGCAAAAGGCAGGTTTTATTGAATAACTGATATAAATTTGAAATTGAAATTCAAAAGCTTAAATATCTACCAGCTCGAATAATTAAAAATTAAGCTACATTTATAGACTAAGAGCTGGTTTAGATATTTATTTAAGAAAAATATTCCAAAAATTCTTAAAATACTAAAAGCAAGTTGATTTGAAAAAGAGAAGAAAATCCTTTATAATGATTATTGTTATATATTTCACAATTTTTATAAAATAAAATATTAGAAAGGGGAAATATTATGGCTTTTTTTCAGTATGTGAATGGTATTCTCTGGGGACCGGTAATGTTAGTCTTACTTTTGGGGACAGGAGTTTTATTTACCTGGAAGCTAAGATTTATTCAAATTAGACGGCTTAAATCTGCTTTTAAAGAAACTTTTGCTAAAATGTTTGATAAATCAATTGGGGCTGATGCAGCTGGAATATCATCTTTTCAAGCTTTAGCCACAGCAGTTGCTGCTCAGGTCGGTACTGGTAACTTAGTTGGGGTTTCAACAGCTATTGCAGCTGGTGGACCTGGAGCTGTTTTTTGGATGTGGATTAGTGGAGTTTTTGGAATGGGTACAGTTTTTGCTGAAGCAGTTTTAGGACAGGAATTTAAAGAAAGTGTAGATGGAGAGATGACAGGGGGTCCTGCTTTTTATATTCGTAATGGTTTGGGAAGTAAACCTTTAGCAGCACTTTTTGCGGTTTCTATAGTTGTAGCTTTGGGAATAGTAGGAAATATGGTTCAATCTAATTCAATTGCTACAGCCATGTCTGAGGCATTTGGAATTTCTACTTTAGTAATTGGAATTATTATTTCTATTCTAGTGGGGCTAGTTATTATTGGTGGTCTTAAAAGAATAGCTCATATTACAGAAATGGTAGTTCCATTTATGGCAGTAATGTATTTTTTAGCAAGTTTAGCTGTGATAATAATTAACTTTGAGAGTATTATTCCTTCTCTTAAAATGATTTTTTATGGAGCTTTTAATCCAACAGCTGCTACAGGTGGAGTTATTGGAGTTTCAATTAAACAAGCTTTCCGTTATGGTGTAGCTCGTGGTTTGTTTTCTAATGAAGCTGGAATGGGTTCTACTCCTCATGCTCATGCAGTAGCTAAAGTAAATCACCCAGCTCAACAGGGATTAGTTGCTATTTTTGGTGTTTTCTTTGATACTTTTGTGGTTTGTACTATGACAGCTTTAGTAATTATCACTAGTGGAGTTTTCAAGAGTGAAGCAATGCGGGGGGCAGCAATGACTCAAGCTGGTTTTGCTCAAGCTTTAGGTGGTATGGGAGAGAAGTTTGTGGCGATTGGACTTTTCTTTTTCGCTTTTACGACTATAATTAGTTGGTATTACTTTGGTGAGGTTAATATTAAGTACTTATTTGGTAAAGGAAAAGTCAAAATTTATCGCTGGGTTGTTGTAGGATGTGTTATTTTAGGAGCTGTTATGAAAGTACCTGTTATTTGGGAAATGGCTGATATGTTTAATGGAATTATGGTTATTCCTAACGTAGTAGCTTTACTGGGGATGGTATCACTTGTTAGTAAAATTTATGATGATTATGAATATAATTTCTTAGAAGGAAAAGAATCAGAATATGAAAATAAAGATTTAAAGTAAAAAATTTAGATTAAAAAGGCTCAGCCCCTCTAATTCATAGCAGGGGCTGAGCCTTAATTTTAGTAGAGTAGTTTAAATTACTCAGCTACAGTACCTTCACCGAATCCTACTTCTTCTAACCATTCTGTAGGATAGCCAACAGATTGAATTTTGTCTGGATAGTTAATATATCCGTCATTATATTTATAAATCATTTCATCAGCAAATTTCCACCATTCATCTACAACTTTTTTTGCATTATTATAGCTGTAGTCAGTTAAGAATTCTTTTGTTCTTTCTGGGCCATGTGAATCATAGATTTCTAGAGCTGCATTATCAATAGCAGGCTGCATGGCAAAGAATTTATTTTCATATTTTTGCTGCATTGCTTGAATATCTTTTATCATATATGAATATTTTAAGTCAGCCCAATTTGAGACGAAGTCAAAGGCCCACCAAGCAGATGATCTGTCAAATTTATCTCTTCTGCCTGAAGTAAAGGCTTCTGGTAGTTCTCTGGTACCACTGTAGATTGGAAGATAAACAGTAGAGTGAGGTGCATCTTCACCAAACCAGAGTATTGATTTAATGGGAGCAGGCATTGAACTACGTGCCTGACCAACAAAACTATAAGAACAGCGGAACATTGAAATAGCTCTTTCCCAATCCATATCTTTTTTATCTTCTGGTTTAACAGAATTAGGAGTAGGATATCTATTTGGAGTACCAAAAGGGCCAGCTGCTAAGCCTTCAGTTAAGTCAAATCTGGTACCCTCATAATGATCACGCTTAATTGCCATTAAATCTCGAGCAGAAACTTTTTCATCAGGTTTAACTGAGAAAGGATAACGTTTTGCTTTAGGATCAAAATTCTGTGATGGAGCTAAAATAGATAAAACTCTCCATTCACGGCGTTTTTGATAATATTCTGCTCCATAAGGATTAGGATTATATGCTTCACAGAATAAGAATTCTTCTGCTGGATCCCACCAGCCCATATTTTCAGCAAAAGATTTCACATTTTTAGAAGCCATTGCTTTTTCTGGATTATCTAGATCAAGTGTATCAATTCTACTTCTATTAGCAACTACACTAACATGGCCATCAGGCACTCTTTTAGCTGCCCAAATAGCACCAGGCTCTTCAGTTCCAGGAGACCAGATTGGACCTGGTCCAACGATTTCGAACATCCAGGCTTCTTCACCATCAATAACAGTTAAACTTTCTCCACCATCAGCATAACCATATTTTTCAGCTAGTTCTCCCATAATTTTAACAGCTTCTCTAGCTGTTTTAGCTCTTTGAAGAGCAAGTCTTTCTAGTTCTTCAATCATTAAAATTGCATCTGTATTTTTTAATTCACTGCGACCACTAAAAGTTGCTTCTCCAATCATAACTCCGTGCTCGTTCATAAAAGGATAAGCAATATGGAAATAAGTATATGTTTCCGTTGCTTGGGGAATTTCTCCTAATTCAGTTACATTATAACCAGGTATTCCGTCATGACAGCGGGAACTATAAACAGTAGTCATTGCATCAGCTTCAAACTTTTCTCCTTCAACAATTTGAATTCGAGCATCATAATTACCATCACAAGTGTGAGTTGTCATAACTGAGCCATCAACAGAGGCATCTTTACCAACCATAATAGAAGTACAGGCATTAACAGCAGATACTCCAACTAAACAGACTAGTAGAAAGGTTAGGGTCAGAGATAGTAGTTTTTTATTAAACATTTAATTTGCCCCCTTAATTATTATTAAGCTGGTAATAAAGCTCATCTCCAAGTTTCCAGTAACGATTTTCAGTCCAGTGCATTAAAGATTTAGTGTGATTTGTTAATAATTCTTTAACAGCTTTTTCATCTTGAGTTATATCAAGAATAACAGCCTTTTCTTCAATTTCTTTTTGTAATTCAAACATATGATTTTGCATTGGTTTTAAAACAGAATCAACTTCAGGTTTTAAATCCCCATAACGCATATTAACAAAGTCATCTACGCGAGCAAAAGCCCACCAAGAAGAATCTCTATCAAATTTATCTCTGTTTAGAGTTTTCCAGGAAGTAGGTACAGCTTCAACACCAACATTCATTGGCACAAAAGGACTATTTTCTGGGTTATCAAGTCCAAACCAGATTACTCCTCCAATTTCATCAGGAAGCCAATTTCTTGATTGGGAAACAAAGAAATAAGAACAGTAATAACGAGCAATTGGACGATAATATTCAAGATCTAATAATTGACGAGCTGCTCCATCTGCCTGTGGAGTAGCATAAACACTTTTTTTCATTTCTCCACTTTCGTCTTCATAATACCAATTTTCATTGTCAGCCATATCATAAGGAGAATTTTCAGAAGTATCTCTAAACATTGCTATAACATCTTGAGCAGATACTTTTTTATCAGGCTTAATAGAAAATGGATATTCTGCTGCTTTGTTATAATTCCAATTTTTAGATGGTGCCATTTCACTATAAACTCTCCAAAGTCTAAGACTAGTATCATCTTTTACATCACCATATACTTCATTCCAATAAAATTCTTCATTACTCTCAGAATCATAAATCCCAAGTTCTTCAGCTACCGCAATATAGTTATCAGAAACCATCATATCATCTGCATCTGGATCTATTTTTCTGATTCTACTAAAATTAGGAACTACTGTTACATGGTTATCAGGTACTTTTTTAGCTGCCCAGACAGCACCAGGTTTTCCACTTTCAGGTGTCCATAAAGGACCAACTCCAAAAATTTCAAAAACCCAAACTTCATTTTTATCAGCAACTGTTAAGCATTCTCCTAAATAACAAGATTCTTTGTATCCATATTTTTCAGCAAGTTTTCCCATTAATTTAATTGCTTCTCGAGCTGTTTTAGTTCTTTGGAGGGCAAAAATTTCTAACTGTTCAATAGTCATAATTGCTTCTTCACTATTAGTAGTTTCTCTTGCTCCGCCTAATGTAGTTTCACCAATAATTAATTGATGTTCATTTGCATAAGGATAAGCACCATGAAAATATTTATAAGTATGTTCAGCTTGAGGTATTTCTCCGAGTTTAACTAAATCCATATGATCACCGTAAACAATATTTTCGTAAACTGGAGCCATTGTTCCAGACTCATGATCTTGAGCTGGAATAATTTGAATTCTAGAATCATATCTACCATCAACAGTGTGAGAAGTTATAACAGAACCATCAGTTGAAGCATCTTTACCAACAACAATATCAGTACAAGCTAAAGCAGAGCCACTAAGAACTAAAGTGATAATTAACAACAAGATTGTAGAAGTAGCAATTTTTCTTTTCATTTTTTAGAAATCCCCTTTCTAATTGTTATTCATAATAAACACGATCTGAATCCATATTAGCTGGATTTTTAAAATAATGCCCAACCCCATTTTCTATAATTTCTGCATATTTAGGCACATTTTTAATTTCTATCTCCTTTCCGGGGTTCATTTGGTTCCAGATCTGAGCAACCATTAGTGTAGTAGAACAGTGTCTGCCAACTCGAACTTCAATTGGCCATCCGTCTTCATCAATTGTTTCATATAAAAGTCCAAATTCTCCTGCTCTTTGAACAAATGGATCTTGGCCTCTTAAAAGTAGATCTTCATCTGTTACTCCACGAACTCGATCTAAAAACGGTTCTGGAGTTTCGAAAAGCAGTGAAACAGCATCTGAATGATCTCCTACCTCTCTGTGAGAGAGTCCATGTAAAGATTTAGGAGAAAATTCCATACTAATTGGCTCTTCAAATTCCATATCAGTTAAAGTCATTGAAGACATAGCAGCAATATTTCGACCAGATTCATGAGCAACAATTGTACTAATTACTGGATATTCTAATTCTGCTTCATGATAATCAATGAAGAGATCAACCTTTTCTTTTTCAATAACTTGCATAAAAGCATAGTTTACTTGTTCAGTAAATGAACCATCTTTTTTGCCAGGCCAGGTTCGATTAAAGTTTCGAATATCCATATAAGCTAACATCTGTTTGCTGGGATAATGAACATATACTTCAGGATCAGGCCAAGAATCTAGGGGGTTAGTCCATCTGTCTCCCATTCTATATTTTTTGGCTCCCCAATCTGTTTCTATAGTATAAAACTGTGGGTAAGCATCGCCAGGTCTAGTTACTGTCGAAGCACTCCTGTTAGCCCTAATAGCAAGAATTAATTTTCCTTTTTCTAAAATAGCATTTTCAGCAAATATTTCTGCACTAAGATTCGATGCTGGTTCTTCTGGGTGTGATCCACCTATGGCAAAGAAAGTAGCACCTGGTTTTCCACTATCTAAAATATAAATATTACAATCCGCTACTGTACCTTTTAAAGGTTGGTAATAATCACCTAATGTATTGACTTGAGTAACAGATTTGCTTGTAACTACTGCTTCTTTGTGATTTCTGTGTTCAGTAAAAGCTTGACCTGAGATAACTAAAGCACTAATAACTATCACAGCGGTTATAACTTTGACTAAGATTAGATTTTTGCTAGACATCTTTTTTCACCTCATTTAATCCTCAATATTCTAAGAATAAAAGGGATTATTATTACTGAATAGAGTACAGCTTCCTGAGCATCTTTGGTTTTTATAATTTCTCTCAGGAGTACAAAGGCAATAAAAGCACTGATAAGGTAATAACTGAACTCTATAATTGAATTTATAATACCCATAAAATAACCTCCTGATTTATTATCCTCCAACTAAAAATGACAATTGATTACTAAAAACAAGAAAAACAGTACATAAAGCCAAAATAAAGCCCATTGGAATTAAACAGGTTTTAAGAAAATCTTTATAATATCTTCCCTGATAATTTAATTCAATGACTGTTGCTCGGCCTACTACAGCTGTTGGTGGTAAAATATCTCCTAAAGGCCACATTACTGCCATAGCAGAAAGAGTTATAACTGGATTAAAGCCTTTCATATTAAATAAGAAAATTAAGGGTACTCCAATTAAAGGTGCTACAGCATATTGTAATAATCCTTCTGAGACTGGTAAGATAAGAAACAATGAAGCAAATAAAAACCAGACTGGCAGAGTTACTATAGCAAGTGAGATTAAACCTCTAGCCCCACTTAAAGCCATAATTTGAATTAAAATACCAACAACAATCATAATTCCGACTAGGGGAATTAAAGATCTAATTGTTTTTCCCGCAATATTAAGAATATTTAATTTTTTAGGACTTAAAATAAACATTACTGAAGCAGCAATTAAAAACATTAACGGCAGTCCTAAGATCGGCATTTTAAAAGGAAAGAGTCTTCCTGCAACAATTAAGATAATTAAGATCAAAAATGGAGTTCCAACTCTAAACCAATTCATTTCTGCTGGTGGTTCTGGTAGTTCAGCTAGAATTTTTTCTAGTTCTGGATTTTCTCCCTTTGATCCCAGAAAAAACATTGTAAATAAAGCCCCAATACTTGTAATTATAAATAAAGGCTGCATAAAACCAACATAGGGCATATTTGCTCCGGCTGCAGCCATCATAGCCCAAAGATTAATGGGAGGAGCTGCAGCACTCATTGAAGCACAAACGAAAATAATTGCAGCAGTTTTGGTTTCAGAAATTCCCATATAAACTAAAACAGTCCCAACAAGTGTACCAACAGTTAAAACTGTTGCTGCCCCAGCCCCAGTTAGAGCTCCGGGAATCATTAAGATAAAGGTTAGAAATAAAAGAGTTAAATAGCGGTGCTCATGGAACCTGATTATAATTTTTCTAACCATAAAGACTATACCACCTGATTCTTTAACAAGATTAATAAAGAGAGTAGCAGTAATAAATATTAGTGAAACATCATAATATGTAAATGCACCCTCAACTAAATGTCTAACCGGCAGACCACCGGTATGATAAATAGCAGCAGCAAGAGCTGACAAAAGCATAGCCAGCTCGGTTCCTAGTTTAAAGTAGTTGCCGATTGCAAAAGTTACTGCTATTATGATGAGTATAATTCCAGCATGTAAAAACATTAAATACACCTCATTTCAGTAACAGTTAAACTTTTATTTGATATCAAATAATTCTTGAAAAGCTTTTCCCATTTCATTATTTTTATCAAAAAATATTGCTGGGATATTTAATTCTTCACTTTTTTTACTAAAAAAGTCATCTTGATTACTTGAATCTTTAATAATTAGAGCATCACTTTGGGGCATAACAATTTCGATTGATTGAGCATCATTTTCATCTGCTCGTCTTGACATACCTTCAATATGAGCACCTAAGACCTGAAGCCCATTTTCTTTGGCAGTTTCAATTAAATTGTCAATTCTTTTAGCTTCTTGTTTCATATTTGTGCCCGCAGCACCCATGCCTTTACCACTAGTACCCATGGTGACAATTAGAGTTTTGTAATTATTACCTTTTAAACCTTCGGCAGTTAAAAGATCTTTTTGCTCAGCTTTAATTCCAACTTGTTGAGCAATCATTTTAACCATTAATGCACCAGGACTTTGACCACAGGTTGTGACTACAACTGGCTCTTCAAAGACCGGCATTGCAGCAGCACCAACAAATGTTAAAGTAAATAAGGTGATGACTGTTAAAAATAAGATTTTCTTAATCATAATTTTACCTCCTTTTTTTAATTAGATATTTTCTTCACATAACTATATTTCCACTATTGTTGAAAGATTCCTACTTTTTCTCTTATTTCTCTTAAAAAATAAAAACCACCAATTTAAATTAGCTTTTTTAAAAGCCTAAATTGGTGGTGAAAAACTTAGGTTAAATTTTACTAGTTAGTTGATAATGATGGACAGGACGACCGATTTGACCATAATTTAATTTTACTTTTGCTAAGTTTTCATCATTTAAATAATTCAAATAACGATGGACTGTTTGGTAGGCTAAATTAGTTCCTGCTGAAATTTGGCTAATAGTTTCAGCTTTTTCTTTTTCTTTTAAATAATCAAAAATAATAGAAAGAGTTTTAAGAGTCATTCCTTTTGGGATATCTAAATCCTTTATAGCGGAATCTTTATGTTCAAGTTGGGGACTATAACTTAGGTGGAGCTTAATTCTAGAAATTAAATCAGCAGTTTTTATTGGCTTATTGGCAAAATCATCTGCTCCAGCTTCTAAGAATTTTTCAGCTAGATCTAAAGATTCATCAACTGTTAAGACTAAAATAGTAATTTCTTCATTAATTTTTCTAATCTTTTTTACTAATTTTAGTCCATTAATATCAGGCATATGATAATCAACTAATAGAAGATCAAATTTATTATTTTTAATTTGTTTTAAGGCATCTAAACCACTAGCTGTAGTTTTTAAATTTAGATCTGCTACTTCAGCAATGGCTTCTAAGGTAAATAGAATATCTTGTTGGTCATCGACTGCTAATATTTTTTTCATTTTCTGTCACCTCTGGTAATAATATTTTAGCTTTAGTTCCTTGATTTAATTTACTTTCTATTCTAATTTCTCCATTGTGACTTGCTATCACATCTTTAACGAAATGGAGTCCTAATCCAGTATTTTCTATTCCTGTTGTATAACCTATTTTCCAAATATTATTAAGTTTGTCAGCTGGAATTCCCTGGCCATTATCCGTTATTGTTATTTTGATTAATTTATGTAATTTTTTTGCCCTAATTTTAATTTTCCCATTCTTTAAATCAATAGCTTTTAGGGCATTATCAATTAAATTAATTAAAGCTCTGGATAACCTAACTTTATTTGCTTTTAGCATTAAATTATCATTATATTCAAAAGATAGGTGGTCATCAATTTCTTCTAAAGCAAGTTGGATTTTAAGAAAATTAAATAATTCAGCTATTGATATCTTTCTTTTTTTATCATCATAAAGTATTTCTGAGATCATCTGGCCCATTTTATCAGCTGATTCGCTTATTTTTTCTGTATATTTATGTATTTTTTTATCTTCAACTTTTAAGCCTATTACCCCACTTAAACCCTGAATTGTAACAAGGGGAGTTTTTAAATCATGGACTAAATGTTTGATCTCACTAAAATATCTAGATTTAACTGCTTCTAATTCTAATTCTCGTATCTTTTTTTCTTTTTCTTTACTTTCAGCCATTAACTTTAAATTATTATAATAATAAATAACTACTCTGGTTAAAATTAGAGCATTAATCATAATTATGATTGAAAAAGTAAAACCAAAAAAATTCATTATATATTCGGCCCCTATAAATTCTGTTACTTCCCTAATTGAAACTATAATTTCTCCTCTGCCAAAACCATAATCACTTAAAAACGGAATAATATCAAGCCAATCAATACTAAATAAGAAAAGAGAAATGATAATTGTTTTAATAAAAATATGATGAATATCTTTAGTCATTAAATGGAGAATAAAAATGATTAAAATTGTTAGATAAGAAGGGCCAGCAAAAACAAAATCAATATTATAAATTAAAGTAATTAATTGATAAATTATGGGGATAATTATTAAAGTAATAAAAAAAGTGAAATTTTTAAAAGAACTTAGATTTTCAATGCTTTCTGCTAAGATAAAAGCTCCTAAATAAATAGGAAGATGTCTAAGAGTATTTAAAATAACTAATTTAGCAGAAACTAAAAGTAGTAAACCACTGTCTTGGCTTGCTATACTTTGATATAGCTGGTGTAAAAGGTTGAATTGTGGTTTTTTAGTAAAAAAAGGTAAAACAAGGGCTCCTATAATTATAATTAAAGCTGCTAAAAATTTATTTTTGTCAACTTTGCTAAAATCAAGTTCTAAGGCCATACTAGTTCAACTCCATTTGCTTTTAAAAATAACTCGATTAAGTTGAGTTGATAATTAATTCTTTTTGCTAAAGTTAATTTTTGACAGGTTTCTAGGGTAAAAGCTGGAATTTTCAAATGTTTACCAGTTGCCTGAGTTAAACTACCAGTTTTGGGAGGGCTAATTAAGCTAAATTTTTCAATTTGCTTTTCTATGTCCTGATTAATTAACTCTACTACTTGTGCTCCTTGCCAAACTGATTGAGCAGTTGGATAAGCAATTATGGACTGACCCACATAATTTTTATTTAAACGATTAAAATTTTCAGATTCATGTAAATCAAGTAAAAGTTGAGGAGCAATTTTTTTAATTAAATCAAAGATAGCTGCAGCCCTTATTTGAGTATTAGTTATTTTTTTTGAGGGAGGAAAAGATCTATTAAGTTTTTCTGATTGAGGATAATTTCTTTGATTTTTATTACAGGCTTGGGGATTTGCTCGTGGAATTACAACTAAACGACCTCCTTTGACCTCTGCTTTTTTAAGTTTTAAAGCAGCTAATTGAGATGCTATTTCATCACCATGAATACCAGCATTTATTAAAATAGTTTTTGCTTTAGCTTGTCCATTAATATAGTAGGCAACATTTTTGGATTCTCCCTGAAAAAGTTTAGCAATTATTGGTTTTATTTGAGATAAATTTTCTGCTATAGCCAAAGGAATATCATTTTTTTGAGCTTTTTTTGAAAAATAATTATCAAAATTACTTTTTTTAGCGATAATTAAATAATCAGCAGCAGGAGCTACAAGTTCAAGTAATTGATCAGATTTTTGATCTCTACGATTTTTGCCACCTAGATGGGTTAAAATTATAAACTTGTTCTCCTGTTTTGCCTTTTTTATTAAAGCTCTACATCTTTTGAGTTCAGCTTCAAAATCAATTCCAGCTGCACTTATTCCTTTACAACTGTGACCGACTGCAATAATTAAAGTAGGATAATTTTCAATAGACTCAGCTTTTAATAAGGAATGATAGGTAAAATGAATATTTTGATTTTCTAGAACAACTTTGATCAGTAAACCATCAGGATTTTGACCAAGAGAGGTAACAGCTACAGGTTGAGCAGGATAATATTCTATATTTTTTGCTGAGCTAAAAAGATTAAAGCTCAAAAGAATGAGCAGACAGATTACAATAACAATCCAAAAACTAGATTTCATTCTTTATCCTCCTAGATTGATTATATTTAGTCCAAAATTTTGCTAAAAGCAAGGGTATAATTATAATTAATAATAAGCTTGAAATTAGATGTTTATTATAATTGATAATATAATATACATCAGCTTGACCTGGTTTAGGTAGTGGAACAGGATCAATTTGAATTCCATTTTCTCTAGCCAAATTCTCGATATTCAATAAATGAATAACTGGAATGTTTTGACTAAGAAAATATGATAAAAGACCATTTTTGGCATATTCAGTATTCAATTTACCTGGAATAGTTAGACCATTTTCAAACTTTACTGAAGCAGAAGTGCTGCCAAAGTTAGCTGAGGCTCCTCCAATATTAATAAAAGTTTTAATCTGATTAGTTTGAGAATTTTTCTTTAAAATATCTATTCTTTTTTGGATACTGGCCTCTAAATCTTCTTCATAAATTAAAGGGATAGATTCTTTTTCAGCTATTTTAAAAAAGGTGTTTTTGTTATCACTAAAAAAGAGATTATCTGCTCTGTCATTATCTCCCCCTAAGGAAAGAGCTCTAATCTTATAGCTTAATATTTGCTCTTTTCTGAGCTCTTTTAGCATTTCTATAAAACTGAAATTAGGGATATTAGCTCCATACATTGAAGATCCAAGTGAATAAATTAATTCCACTTTTAAATCCATTGTTTCACTTGCCGAAAGTACAGATAAAATTAAGCCGGGAAAAGAGCCGCTGGCTCCAATTGCTATTTTGTCACCTGCTTTTAAATTAAGTTTTTTAAAATAGTCAACCATTAAGGCAGCAAAGTCTGTATTAGTAGCTGTTCTCTTAGCTTTTAAATTACCAAGAGTAGTTGTAAGTTTAGTATATTCTTGACCAATCAAAGCAGTTTTATTAGGATCTAATTTAGTATTAACTTTTAAATTTCTAGCTTTTTTTGCCTGGTAAATAACTTTTTGGGCTGTCAGTACTTTTTGGGCAGCTGTGATTTGAGTTTTAAAAGCTGGATTTTCAGTCTTAGAGCTGCTAAAAAAGATAATAATTAAAGCAAAAATTGCTAGTAGAGCTGAAATAATAATTATTTTAATATTAATTTTGGCTTTAACCCAGTTTGTAAACATTAAATTAAGCTCCTTTAGCTAAATAAAAGCATTAATAATCTTAAAAAGATTGAAAGAAAAATTAAAGCAGAAAGAGTAGCTGTAATTCCTTGTCTTAACATATCATTTGCAATTAGTCCTGGAATAATATAACCAATTACTCTTAAATCTTGTTCGATTGGAAAAAAATTTATAAAAATTGAACGGTAAAACCAGCCAATTAAATAACCGAGAATAACACAGGCTGTAAAACGGCGGCGACTATACATTATAATATAATTAGCTAAAAACTTCACAATCAAAAAAGTTAAAACTGCCGTAATAATAGTGGCTAAAATCCGGGAGGGTTCCTGCCAGAAAAAAGCCAAATAACCAGGTACAATAATTCCTCCTGTATAAAATCCTGTTAGTTCTGTAAAAATAAAACTTAAAAGAATCCCAATTCCAACTGATTCAATTAACATTTAATTCAACTCCAAATTTTTCAAAATAAGCTGCGATTATTTCTCCATCTCCATGAATATTACCACAAGCAAAAATTATCAAATTTCTTTTTGGTTCTAAATTATTAAAAAAATTACTTAACTTTTTAAATTTATTTAAATCAAAAAAGAATAAATTTAATTTTGAAATATTTTGTTTAGAATTTAAGTTCTTTTTTAATAATCTTTGTTGTCTAAATTTTAAGGCACCACTTAATAAAAATCCATCAAACCTATTTTTAAAGCTGAGAAAATTAATAAATTCTTTTAATCTAAATGCTCGATCACTGCGGTGGTTAATCAAAGCATAAAGAGCTGGTTTTTCAACTGGAAATTGCTCTAATTTTTTAGTTATTTTCTGCCAAATTATTTCGGTTGAATCACGATCATTAGCAGCAAAAGCATTAATGAAAATAATATTTCTACCCTTATTTTGATAAAGATAAGTTTTTAAGCTACCGGGATCAGCAGTAACTGAGTACATACCTGCTAAAGCTGTTTTTTTATTTATCTTAAAAGAAGAGGCTACTTTTAAAGCACAGGCAATATTTTCTTTAAAAACAGTTTTTTTAAAGGGCTTCAGTTCTGCCTGACTAATCTTAATATCAGAAATTGTGCTGTAAAGATTATTTCTTTTTTTAGCTTCTTTTTTAATTAAAGATTCTAAATTCTTTTCAGCAGAAATAACATGGGCAGACTGTGGGAGGCTTAAACAGATTGTTTGGGCAATTTCTTTAAGATTACTCCCCATTTTATCTAAATGATCATTTCTAATATTAGTAATTATTGTATAGTCAGCTTTTAAAAAAAGGTGTTCACTACTCCATTGAATTTCTGGAGAAATAGCCATACATTCAATTACTAAAACATCGACTTTTTCTTTAACTGCTAATTGAACTATTCTTTTTTGCTCTGAAATACTGGGTGGACCATGACGAAGTAAATCTTTTTCACTTCCATCAGGATAGATTATTTTAGCAGCAGTTCCAGTCGTTTTAGCTAAGACCTGAAGCCCATCTGCTCTTAAAGCAGCAGCAGTTAATCTAGTTGTAGAAGATTTACCCCGAATACCATTAACATGGACTATTTTGGGGATTTTATTTAAATTTTTTTTATGATTTTTCTTTTCCCAAATTCCAGTTATAATTAAAATTATTGTAATTAAAGTTATAACTTGCATAAATTAGTCCCTTTCTCAGAAATATTTTTATTTTTAGAAAAATAATCACTACTTTCAGTTTACTATAAAGATATAGAGATATCAATTATATTTTGACATTGAGTTATTTGAAAGTTAATTTAGAAAAATAAAATTAAAATATGCTCTAAATTTATTTGCATAAAATAAAAATATGCTGTATAATACTAAAAAATCAATACATAAACCTTTGAGCAGAAGAGTAAAAACTTTAGTGGAGTTAGCGAATCGAGGATAGTGGAAGCTCGAGTGAAACGGAGTTTTGAAACGCATCTGTGAGGTTTTTTTCTGAAACTAAGTAGGAAAAAACGTAGAATTGCGTTAAATTAACTGAAAGCGGATAATTTTTTATCAATCAGAGTGGTACCACGGCAACTAACCTGTCTCTATATTTATATATAGAGGTAGGTTTTTTTTTATTTTAAACATAAATTAGAGAAGAAGAAAATTCAAGGAGGAATTTAAAATGGCTAAAAAAGAAATTAAGAAGATTTTGTTGGCTTATTCAGGTGGACTTGATACTTCAGTAGCAATTAAGTGGTTAGAAGATAAATATGAGGCTGAAATTATTACTTATACAGCTCACTTAGGGCAACCACAAGCTTGGGATGCAGTTGAAGCAAAAGCTTTAGCGACAGGTGCTACTAAAGCATATATTGATGATATTAGAGAAGAATTTATTACTGATTATATTTATCCAGCACTCAAAGTAAATGCAATGTATCAGGAAAAATACCCATTAGCAACAGCTTTAGCAAGGCCATTAATTGCTAAAAGAATGGTTGAAATTGCTAAAAAAGAGGGGGTAGATGCTTTAGCTCATGGTTGTACAGGTAAGGGAAATGACCAGGTTCGTTTTGAAGTTTCTTTTAAAGCTTTAGCTCCAGAAATGGAAATTATTGCACCTTTAAGAGACTGGGAGTTTGTTTCTAGAGAGGGAGAAATAGAATATGCTGAGGCAAATGGAATTCCAGTTAAGGCTACTAAAAAAAGTCCTTATAGTATTGACCAAAATTTATGGGGAATTAGCATTGAATGTGGAATTTTAGAAGATCCTTGGGCTGAACCACCAGCAGATGCTTATCAGTGGACTAAAGAAGTAGATCAAACTCCTGCTGAGCCTAAATATATTACTATTGATTTTGAAAAAGGAATTCCAGTAGCAATTGATGGTCAAAAAATGAAGCCAATTCAATTAGTAGAGAAATTAAATGAATTGGGTTCTGAGTATGGAGTGGGTAGAATTGATATGTTAGAAGATAGATTAGTTGGTATTAAATCACGTGAGATTTATGAAGCTCCAGCTGGTGAAATTTTAATTAAAGCACATAAAGCTCTAGAAGACTTAACTTTAGACCGTGATACTAAAAATTATAAGGCTGAAATGGCAGCTAAATATGCAAACTTAACTTATAATGGTCTTTGGTTTTCACCTTTAAGAGATGCTTTAGATGCTTTTGTTAATCAATCCCAAAAAACAGTTAGTGGACAGGTAAAAGTTAAACTTTATAAAGGTAAATGTACTTTAGCTGGTCGGAAATCAAATTATTCACTATATGAACATGGTTTAGCAACTTATGATGAAAGTGATAATTTTGACCATAAATCAGCTCCTGGCTTTATTAATCTCTGGGCTTTACCATTACAAGTTGCAAATAAGAAAAAGAGAGAAGAATAAAAATGGCAAAAAATAAATTATGGGGTGGAAGATTTAAGGTAGACACTTCTGAATTAATGGATGAGTTTAATGCTTCACTTCCTTTTGATATTAAGCTCTTAAAATATGATGTCAAAGGTAGTTTAGCTCATGTGCAAATGCTAGCTAAACAGGGTATTTTAACTAAAGAAGAAACAAAAAAAATCAGTTCAGGCTTGCAAGCTGTTAAAAAAGAAATTGAAAAAGAATTAGCAGCTGGTAAATTTGATTTTAAAGAGGCAGAAGATATTCATAGTTTAATAGAGGCTCGTTTAACAGCTAAAATTGGTGAAGTAGGCGGCAAATTACATACTGGCCGCAGCCGTAATGATCAGGTTGCTCTTGATCTTCGTTTATATTTAAGAGAAGAGACTTTAGATCTTAGAAAAATGCTACTTGATTTTATGCAGGTGATTTTAGATTTAGCAGAAAAACACACAGAAACTATAATGCCAGGTTATACTCATTTACAGAGAGCTCAAGCTATTACTTTTGCTCATCACCTTTTGGCTTACTATTTTAAGTTAAAAAGAGACTATGAACGTTTTGGAGATGCTTTAAAAAGAATAAATATTTCTCCCTTAGGCTCAGGTGCTTTAGCAGGTAGTTCTTTTGACTTAGATAGAGAATTTACAGCTAAAAAATTAGGCTTTATTAGAGCTTGTAAAAACTCTATTGATGGAGTTAGTGATCGAGATTTTGTGCTTGAGTTTTTAGCTGTTGCTTCTAATTTAATGTTACATTTAAGCAGTTTAAGTGAAGAAGTAATTTTGTGGAATTCAAAAGAGTTTTCATTTATTGAGCTGGCTGATCAATATACTACTGGTAGTTCTATTATGCCACAAAAGAAAAATCCTGATTTAGCTGAATTAGTACGCGGGAAAACTGGTAAAGTTATTGGTAATTTAAACCAGATGTTGTTAACTTTAAAAGGATTGCCATTAGCATATAATAAAGATTTACAAGAAGACAAAGAAGGTCTTTTTGCTAGTGTAGAAACACTTAAAATCATTTTAAAATTATATCCAGAAATGTTAAAAACAATGAAAGTTAAGAAAAAAGAGATGCAAAAAGCAGCAGCAAAAGGTTTTTTAAATGCAACTGAGTTAGCTGATTTCTTAGCAGTAAATAATATTCCTTTTCGGAAAGCACATCAAATTGTAGGCAAAGCAGTAATTTTAGCTGCTCAAAAAGAAAAAGAGCTAGAAGATTTACAAAAATCTGATTGGGAAGAAATATTTGATTCAGATTTAAAAGAAGAATTAAAAGTTGATTTTGAAAAGCTAAAAGAAAAATTAAAAGTTGAAACAGCTGTTAATTCACATTCTACTTTAGGTGGTCCAGCTTTTAAAGAAAGTCAGTCAATAATCCAAAAAGAAAGAAGCCTACTAGCCTCTAAAAAATAAATATAATTAAGCTAATAAACAATTTAGTTTCACTTTAAAAGCTCCTAATTTAGTTTTTAACAATAATTCTAAATTAGGGCTTTTATTTTTATAATAAAAGTATTACAATATGGATAAGAGTAAAAGTTTAGGAGTGATTTTATGGTCAAATTGAGATTTAAAAAAATTTGTTTAATTTTTATATTATCAATTTTAATAGCGAGTAGTTTTATTAATCCCGTTTTAGCTTTTTCTGATTATGAACAAGATGTTGCTCAAAGAATATATCAGGATTTAGCTCAGCAATATAGAATTAAAGAATTTGAGCAGAATAGCTTAGAATATAAAACTTTAAAAAAATTAGAAGCTAATATTATTCATCCTAAATTTAAAGAAGAAGAATTTAGACTGCATTATATTGATGATAAATTAATAAATGCCTATTATATAGGTGATGGTAATATTATGATTTTTAGAGGACTTTTAGAAAAATTAGAAAGTGAAGCCCAACTGGCAGCTTTGATATCTCATGAAATGGGACATGCTGTTAATGAACATTTAAGTGAAGACTTAGAAAGAAACTTAGGACTTTCTCTTTTGAATTTATTATTTAATCATTTTACTGATAATCAATATCAGACTATAACAAATATAGCTCAAAATTTAATAGCTAATGGTTATTCTAGAGAGCAAGAGCGTGAATCTGATATTTATGGTTTTGATTTAATGTTAAGAAGTGATTATAATCCCCAAGCTTTAGTTGAATTAATGCAAATTTTTGCAAAAAATAGTAAAAACAATAAATTATTAGAATTTACTCAAACTCATCCTATTCCTGAAAGTAGGATTGAATATTTAGAAAAAAGAATTGGAAAGCAGCAAAACAAAAAAGAAAAAGCGCTCCAAATTGCAAAAGAAAAAGATGAAACAGAAAGAATAGAAATTAAAACAAATAAAAAACAAACTAAAAACTTTACTAATCAAATTATTTCTTTTGCTTATCCTCAATCTTGGCAATTAAAAAAAGAAAAGAATTTAACTGCTGAAATGGAATTTAAATATAGTTTGCAAACAGAAGAAGCTAGAGGAGAAATATTTTTACTTGATTTAACTAAAAAAGAATTTATGCAAACAGCTGCTAAACAATTTAATTTTGAGAGTCTAAGGGCTGTGGAAAAGGGGTTTGAAATCAAAAAAGAGAAATTATCTCAGGCAAAGTTAAATATTTATCGACTCCAAATTGCCAAAGGAGATAAAGTAGGTTTAAAATATTTTATTAGCCCAAAAGATAAACAATTGATGCTTAATTTTGATTTTAGGGTAAAAATTAAAGAACTAAATCAATTTGATAAAAAAATAAAAACATTGATTGATAGTTTAGACTATAAATAATAATTATGAGGTGCTAAATTTTTCTAAGAAAAAGGGATTAAATAATTTTTATTGAAAATGTATTTTAGAGTTATAGATGAGCTAAAAATATTAAGTTATTTATTTGGAGGAAGGATTATATAATATGAGACTAGTCTTAACAGAAAATTTAGTAGAAGATATGGAACTTGCTAAACCAATTTATGAAAATGGAAATATTCTTTTAAATAAGGGAGTAGATCGATTATATAAATATAAAAATAAATTACTTGAGCTGGGAATTAAGCATCTTTATGTAGAAGATAAATACTCCTATGATATTGAAGTAAATGAAGTAATAAAAGATAGTACTAGAAGGACTGGCAAAAAAATAGTAACTAATACTTTTGATAAAATAAAAAAAGGCTTTTTGAACTTAAATACTAAAGATTTAAAAAATGTAATTGAAGATATTACAAATGAATTAGTTTTTAATGAAGATGTTTTATTAAATTTAGTTAGTTTAAAAAATACCAGTGATTATACTTATGAGCACTCAGTTAATGTAAGTGTAATTTGTATAGCCTTAGGTAAAATGCTAGGTTATAGCAAGAACGAGTTGTTTAAGCTTGGTATGGGAGGTATGTTACATGATGTTGGCAAGATTTTAATTCCTGAAAAGATTTTAACTAAACCTGAGTCTCTAACGGAATATGAATATTTTATTATGAAAAATCATCCTGAACTTGGTTTTAATTACTTACAGCAGATTGAATCGATTAGTCCTTTATCAAGGATTGTTGTTTATTCTCACCATGAGCGGGTAGATGGTTCTGGTTATCCTAGAGGTTTAAAGGGGAATGAAATCCATGAGTTTGCCAGAGTAGCTGCAATAGCTGATGTCTTTGATGCTTTAACAAGTGATCGAGTTTATAGAAGTAGATGGCCCACTTATAAAGCAGCAGAGTATATTATGAATAATACTGAAAAATTATTTGATTATCAGCTTGTAAAAAAGTTTTTGCCCCAGGTTTCTTTTTATCCAAACGGAGCAGAGGTGATTTTAAGTTGTGGTTATAGAGCTATAGTCAGAGCTCAGAACATAGGTTTTCCGACACGGCCTATACTTAGAGTAATTGAAGATGATGAAGGTAAAGAACTTGATCGTGAATTAGATCTTTTAAAACATATGAATATTGTAATTACTAAAGTAATTGTTTAATTTAGGCTGCTTTAATCTTCAGAAAATTTTAACAGAACAATTATAAGCAACGGCTATCTTTCTTAAGTTAAGGAAGATAGCTTTTTCTATAAATTTTTGTTTGCTATTTTTTAAAGGTATCTGCTTTTTAATATAGAATATATTTAGCAGGTAGAAAAATAATTAAAGAAAGATTATTTTAAGAATATAGTTTAGAGGAGGATCTGATTATGACCGAGGAGATTACCTTTGCTCTGGATATTGGGACTAGAACAATAGTTGGAGTTTTAATTAGAAAAACTGAAAATGGTTATCAAATTATTGATTCTGCTGTTAGAGAACATCAAACTAGAGCAATGCTTGATGGTCAAATACATAATGTAGCCAAAGTGGCAGAAGCGGTAGCTGAGCTAAAAAATGAGTTAGAAGCAAAAACTGAGTTAAAGTTAAAAAAAGTTGCTATTGCAGCTGCTGGTAGAGCTTTAAAAACGGTGACTCAAACTAATAGTCTAGAGTTAGATAAAAGTAGATATATAGAAGAAGAAGATTTAAAAAATTTAGAGTTAACAACAATTAAACAAGCTCAAGATAAAATTCATAAATCAGAAAAGAACACAGTTAGAATGAAAAATAATAATAATCAAAAGCAAGCTAAAGAAGCTGTAGATTACCATTTTGTTGGTTATACAGTCCGTAATTATCAATTAGATGGTATGAATTTAGGCCACCTTTTGGGTCAAAGAGGAAAAATAATGGAAGTTGAGTTAGTTGCTACTTTTTTACCAAGGATTGTAATTGATTCTTTATTAGCTGTAATCAATAGAGTTGATTTAGAAGTAGAGCATTTAACCTTAGAGCCAATTGCAGCTTCTCATATAGTAATTCCTGAGTCAATGAGCAATTTCAATTTAGCTTTAGTTGATATTGGAGCTGGAACTTCGGATATTGCAATAACTAAAAAAGGTTCAATTTCAGGTTATGCAATGGTTCCAATAGCAGGTGATGAAATAACTGAAATTATTTCAAATAAGTTTTTAGTTGACTATAATAATGCTGAAAAATTAAAATGTAATTTATTGAATAAAGAAAAATTAGAGTTAAAAACTATTTTAGGGGATCAAATAGAATTAGAAAAAGAAGAGGTTTTGGCTGCAATAGAAACGGAATTAGATCGTTTAAGTACTGCTATTGCAGAAAGTATTTTAGAGATTAATTCGCAGCCTCCTCAAGCTGTGATCTTTATTGGTGGTGGTAGTTTAACTCCAGGGCTGAAAGAAAAATTTGCTTCTAAAATAGATATTATTGAAAATAGAATTGGAATTCGGAAAAGAGAAGATTTAGAAAATATAGAAGGAGAAATTACTGGGGTCAATACAACCCAAACTTTAACACCTTTAGGAATAGCAGTTTTGACTAGAGAGACAGATAATAAAGCTGTTTTTATTGAAGTTGAAGTTAATAAAGAACAAATTACTTTATTAACTCTTACTCAACCAACTATTGCAGATGCTTTATTAGCTGCTAATATAGAGTTAAAACAATTAAATCCGAGACCAGGGATGGGAATTACAGCCACAGTTAATGGCAATTTAAAAACTGTAAAGGGAGAATTAGGTAGTCCAGCTAAAATTTTATTAAACCAAGAAGAAAGCAAATTACAAGCAGCTGTTAATAATGGTGATCAAATTAGTTTTAAACCTGGTCTAGCAGGTAAAGATGCAGAAGCAAAAATTAAAGATTTGATTCCTGAATCAGATTTAGTTGATTATACAATCTATTTAAATGAGACTAAAAATGTAATTGAAACTCAAGTTTTTCAAAATGATAAGCTAGTTACTTTGGATACCGAATTGATCGATGGAGCTGAGATTAAATATACTGTTCCTCAAACAATTAAAGATGCTTTAGTTCAAATAATGGAAGTTCCAGCTGCAGATTTCGGTAAACAAAAAATTGAATATAGTTTTAATGGTCAACCAGAAACAATTACGGACTCTAAATATTTTATTACTACAGATGCAGGAAAAATAGTTGAACTTGATCAATTTTTAAAAACTGGCTTAAAACTATTGATTAAAAATAAAGCGAAAAGTGATTTTACTATTAAAGATTTGCTAAAAAAGAAAGGAAATCAAGAAATTCATTTTTATTTTAATGGCAGTAGATTAAGTGTACCAGATCAAATTTGGTCAGTAGAAGTAAATGGAGAAAAAGTTGAACTTGATTATCAAATTGAGGCTGGAGATCAGATTAGAGCTTTTTCTCGGACTTTAACTATTGCAGGAGTATTTGAATATATTAATTATAATATTTCAGAAAAAATGAAAAATAAAATGGAAATACTTTTAAATGGAAAAGTTGTTGATTTAAAAACTAAAATTAAAGCAGAAGATAAATTAAAAGTTAAATTAAATATTTAATTTAACAATATAAAATATAAATTAAAATTGTTAACTGAATTTATTAGGAGGAATAAGGAATGTTTTATCCACTTAAATTTGATCATAAATATATAGAAAAGATTTGGGGAGGACGAAAATTAGAAAATTATAGAAATGATGTACCTGCAGGAAAAATTGGTGAAAGTTGGGATATTTCTGCTCAAACAAAAGCTATGAGCACTGTTCAAAATGGGAAATTAGCTGGTAAAAGTCTTAAAGAATTAACTGCTATGTATCCTCAACAAATATTGGGTGAAGAAGTTGAAGTGGAAGAATTTCCACTTTTGCTTAAAATTATTGACGCTCAAGCACAACTTTCACTTCAGGTTCATCCTGATGATAGTTATGCTGCTCAGTATGATGGAGAAGCAGGTAAAACAGAAGCTTGGTATGTTATTGATGCTGAAGAAGATGCTTATTTAATTGTTGGAACTGAAGATTGCACTGAAAGTGAATTTAAAAAAGCTGTTCAAAATGATGAAATAAACCAATATGTAAAAAAAATTAAGGTTAGTCAGGGAGATGTATTTTTTATTAAAGCAGGTCTGCTCCATGCTATTGGTTCTGGAATTATTTTAGCTGAAATTCAGCAAAGTAGTGATACAACTTATAGAGTTTATGATTATGGAAGGGGAAGAGAATTAGATTTAGCTAAAGCAATGGATGTTATAGATTTTAAATTAGAGTCTCAAAAAAGAAAAGGCTTAAAAATATGTAAAGATAATAATAATTATAGTTATTATTGTTTAAATGATAAATTTGCTTTAGATATTATTGAAGTTAAGAAAGTATATAAAGCTCAGGGAAATAAAAAGAGATTTTATATTCTCACTGCTGTAGAGGGAGCAGGGAAATTAATTTTTGCTGGCCAAGAAATTGATTTGAAAATAACTGATAGTATTTTAATTCCTGCTTATTCAGAAGAATTTAGAATTGAAGGTAATTTAAAATTAATGAAAAGTTATGTCCCTAATTTAGAAGAAAACAGAAAAGAAATTTTATCAATAGTGGAATAATTAATCTAGATGCTGCTCTAAATGAGAAAGGATATTTATATTTATGACACAAGAAAAATTACAACTTTATTTAACACGATTTTTCTTATTTTTATTATTAGTTTCAGTTATTGGTAATATATTAGCAAAAAACTGGTTAAATCTTTTTACTTCAGTTTTAGCAATAATTTTAATTTATTTACCTGCTTATTTAACTGATAATGGTTATTTAAAAATCCCTAATGCTTTGCAGTTTCTGATAGTAGTTTTTATTTTTGCAGCTATGTATTTGGGTGAACAGCAGAATTTTTATTACCGTTTTTGGTGGTGGGATAGTATGCTGCATATGATTTATGGGATGGGAATGGGTTTTATTGGTTTTGTAATGGTCTACATTTTAAATAATAATGAGAAGATTGATATGATGTTAAGTCCAGTTTTTATAGCTATTTTTGCTTTTTGTTTTGCAGTCACAATTGGAGTTTTTTGGGAAATCTTTGAATTTTGGATGGATACAATTTTTTCTTTAAATATGCAAAAAAGCGGTATAATAGATACCATGTTTGACCTAATGGAAGATTGTATTGGAGCTTTTGTGACTTCAACTATTGGTTATTTTTATATTAAAAATAGAAAACCATCTCGTTTTCAAAGGTATTTAAGTGAAGTTTTAGAAAGAAATAGTAATTTTTTTAAATAGAAAAAGAATTAGTAGTGAGGTATCAAACCATGAAAAAAATAAAAATTGGGATTCCAAAAGCACTGCTTTATTATTATTATTTTCCTTTTTGGCTTCAACTTTTAACTAAGCTTGAAGTTGAAGTCATTATTTCTGATAGTAGCTCACGTCAAATTTTAGATCAAGGGGTAAAAAAATCTTTGGCTGAAATTTGTGTACCAATTAAAGTAATGGTTGGTCATATTTTAAACTTGGAGCAGAAAGGAGTTGATTTTATTTTTCTGCCCAGGTTTAGATCTATTGAGAAAAATTTAGTTTTATGTCCTAAGTTTTTAGGGCTGCCAGATATGGTCCAACATTCTTTGACTAAATTAAAGACTACTTTAATTATAGATCAAATTGATTCAGAAACTGAACTTATTGACCAATATTCAAATCATCAACAATTAGCTAAGGCTTTAGATATTTCTGAAAGAGAAATGAAAAGAGCTTTAAAAGTAGCTGCAGATTTTTGGCAGCGCTATCGTAAACTTTTGTCTGCTGGCTATTTAATTGATAATTTTGCTAATATTAAAAATATAATGCAATTGGAAAATAAGATTGTTGAGGCCGAAATGGAATTATCTCAACCTGAAAATAATTTTATTCAAGCTCCAGCAGGTGAAGAAATAATTGATATTGCAGTTATTGGTTATGTTTATAATCTTTTTGATAATTATTTAAATATGAATATTATTAATAAATTAAGAGAGATGGGAGTTAGAATTCATACTTTTTCTATGGTAGAGGACAAAATTATTAGAGAAGAACTATCTCAATTGAGAAAACCAATGTTCTGGCAATTTACAAATAAGCTTTATGGAGCAGCTGAACATTATTTAAAAAATGAAGAAATAGCTGGCTTAATTCATTTAACTGCTTTTGGCTGTGGACCTGATTCTATTTTAGGTCAAATTTTAGAAATTGATGCTCAAAAATATGATAAATCCTTTATGACTTTAAGAATAGATGAACAAACTGGAGCAAGTCATATTATTACTAGAATTGAAGCTTTTATTGATTTATTGAGATTAAAAAAGGAGAGTAATTAAAATGAGATTATCTTTTCCTTATATGGGACCAACTATAGTTTATCAAAGATTATTGGAATTACTAGGTCATGAAGTAATAATGCCACCTAAACCAAATAAAGAAATTATAGATTTGGGTGTTAAATATAGTCCAGAATTTGCCTGTTTCCCCTTTAAAGTAATTACTGGCCTCTATCTTAAATTAATGGAAGAAGATTTAGATGCAATAGTTACTAGTGGTGGGCATGGTCCTTGTAGAGCTGGATACTATGGTGATCTTCACCAAAAAATATTAGCTAGTTTAGGTTATCAAGTAGAGCTGCTTGTTATTGATTCTCCTCATGATAATTATCAATATTTTTATCAGTTAATTAAGCGTTTAAAAGCTAATAATTCCTGGCTTAAAGTACTAAAAGTTATTCAAATAGTTTATGAATTAACTAAAGCACTTGATGAAATAGAAAAAGAAATATCAATTTTACGAGCTTATAATAATCCTGCTCAGATCAATAATCTGTGGTTTAAAGCTCAGTCAGATTTAGCTAAATCTGATTCAATTGCGGAAATTAAGAAAATAAAAAATAAATATTTAACAAAGTTAAAGCCTTATCAGACTCAGATTCCAGGTGCAGATCAGCGTTATAAAATTGGAATTATTGGTGAAATATATGTTGTTTTAGAAAAGTCGATTAATAATCAAATCGAAGAAAAATTAAATAGTTTTGGTTTTGAAGTTGAGCGCTCACAATATCTTTCTGATTGGATTAGAGAAAATATTTTTCCTTTTGCTGGTCAGGATTTAAAAAAAATTGGAGCTAAGGGAGCCGAATTTATAGAAATTGAAATTGGAGGTCATGCTCAAGCGAATATAGGCCATGCTATTGATTTTAAAGAAAAAGGCTTTGCTGGTATTATTCAACTTAAACCTTTTGGTTGTTTACCAGAATTAGTTGCTCAAAGTGTAATGGATAAATTATCTAAAAAATATGATTTACCTGTTTTGACTATTTCTATTGATGAACAAACCGCTGATGCTAATGTTTTAACAAGGTTAGAAGCCTTTTTAGAAATGATAAAAGAAAAGAATTATAGGGAGGTTATTTAGATGAAAAATCTGTATCTGGGAGTAGACATTGGTTCAGTGAGTATTAATTTAGTGGCAATTGATGCTAAAAATGAACTGCAGTTTAAACTTTATACTCGTAATTCTGGTAATCCAATTGAGTTAGTACAAGCAGCTTTAAATCAATTTCAAGCTGAAATAGATATTGATTATCAAATTAAAGGAGTGGGAGTTACTGGTAGTGGAAGACAGCTAATAGCTTATATTTTGGGTGCTGATACTGTTAAAAATGAAATTACAGCTCATGCTAGAGCCTCAACCTATTATTATCCAGATGCTGGGACAATTTTTGAAATTGGAGGTCAAGATTCTAAATTAATAATTGTTGAATCAGGAATTGCAGTTGATTTTGCGATGAATACTGTCTGTGCAGCTGGTACTGGTTCATTTCTTGATCATCAGGCGCAAAGATTGGGAATAGCGATAGAAGATTTTGGAAGTCTGGCTTTAGAAGCTAAAAGAGATGTTAGAATAGCTGGTCGCTGTACAGTTTTTGCTGAATCTGATATGATTTCTAAACAGCAGTATGGTTTTACTAAAGCTGAAATTATTAAAGGTTTATCAGAAGCTTTAGTCAGAAATTATATAAATAACTTAGTTCGAAATCGTGTTTTAAAAGGAAAATACATATTTCAAGGTGGAGTAGCTGCTAATATTGGAATCAAAGCAGCTTTTGAATCAGAAATTGAAGCAGAAGTTATTGTACCTGAGCATCATGCTGTAATGGGGGCAATTGGAATTGCAATTTTAGCTAAAAGAGAAATTAAAAAGACTGGCAAAAAAACCAATTTTAGAGGTTTTAAGTTAACAGATCAAAGTTTTGCAACTAATAGTTTTGAGTGTCAAGATTGTCCTAATCACTGTGAAGTAATTAAAGTACTAGCAGACTCAAAGGTAATTGCAGTTACTGGTGATCGTTGTAATAAATGGTCTAATTCTTTACTAAATTCTAATTTGAAAACTAATTCTCATAGTTCTCAAAAGGAATATGCTTATCTTTAATTTTGTATTTAATTTAAGTTTATTAATCTAAATTAAAAAGGAGTATAAAATGAATTATCGGATAGAAAAAGATAGTTTAGGAGAAATAAAAGTTAAGGCAGATAAATTATATGGAGCTCAAACTGCCAGAGCAGTTAATAATTTTCCTATTGGGAAAGAAAAGATGCCAACGAAAATAATTAGAGCATATGGTATTGTCAAAAAAGCAGCAGTTTTAGCAAATTTTGAACAAAATTTGATTAGTGAAACTAAAAGAGACTATATTATAAAAGCTACAGATGAATTAATAAAAGGTGATTTAGATCAACATTTTCCTATTTCTCTTTGGCAAACTGGTTCTGGAACTCAAACCAATATGAATGTTAATGAGGTTTTAGCAAATAGGATTTCTCAATTGGCAGGCCAAAAATTAGGAACTAAAAAACCTGTTCATCCAAATGATGATTTAAATATGTCACAGTCTTCTAATGATACTTTTCCAACTGCAATGGCAATAGCAGTTGTGATAAAAATTGAAGATTTTTTATTACCTACTTTAGTAGATTTAAAAGTTGAATTAGAAAAAAAAGAGGAAAAATATAAGGATTTAGTTAAAGTCGGAAGAACTCATTTAATGGATGCTACCCCAATTACTTTAGGTCAAGAATTTGGTGCTTTTGCTGCTCAATTAGAAGAAATAATTGAGATTTTAGAAGATAGTTTGAAATATTTAAAAAGATTGCCAATAGGAGGGACAGCTGTTGGTACTGGTTTAAATACTAAGTCAGGTTTTGACAAAAAGGCAATTAAGTATATTAATTTAGAAACAGATAGAGAATTTAAAACAGCTATTAATAAAGCAGCTGGAATTGCAGCTCATAATAGCTTTGTTAATTTAAGTGGTGTTTTAAAAACTGCTGCTTCTGTTTTAATAAAACTTGCTAATGATACTCGTTGGTTAGCTTCTGGACCCCGAGCTGGAATTGGAGAACTTAAAATTCCTAAAAATGAACCTGGAAGCTCTATTATGCCAGGTAAAGTTAATCCAACTCAAGCTGAGGTTTTATTCCAGGCTGCAGCTCAGGTAATAGCTAATGATACAGCTGTTAATATTGGTGGTGCTAGTGGTAATTTTCAGCTTAATGTAGCTAAACCTTTAATTATTTATAATATCTTACAATCAATAAATTTGTTAGTAGATTCTGTTAATTCTTATAATACAAGGTGTTTAAAGGGAATTGAGGCAGATAAAGAACAAATTGCTGCATATCTAAAAAAATCTTTGATGTTGGTGACAGCTTTAAATCCAATTATAGGTTATGATCAAGCAGCTGAAATTGCTCAAAAAGCTTTTAAAGAAGATATAACTTTAAAAAAATCAGCACTCAGATTAGGATATTTAACAGAAGCAGAATTTGAAGACTATATTCAGCCTCAAAAAATGACAAAAGCTAATTTAAAGTGATTAAAATTAAATAGAAAAAATTTAGCTGATAAGAATATTCTTATCGGCTTTTTTAGTTTAGTTTTAAATCAATGTGATATAGCTCACAGAAAACTTATTTTTTTAATTATAAAATAAACTTGATAAAAATACTAAAGATTAAATTGAATCATTTAAATTCGAAAAAGAACTTAAGTTTATAAGGAGGAATTTAAAATGTTTAGAAAAATAAAAGAAGATATCTATAGTGTTGGTGTTATTGACTGGCACCGCAAATTATTTGATGAACTGATCCCTCTACCTGATGGTACAAGTTACAACTCATATTTTATTAAAGGTGGAGAAAAGAATGCAATAATCGATACAGTAGAGCCAGATTTTGTGGAAGATTTTCTGGACAATTTGGATGATCTGGGTGTAAAACAGATTGATTATATTATTTCAAATCATGCTGAGCAAGATCATTCTGGTTCAATACCAGCTCTATTAGAAGAATTTCCAGAAGCTAAAGTTTTAAGTTCTAAAAAAGCAAAGCCAATGCTTTTGGACCTGCTAGAACTTGAGGCTAATCAAATTAGAACTGTTGAAGATGGTGAAACACTTGACTTAGGTGGTAGGACCCTGGAATTTATTGATACACCTTGGGTTCATTGGCCAGAAACTATGTCGACTTATCTGCAGGAAGAAAACATTTTATTTCCCTGTGATTTCTTTGGGTCTCACCTGGCTACAAGTAACCTATTTGTAGAAGATGAAGCTGAAGTATATAAGGCAGCTAAACGATATTATGCAGAAATTATGATGCCTTTTAGAATGATTATTAAAAAGAATCTGGCTAAATTAGAAGATTACGAGATTGATATGATTGCCCCAAGTCATGGTCCAATTTATGATAATCCTGATCTGATTTTAGATGCATATAAGGAATGGGTAAGTGATGAGGTAAAACCTGAGGTTGTAGTTCCTTATGTTTCGATGCATGGAAGTACTAAAGATTTAATTAAATACTTTATCAGTTCTTTAATTGATGAGGGAATTAAAGTTAAGCCTTTTGATTTGACTGATGTTGATTTAGGTGATCTTGCAATTTCATTAGTTGATGCTTCAACAGTTGTTTTTGGTTCTCCAACTGTTTTGACTGGTCCCCATCCATCTGCAGTTTATGCAGCTTATCTGGCCAACGTATTAAAACCAAAAACACGTTATGCTTCAATAATAGGTTCTTATGGTTGGGCTGGTAGAATGACTGATAAACTGCTTGATTTGATGCCGAATCTAAAAGTCGATCTTTATGATCCAGTTATAGCTAAAGGTCATGGTGCTGATGAAGATTATCAAGAAATTGACAGGCTTGTAGCAGAAATTGTCAGTGATTTAAATGAAATTTAAAATTTTAATTAGTAATTAAGTTTGTTAAAATAAATCTATAATAAGATCAATGAGCCCTGCTCTTAAGCAGGGCTTTAATTTTGCTTAAAAATTTAAATATTTATATTTTTGCAAATTAATAGAATTATATTTGCTTTTTGAGCTTTGAGATTATATATTTATAATAAGGAATTATTGTTAATAAAACAATTAAGTTAGAAAATAGAATTAAAAATTAAATTCATTTTAATTCAAAGGAGGCAAATTAAATGTATGATATTAGCATTATTGGAGCAGGTGTTGTAGGCTCAGCAATTGCAAGAGAACTTGCTAAATATGATCTTAAAGTAGCCTTATTAGAAAAAGAATCTGATGTGGCAACTGGAGCTTCTAAGGCAAATACTGGAATTGTCCATGGTGGTTATGTTGCTAAAGAGGGAACAGTTAAGGGTGAGCTTTGTATTAAAGGTAATTCAATGTATGAAAAATTAGAATCAGAATTAAACTTTGGTTATCAAAACACTGGTGGTTTAGTTTTAGCTTTTGATGATGATGATGAAAAAACATTAGAAAAAATATATGAAAATGCTCTAAAAGTAGGACAATCAGAATCGGAAATAGAAATTCTTTATGGTGATCAAATCAAAGAAGTTGAACCTCATGTAGGAGAAGGAGCTCAAGCAGCTTTTTATTGTAAAACTATTGGTGTTACTTCTCCTTATGAATTTACTATTGCTCTGGCAGAAAATGCAGTTGATAATGGAGTTGATTTAAAATTAGAGTCAGAAGTATTAGCTATTGAGAAAAAAGATAATACTTTTGAAATTAAAACAGCTCAAGAAAAAATAGAAAGTCGTTTTGTGATTAATGCAGCTGGAATTTATGCAGATAAAATAGCAGCTATGCTCAATACTGATGATTTTGAGATTTATCCAATGCGGGGAGAATATGTAGTTTTTAGTAAATCTCAGAGTCATTTAGTGAACAGTGTTATTTTTCAGGCTCCAAATCCAAAAACTAAAGGTGTTGTAGCTACAACAACAACTCATGGTAATTTTATGATTGGACCAAATGCAGAAGAAATAGATAAAAAATATGATGTCAGTACGACTTTTAAAGAAATAAAATACATAATTGAGCAGGCTAGAAAATCAATCCCTGATTTCGATACAAATAGAATGCTCAAAACTTTTGCTGGTTTAAGACCTAAAAGCACCAGGGGAGATTTTATTATTGAGGAAAGCAGTGTTAAAGGGTTTATTCAGGCAGCCGGTATAGATTCTCCTGGTCTTACATCATCACCAGCGATTGCCAAAAAAGTAGTTAATATTTTAGCTGAGTCGGGAGTAAAACTTGAGCCAAAGAAAGACTTTAAGCCTGAAAGACCAGCTATCGCAATTGATAAAGATGAGAATTTTGCTGGCGAAATTGATCATCAAGATCCAACTAAAAATATTATCTGTCGCTGTGAGAAAGTTACAGAAGCTGAGATATTAGATGCCTTAAGTCGTTCAATTCCAATTAAAACAACTGATGCAATTAAAAGAAGAACCTGGGCCAAAACAGGAGAGTGTCAGGCTAATTTTTGCAGCAGTAGAATTAAAGATCTGCTGAGTCGTGAGTTGGATATACCAGTAGATGAAATAAAAGATAGAGATGAAGATTATGTTCCTGAAAGATTAAATGTTTATAAATTAAAAAAGAAATTAGCTAAAGTTGAGGAATAGTAATTAACTTAGAATAAAATTTATAATAATTAGATTTTTAATAGCTTTAAATTTATTCTTGACTCTGCTATAATTAGATAAGTAATTAAAAATTTAATTAAAAAAGATTGAGCTCCAGAAGCTTTTAAGCTTGATGGAGCTCTATTAATGTTTAGATCTTAGCTTTAAAAGAGAGAGGTTGATAAATATGGATAAAAGATTAAAAGGTTTAAAGCAAAGTATAGCTAAGCGGCGAGAAAAAGATACTGTTCGCTCTTATAGTGTTGGTCGGAATGACACTTGTCCCTGTGGCAGTGGAAAAAAATTCAAGAAGTGTTGTGACCAAAATAAGCCTAAAAAAAGTATAGAAGAATATTTTGAAGCAATTAAAAAAGCAGAAAAAGAAGAGGCTGTTTTAGATTTACTCAAAGAAGCAGTTAATGATTATCCTTTAGAACACAGATTTCTCTTACCTTTAATTGTTTATAGTTTACAAAATAATAATTATCAAGAATCGGAAAAATACTTAAGACATGCCTGGCAGTTGATGGGAACTGACCTAGATGAAGCTTTTATTTCTCCTTTAGTAAATATTATCTTAGAAAAAGAAGAAATGGAGCAAGCCGAAGATATTGTGCGTCAGGCCTTGGAAGCTAAAGGTGCTAATATACCTTTATTGATTGCATTGGCTGAAATTTATAAAAAAGCTCAAGACTTTCAAAAAGTTAATGATATTATTGCAAGAGCAATGAAAATCGAAGCAGAAAACTTACAATTAATTATTTTCCGTTTGGAAACTTTAATGGATTTAGATGATGTTGTAAGTGCTTTAAGTCTTTTTGCAAAATATTATGAGCAACTTAAAGATTATAAACATATGCGGGTAATTTCATTTTTAAGTAATTTTGTTGAGGAAAGATTTAATATAGCAAAAAACAAAGGGCTTAAGTTACCCCAGGCCTTAAATCAAGCAGCAGAAATTTTTAATGTTTTCCAAAGGCTAGATAATTTAAAAATTAATGATAAAAAAACTAAGGCTAAAAAATTATTAAGTCAGATTAAAGATTTACCACCTAAAAATTCTCAGATGGCCCTTGATATTTTAGCCCGTTATTTAGCAGCTGAATTATATATAGACTTTGCTGATTTTGCTGATGATTTAGCAGTAAAGCAGCAAAAAAATCCTGCTTTTTTAAGACTTTTATTTGTAGCTGATTATCAGCAAGGAAAAATTAAAGCAGCAGAACAAAAAATTAAAACTGCTTTTGAAATTGAAAAATCGAAAAAAAATAATCAGTTTAAAAACTGGCAGATAGCTGCTGATTATCTCAGATTTTTAGTGGAACACGGCCAAAAAGATGATTTAGCTGATTTTATTAATCAATTTGATTCTTTATTAAGTAAAACAGATAATTTATTAGCAAGTTTAATGATGTTAATTGAAAACAAAGAAGCTAGAAATCATCAAAAAGAACTTCTAAGATCTATTTTAAAATTAATAGAACTGGGATTAATTGAGCAAATAAGTAAAAAAGATATTTATAATAATCGGCTTTTTATTAGTTTAGCTGCTTTAGATGGAGATGAAACTATTTATGAGCAGGGAAGAGAATTGACAACTAAATCCTTAAAAGAGCTTATTCAAGAAGTGGAAAAATCTGAGATTAAAACTCCAGCTTTAAGTTATGCGAAGTTAAGACTTTTAAAATATCAGTCAGAACTTAAACAGGCCCGTAAAAAGAAATTAATAGACGCAGTTAAAAATGCTAAAGTAGAAAGCTACTTTGATACTATTGCTTATTATGAGACTATATTGAGATTTGCTGATCCAGCACCTATTTTAACTGAAATTCCACATGGTAAATATTTAGATGATCAATATTTAGATTTTTATAGATTAATAGCTGCTTTAAAACTAAAATATTATGAAATAGCCAAAGAACTTTTTCAGCGTCAGCTAAGAAGAGAAAGTAAAAGAAATAAAGTTATGAATTTCTTAGTTAGATTACTGCGCTATTTTGAGCAGGAAACTTTAATTTCTCATTTAAAAACAATGGAAGTTGATCAAGTGGTTATTAATTATTTAAAAAAATTAGCACAAAAAAGAGTATAGTCAAGATTTGATTTAAGTTTAAATAAATATCTGCTCGAAAAAATAAAAAAAATACTTGTTATTTAAATAAATAATTATTATAATATATTTAGAGTAGCAGGGGCGGAACCTTAACTTTAAGAGCTGCACCCAAAAAACGCTGCTAAATAAAACGTTTAGTCCACCTGGATCAATGGACTGGGATGGGAGGAAAAGAAAATAAAACTTAAAACGAGACAGATTGTAATTGCTGGTATGTTAGGTGCGATTTCTATTATGTTAGGTGCTACTGGCTTAGGTTTAATTCCCTGGCCGAGTGCTGCAGGTCATGCAACTATAATGCACTTACCTGTTATTTTGGGCGGAGTTATTGAAGGCCCAATTGTCGGTCTTTTAATTGGTTTGATTTTTGGCTTTTTTAGTTTTATCAGAGCAACTAATCCAATTTTTGCTGATCCAATTGTTGCTATTTTGCCTAGACTTTTAATAGGTGTTGCAGCTTATTATACTTATTATTTGACTAAAAATATTAGTCAAAGTACATCTTTAATTTTAGCAGGTGCTTTTGGTACTATTGTTAATACCGCAGGAGTTTTAATCTTGGCTGTAGTTAGAGGTTATTTACCTGCAAGTGCTGGTTTAGCTGTGGCTATTACTAATGGTATTCCTGAGATCATAGTTGCTTCAGTATTTTCTTTAATTATTGGTAAAGCTTTAATAAATTTTCAAAAAAATAATTAAATCTAAAAAGACTGAAGCCTAAACTTCAGTCTTTTTAACGTTAACAATTTTAATAGGCTTTGACTTCATGAGTTCAAATATTATATAATATAAAATATAGATTAAAAAAATCAACTCCATTTTATTTAGTTTTGAGAGGAGGAGTTAAAATGAAAGATAATCAAAAAATTAAAGATGTACTTGAAAATACTGAGATATTACTTGAACCAGATGATTTAATTTATACAGATCGTGACACTACTCTTCATTATTTTGTAATTAGTGAGCCTTATTATTTAGAAGAATTTCCACAAGAGGGTCCAGAAACTAAAATCAGAGAAGGGGAAATCACCTGGGAAAAGCCCAAGCTTTTAACTCCAGATTATATGATCAATATGAGCGGATTTAGTGGTGAAGCTAAACAGGCTATGCAAATGATTGCTCAGGAAAATCCTGATTTAGCAGCTTTGCTTTATAAAATGAATTATAAAAAACAGTCTATTAGAACTTTTACTTTGGCCAAAGAGCTTGCAGCAGTAGAGGCTAAAATACGAGAAGAAATAGATCAAGCTACTGATAAATTAACAGTTATTATTAAAGGAGTTGATGAACTTTGGGATGTTTCTTTAATGAAATTTATCCAGTCATTAATGCAAAAAAGTGCATATAAATCACAACTTCCTTATTATGAAGAAAAAGGATTTTTAAGTACAGATGATAAAGGTTATTCTGTAGTTACTAGAAATTTGGAAGGGCTCCCGATAGCTGCTAGTGAAGAAATAGAAAAAATGTTTAAACTTGTAAAAGAAGGAGAGGAAGATCCCTCAAAATTGAAAAAAGAACTTGATCGTTGGGGAGTTTTTAATGCTTATCAAGATAGATTTTTTGATTTGTTTAAGGAGGGCTGATATTTAATGAAAAGTGCTTATGAAATTGCAATGGAAAGAGCAGATGAAGTTTATGCTGCAGATGAAAATGATTTTAATTCTTTAGAAATTAGAGAAGAATTAAAAGAGATAATGGCTCCATTTTTTAAAAAGGAAATTGATGCTGAGGACTTATGGGCTCAATTAAAGTCTAAAAGCAAGCCAGTTTTAAAAGAGGCACAATTGATGTTAATTGAGTCAATTGGACTTCGTAATTCATCTCAGCAGATTGAAAGGCGTAAAGAAGCTGTTATTGCAGTTGAATCATTAAAAGAGAGTGGAAAAAGTGGTTTTTTTGAAAAACAATTTACTCAAGCTCAAAGCTTACAACAGCAATATCAGACACAAAAAAAGCAGTTAGATGAACAAGTTAAGCAGCATTTAGAGCAAGCAGAACAAGGACAGCAAAATCCTTTAGCTGGAACTAGTTCTGGTCAATCAAAGGTTCAAAATGGAATGAATGCTCAGATGAGACAGCAGTTAGCACAAAAGGTTTCAGAATTTCAGGAAAGTTATAATCAAAGATTTAATAATTTATTAGAAAAAATGAAAGCTGAAATTGAATAAAAGCTTTTGTGGAGATCTATATTTAGTTAAAATCCGACTTTAAAGTCGGATTTTTTGCTTTGTGTGCTCCGTAAATTATTCTGATAGTAGGTGAAAGTCCTTCCTATGTTGTGGCATGTATCATGTAGAAGTCAACAGTGACAGGGTGTTCACCGCGAGGTGGAATCTGAAGAGTCTGAGACGTGCTGTTAGTCCAAAACATAATGTGAACCAGAGGTGGCATCTGTAGATGGCGATTCGCCTAAGTAACGGAGAAGCTCAATGCCGGCATAAAAACCATGCAATCTAGGCTGGATTTACGGGTGTGATTAGGGTTGGAATGACAGTAAGATAGAATAATTGACCGGAGGAGTTCTGTATTTGTCTAAAAACTGAAACTAGTTTTAGTAAGTCGAGGCATAACCTGAACGGGAAAACTAAGATAAAGCAGATACAGAGTTCAGATGGCGTCAATAGTAGCAAGGATAACTGGTCCTTAGATAGCAGGGCGACCTGCAGGAGGATAAAGCCAGTTTAGCAAAGGACAGCCAGCGCAGTCGAAGTTGAAGATAATACAGGAGTGGTAAATAGATTTTAATGGTTTAAACACTGCTTAAAGCAGTGGGTCAGGCTTGTAACTGAAGGGAGAAATCTAATTCTAAAGGTGGTAGGTCAGAAACACCATAACCTCAGTAGTAATATGTCAGAGGGGGCGATTGGTGAGAACCTAAAACGTGGCTGATAATATTATGAAGATAGGGTCTGTTTAACTGGACTGTAGAGTTAGAGACTGGTAAGTCGTGAAGTAAGGACTGGTGAAAGAGATAACTGAGAAAACGTACTACACTCTTAAAGACAAAGTGACAAAGATTAGAAATATGAAAGCAGCCGCAAAACATGTCTTAGATAAAGGTGGTAGTGCAGGTGTTGATAGAATAGATACAGTAGAATTCAAAGAAAACTATGCAGTTCATATGAGAGAACTATACAGAGAATTTCTAGAGGATAGGTATCAACCCAAACCATCACTGAGAGTATTTATCCCAAAAAGTGATGGAAGACAGCGACTACTGGGAATACCCACAGTTAAAGATAGAATAGCTCAGGCTGCAGTGAGAGGAATACTGGAGCCGATATATGAAAAAGAATTCTGTGACTGTTCTTTGGGATTTAGAAAAGGTAAATCGCAGATTGATGCAATAAACAAAATAGAAGAATACAAAGAACAGGGATACAAATGGGTATTAGATGCAGATATTAAAGGGTTTTTCGATAATATAAATCATGAGCTTTTAATAGAATTCATCAGACAAAAAGTAACAGATGGCTGGGTAATTGAAATAATAAAATTGTGGCTGACCATGGGAGTCATGAAGGATGGAGAATATATACCCAAAGAGAAAGGAACCCCTCAGGGTGGTGTAATATCGCCACTTTTGGCAAACATCTTTCTGCATGAGTTCGATAAAATAATGGTAGAAAGAGGGTACAAGCTGGTGCGATTTGCTGATGATTTTGTTGTAATGACAAAATCAAAAAGGAAAGCTAAAAGAGCTTATGAGGTAGTTAAAGAAATTATCACAGAAAAACTCAAATTAGAACTGCATCCAGAAAAGACAGTAATAACTAACTTTGGTGAGGGTTTTGTATTTTTAGGATTTGAATTCATAGCCTGGAGATACAAAAGACCGAGAAAGAAATCACTAGAAAAATTCAAAGATAAAGTTAGAAAAGTTACTAAGAGAAATCAGCCCTGGAAAGTGGATTCAATTATAAAAAGATTAAATCCTAAAATATATGGTTGGGCTAATTATTTCGGCCATGGAAATGTGAAGAAACTTTTCTGGCGTTTAGATAAATGGATACGAATGCGGTTAAGGTCATATATGGAGAAAAAGAAAGCAGTTATGAATCAAAACAAAAGAATCCCCAATTCCTTTTTCAGGAAGAAGGGACTCGTTTCATTACTTACTAGATTGTCCTAAAGGACTAAAATATACAGCTGTGGTAACACAGTGACGAAGACTTATTCCTTGAGATGGGGCAACGACTGACGGAAAGCTGTATACGGGAGAACCGTACGTGCAGTTTGATGAGGGGTCCCAGCCGAAAGGCTGGTCCTACTCTATTATTTTATTTGAAAATAAACAGGAAATTCTTAATTGAACTTGAATAATATATTTAAGAACTAAATAATTTAAATTATAATTTTTATGACTAAAAAATAGAGTAGGTGAAGTGATGATAAAAAATATTATTTTTGATTTAGGCAATGTTTTGCTTGATTTTGATCCTGAGAGTTATTTAAAAGATTTAGGTTATCAAGAAAAATTAAAATCAAAATTAAAAAAGTCAGTATTTGAAACAGAGGAATGGTTGTTGTTGGATAAAGGATTAATTAAAGAAAGAGAAGCAGTAAAAATATGGAAAAGAAAAAATCCTAATTTAAAAAATGAAATTGAAAACACTATTATTGGTTGGGAAGAAATCTTAAAATTAAAACAAGATAGTTTAGAAATAGTAAAGGACTTAGTTGTTCAAGATTATAATCTCTATATCTTATCTAATTTTCCAGAAAAAGCTTTTACTTATATCAACTCTAAATATGATTTTTTTAAATATTTTAAAGGTCAAGTAATTTCTTATCAAGTAAAAATGATAAAACCTGATCTTAAAATTTATCAACATTTATTAGAAAGCTTTAATTTAAAAGCAGAAGAGACTTTATTCATTGATGATTCTAAAGAAAATATAGAAGCAGCATTACAAGCAGGAATTAGAGGACTTCAGTTTAAAGATGCTATTAACCTAAAAGAAAAATTAAATGCATTATTATAAAGCTATAAATTATACTTATTAAAAAAATAGTAGAGGGGGGATTTAGTGTTTGAAAATATACAAATCGATCTTTATTTAGAATCACTGATTACTAAACTTGGAAATAATATTTTTGTTTGGAGCAACTTAATTGAGTTAATTATTATAACTTTCTTTTTGATTTTGGCTTATTTTATCAATAAATTGATTTTTAAACAGGTTAGAGAATTATTGAGCAAAATTGATTTTTTAGATGAGAGAAAGCAATTTAGAATAATTGATCAACTATTATATCCTTTAATTTTAATGTTTTTAATTGGAGTTTATTATATTATAGCAGCTTCTTTTGCAATTCCAGCTGTAATTATAAGTATATTTGGTAATTTAGTTTCAGCTTGGTTATTAGTGAAAGCTCTTAGTTTATTTTTTCCTAGAAATAAAATGTTTCGTTTTTTATCAGCTTTAATTTGGTTAATTGCTGCTTTAAGGATTTTAAATATTTATCAAGAAACACTAAATTTACTTGAAAGTTTAGCTTTTCACAGTGGGAATTTGAGAATTTCATTATTAATGATTATTAAAACAGTAATAATTTTTAGTATTTTATTTTGGTTAGCTGGAAAATTAAGTCGTTTAGTTACAAATAAAATTGATAATAGTGAAGAATTAACTCCTTCAGTTAAAGTTTTATTAAATAAAATAGCGAAATTTATAATTTTTACAGCAGCAGTTTTATTTACTTTAAGTTCAGTTGGGGTTGATTTAAGTGCTTTTACTTTTCTTGGTGGTGCAGTTGGTGTTGGTTTAGGTTTTGGTTTACAGAAAATTGTATCTAATTTTATAAGTGGAATAATAATTTTAGCTGACAAGTCTATTAAACCAGGTGATGTAGTTGAAATTGATGATGTTTATGGTTGGGTTCGAAAACTAGATACTCGTTTTGTCTCAGTAGTTACTCGTTCTGGTAAAGAATATTTAATTCCAAATGAAGATTTTATTACTAAAGAGGTTATTAATTGGTCTTATAGTGATGAATTAGTTCGAGTAGAAGCCAAAGTTGGTGTTTCTTATAATAGTGATTTAAGATTAGTTCAGAAATTAATGCAGCAGTCAATTGAATCTAAAACAAGAATTTTAGATAAACCTGAGCCTAATGTCTTATTAATGGGGTTTGGAGACAGTTCTATTAATTTTGAGCTTCGTTTTTGGATTAGTGATCCTCAAAATGGTATTCAAAATATTAGAAGTGAAGTTTTATTATCTATTTGGGATTATTTTCAAGAAAACGAAGTTGAAATACCTTTCCCTCAACAAGATTATCATCTGAAATCATTACCAGCTGAATTAAATAATTATTTAAAAAAGAAAAATGAAGTCAAATAAATGATAATTAAAATTTAAAATTAAGGAGGCTAATTTATGGCTAAAATTTTAATTCCCTTAGCTTCAGGTTTTGAAGAAATTGAAGCAATAACAAATATTGATGTTTTAAGAAGAGCAGGTCTTGAGGTTTTAACTGCTGGTATTGGCAGTAAAGAAATAGAAGGAGACCATGGAATTAAGGTTAAAACCGATACTACGATTGAAGAGGTTAAAGTTGAAGATTTAAAAGCTGTGGTTTTACCGGGTGGAATGCCAGGAGCATCTAATTTACGTGATAGTAATCAACTGCTTAATATTATTAAAAAATTAAGCGAGGAAAATAAATTATGTGCAGCAATTTGTGCAGCCCCAATAGTTTTAGAAGCAGCAGGAATCTTAGATGGCAAAAAAGCAACTAGTTATCCTGGTTTTGATAAAGATATGAGCTCCTGTAATTATCAGAATGATAGAGTTGTAATTGATGGTAATCTGATTACTGGGAGAGGACCAGGAGTTGCAATGGAATTTGCAATGACTATTGTGGAATGTTTAATTGATGAGGAAACTAAAAGAGAATTACAAAAATCGATGATAGTGAAAAACTAATAAAATTAAGAAAAGCCTACCCATTTTCGCACTAATCCTTGATTTCATAACGCAAGGCGGGTTAGTATTAGGCTCTCGAGGTCGTCTGACTGTAAAGAGTTTGGGTAGGCCTTAATTTTATTATTTATTTATTATACATTTCGGTATAATATCTTTCTAGCATTTTTTTAGCAGAAAATCTTTGATAAGTTGTATCAATACTTTCTATCATCATATCTTCCCAGCGATCTTGATTATTATAAAAAGTAGGTAAAACATCATTGAATAAAACTCTATATAAAGCATAAAGATCATTTTCGTCCTGACCTTCACCTACATAACCATCTCCAAATTGCCAGCCATTAATTCCATGTTCACAACCTTCAACCCACCAACCATCAAGAATACTGAGGTTTAAGCCTCCATTCATTGCGGCTTTCATACCTGAAGTACCACTTGCCTCAAGTGGTTTACGGGGGTTATTTAACCAAATATCAACTCCCCGGGTTAGATAACGTGCAATTTCCATATTATAATCTTCTAGAAAGACTACACTATTTGGGAATTCTTTAGCTTTTTTTACAAGGTTTGCTACAATTCCTTTTCCATTATCATCAGTAGGATGTGCTTTACCAGAAAAAACTAACTGTATTTCTCCTGACTTTAAATAAGGATCTATAATTTCAGGTTTTTTGAAAATTAAATTAGGTCTTTTATAAGCAGTTGCTCTTCTAGCAAAACCAATTATAAGTTTATTTGGATCTAGTTTAGCTCCATTTCTGTTTTTAATAAATTCTACTAATTCTTTTTTCATCTTAACTTTAGTTTCAATAATTGCTTCTTTGTTTCCTTTGTTTGCTACAATTCTATCATCAACCCAAGTGCTGCGATGAACTCCATTTGTGATTGAGATAATTGGAGATTTACCAGCTACATTTTTCCACATTTCTCTCGAAGTTTGACCATGTAGTTTAGCAACTCCATTTGAAATTCGAGAAAGTCTGAGCCCAGCTACTGTCATACTAAAAGGACTATCTCCAATTTCTTGCATTTGTTTTCTAGTTAAAGAATTAAAAGCATTCATTTTTTTGAGACTATCTAAGCTGTGAGATTCATTACCTTCTTTAACAGGAGTATGAGTTGTAAAGACTATATCTTCCTTAACATTATCCCAGGCACTATGAAAATCAAGGCCATTTTCCATCTTTTCTCTAATCAGCTCTGTTCCAGCTAAAGCAGCATGACCTTCATTAAAGTGAAAAATATCAATATTTAAACCTAATTTTCTAATAGCTTTAACACCACCAATACCAAGGGCTATTTCTTGGGCAATTCTTTTTTCATTAAAACCATCATAAAGACCATCAGTTATTGTTTGATATTTTTCATTTTCTGGTAAATTAGCATCTAATAAATAAAGAGTCGCATTATCAAATTTATCCAGTTTCCAGATTTTCAGTTTTACCTCTTGTTTTTTAATATTTACTATCACATATTTGCCAGTATCTTCAGCATATTCATAAATTTCTTTATTAGTTGGATGTTTGCTTTCTGGTCTTCCTTTTTCATTTATTATTTGTTTTGAATAACCTTTGCGCCATAAAAGTCCAATTCCAGTGACAGGATAAGAAAACTCTTTAGCAGCTTTTAGAATATCTCCTGCTAAAATACCTAAACCACCTGCGTAAATTCTCATTTTTTCATCTAATCCATACTCCATACAAAAATAAGCGGTATGTGGCTTATTATTATTCATTAATAAATCACTCCTCATTAATATTTATTCAAACGATTGCATAAAAATCATAATAATATCTATTACTGTTTATTAATTATATCAAATTATTAGCAAATGTCTATTTTTTTAAAGTATTTGCTTAAATTTTTCTAATAATTTATGTTCATTATCACTATCAGGCAAGAAAAAGTAAGCAGGAATTTCACTATGAATTACAGGAATTCTAAAACTTAGTCCTTTTTTCATTGCTTTTAAATATTTTTTAGCAGTTTGTTCCCAGGTATAGTTGTTCTTTATTCTTTTTTGAGCTTTTAAGTGATATTTCTCCCAAATTTTAGGTTTGGCTATAATTTTTCTGAGACCTCGTGCTATATCTTCAGTTGATTCAGGATCAATCAAAATACCAAATTCATCTTTTTTCATTATTTCACTTTGACCGCCGTTTTTAGTTACAACTGCTGGTAAACCTGCTGCCATTGCCTCTAGAGGTGCTAAACCAAAAGGTTCATAAAAAGAAGTTAAAGCAAAAATAGATTTTCTTTCTGCTAGATAAGCATAACAAGAAGCTAATTCTTTTTGGCTATTTAAAGAAAAGAGAGAGACTTTTCCTTGCAGTTGATTATTTTCTATAACTTTAATGATTTGATTTAAAATTTCTTTTTCTTCCTTACTAGCTGAACTATAATCTAAAAAAGGATTTTCAATTCCACGAAGAGTAATAATCAAATTAGCTTCTGCCTGAATTGCTTTAGATTGAGCAAAAGCTTTAACTAAGCCTAGATGATTTTTCTTTTGATCAAGTCGGCTAGCAGAAATAATAGCTTGTTTATTTAATCTTGCAGTAGCTAAATCTCGTTTTAAAAAGCTTTCTATTTTTTTAGCTATTTTTTCTGAATACTTTCCATTGAAAATAGATGTATTTACTCCTGGCGGAATAACTGAAAACTTTTTTTGATTTTCCACATCTACTGCATCATTGTAATAAGGGTGTGAATACTGTTCTGTTTTTTCTTGAACAGTGCTGACAATAATTTGATTACTAAATTTCATACTTAGTCTCTCTGCAACAAGACGACTATGGAATTGATACCGCTCAATTAATTGATCAGAATTATTTTTAGAAAAATTAAGTTTATCCATTTTTTGAGCACCAAGAGAATGACCAGTAAAAGAGAAGGGAGTTTCCATTTTTTCTTTAAGTAAAACTCCTGCTAAGCCTCCATCAGCATAATGAGTAGTAAAAAAATCTGGAAAACTGCCTTCTTCATCATAAAATTCAGCTATTGCATCAACATATTTTTTAAGGTGGGGCCAGAGCTTTTCTTTAGCCAAAAATTTATCACCTCCAAAGGGCAATCTAATAATACGTAAATTATTATAATTAGGATAACTATCATAAAGATCTTTAAATTCAGGCCAATTTGGATCATCAATTTGCCGAGTAATTATATCAACTTTAATATTTAATTTGGCAAGAGCTTGACTTAATTCTTTAACATAAACTAATTGACCACCAAAATCAGGGTGTTCAGTCCAATAGCTATCTTGAGAATCAAAATTAGCTTGTGGATTTAAAAAAGCTACATGTTTAATTTCGCTCATTTAAATTACCTCCTTCAATAGTTTAAAGATCATAATAATTCATTATTTCTAGTAATGATGGTATTTCTGATAAAGCACCTACAGCTTGAATTTTAAAAGCGGCTGTTGCATTACCAATTTGAGCTGCTTTTTTAATTGAAAACCCTTTTAGAATACCTGTTAGAAACCCTGCCCAAAAAGAATCTCCAGCTCCTGTTACATCTACCACTTTTTTAGAAAAAGCTTGTATTTGTAAAGGCTCATTTTTAGAATCAGATAAGAGAATTCCTTTTTCTCCTAAACTCAAAATAACTATTTTAGCGCCTGCATTATGATATTTTTTTAAATAGTTGAGGGGACTAGCTGGCCCATAAAGATAATAAGCATCATCTAAAGATGGTTTAATTATATCTGCTTTGGCTAAAACTTTTTTTATTATTTTTTTACCTTTTTCACTATCAGACCAGAGTTGTGGCCTGAAATTGGGATCAAAAGCAATTAGCTTATTTTCTTTAAAAGCATAATTTAGAGCTTTAAGAATAGTAGTTTGAGCAGGTTTTTTTGCAAGCATAAAACTCCCAGTAAAAAAGACTGAAGAATTAGAAATTTTATTATAAATTTCTTGTTTTATTTCTAAATTAGTATCTGCTCCCCTATAAGCCAGCCATTCTGGTGAGTTTTTGCTTTTATTAACAAAAATTACTGGAGTTTGATTTTCCTTATCAATCTGCAGACAGTCTAAATTTAAAGCTTCTTTTTTTAAGATATCTGTTAAAAATTGGCCAAATGGATCTTTGCCAATTCGAGCTATTAAAGCAGTTTTGTTTTTTAGACGCTGCATATTGATTAAAACATTAGCTGGTGATCCACCAAAATGACGACTAAAATCATGACAGGAGTTTAAAGGTAGAGCTTTTTTTGAAATTAGGTCTACTAAAACTTCTCCGCAAGCAGTTATTTCGAATTCGTTTTCTTCGAAATTAAAACTGTCATGAATAGTTAACAATCCCCTCACCTCACTTTATATTTTTTTAACACTCTTAAAATATTATTTCTACATAAAATTAAAATGACCTGTTTTTAAATAGAATAATCTTAAATTTGGCAGGAATAATGGCTTTAATAAAGAATTTAACTATTAAGAGCAGAATGAACATATAAAATAAATTTAATTATAGTTGTAGCTAAATCAATAAAACTGGAGTTGATTTAATGTTTAAAAGAAAAATAAATACTAAACCAGGCAGGCTATATTATGCAGGTAATGATTTAGGCTTGACTTTTTCTGAAACAGGAATTAAATATAAGATTTGGTCTCCTCCTGCAATACAGGCTTTTATTGAAATTTATGCAGATGATCAAGGAAATGAAAAATTAACAGAATATCAATTAAAAAGTTCTGCTAGTGATACTTGGCAGATTGACTTACCTTTAAAATATTATGGCAACTATTATCAATTAAGACTTAAATTAGAGAATCAAACTTATAATTTTGTTGATCCTTGGGCTAAAGCGGTTGGAACAAATAGTAATTATGCTTTGATTGTCAATCCAAATCAAGTTTACCCTAAAAATTGGAATCAAGATCAAAAGGTTAAATTAGAAAATCCAGTTGATGCTATAATTTATGAATTACATGTAAAAGATTTTTCAGCAGCTAAAAAAAGTGGAATAACAAATAAGGGTAAATATATTTCTTTTACTGAAAAAAATACTTATAATAGTGATAATCTTTTAACTGGTATTTCTCATTTAAAGGAATTAGGCATTACACATGTACATTTACTACCAGTTTATGATTTTGCTTCTGTTGATGATCTTGATCCAGAAGCTTATAATTGGGGTTATGATCCTTTTTATTATCAAATACCAGAAGGTTCTTATGCTTCAAATCCAGCTGATGAAAGTAGAATCTATGAATTTAAACAGATGGTACAAGCTCTTCATTCTTATGATATTGGAGTAGTAATGGATGTAGTTTATAATCATACTTATGATATAGAAAATTCTCCTTTTCAAAAGATTTTTCCTGATTATTTTTATAGATTTACCGAAAAGGGGGATTTTGCTAATGCCTCTGGTTGTGGAAATGAAATTGCAACTGAAAAAGAAATGATGAGAAAATATATTATTGACTCACTTTTATATTGGAGCCGTGAATATCATATTGACGGTTTTCGTTTTGATTTAATGGCTTCTATTGATCGGGAAACTATGTTATTAGCTGCTGAAAAATTAAAGCAAGAAAATAAATCTGTTTTAATCTATGGAGAACCCTGGACTGCTTTAGAACCTCAACTTGAACCTTATCAGCAGTTAAGAAAAGGAGATCAGAAGGGAACAGGAATTTCAGTTTTTAATGATAATTTTCGTAATGCCTTAAAAGGTGATAGTGATGGTACAAAAAAAGGATTTATCCAGGCAGAAATAGGCTTAGAACCTCAAATAAATGAGGGGATTATTGGAACAATTGGACTTGAAGAAAGGCGACTTTATGGTTTTGCTCTTCAGCCATCAGAAAGTATAAATTATGTAGAAGCTCATGATAATTTAACACTTTGGGATAAATTATCTTTTTCTTGTCCTGGGGCAAATGAAAAACAAAGGCAAAAGATGTATAAATTAGCTCAGGTAATTTTATTTACAGCTCAAGGGGTGCCCTTTATTAGTGCTGGTACCGAATTTTTAAGAACAAAATTTGGGGATGAAAATAGCTATAAATCTGCTATTGAAGTCAATCAATTAAAATGGGAACGTAAAAATACTTATTATTCTCATTTTAAATATATTCAAGGTTTAATTAATTTACGCTCCCATCATCCAGCTTTTAGAATGAAAAATAGAAAGGAAATTAAAAAAAATTTACACTTTATAGATTCTCCCTTAGCTACAGTAGGTTTTGGAATTTTTAATAATGCCAATGGTGATGCGTGGCATAGAATTTTTGTTTTATTAAATCCAACTCAAAGCTGGAAACAGTTTTATTTACCAGAAAACAGAAATTGGGCAATTGTTGTTGATGATCAAATAGCTGGAACTGAGCCAATTCGTTTTTTTCATTCAGATGAAGTTTTTGTTCCTCCAATTACAGGAATGGTCATTTATGATGCTGATTTAATTAGTGGTTATTAAATATTTTTAAGTTTAATTTATTTTATATTTTAGATTAAAAAAGAGCATGGGGAAAAGCCCCATGCCTTTTTAATCTAAATAATAGTATTTTTAGCAATTATTAGAGGATGATTTTTATCACCCTGCAGTGATTTATTAGCTGTTATTTGAACACCTTTATCCAAAATAACATTTTTTAAATTAGAGTTTGCTCCAATTTCTGATTTTTGCATTATAATTGAATTTTTGACAACTGCTCCTGCTTGAACTTTAACTCCTCTAAATAAGACACTATTTTCTACTTTACCTTTGATTGAACAGCCATTTGCAATTAAGACATTATTTGCTTGAGCTCCATTATTATAGGAACTTGGAGCTTCATCTTTAGGTTTAGTATAAATTGGCCCATTTTTTAGAAAAAGATTTTGCCAGATACTAGGTTTTAAAAGTTCTAAATTACTTTTGTAATAACCATTAATAGAATTAATGACAGCTGCATAAGAGCGAAAAGGATAGCCATAGATTTTAAGTTTATTTAAGTTACCAATAATTGCATTTTTAACAAAATCCCATTCTCCTTTAGAAATACAATCATCAATAATATCCAGCAGAAGTTCTTTTTTCATTATATAGCGCTGAAGAGATATTTTTTTGTAAAAATTTTTTCTCGGATTAACTTTCATATCAATGACACGATCATTATCATCAGTGTTAATTAAGGTATAATTTGTATCACGACGAAAAATATCTAATTTACGATAAATTATAGTAATATCATTTTTGTTTTTAATATGATATTTAAATGCATCACGATAATCAATATTAGCAATTAAATTTGGGCTGCCAATAATTACATATTCTTGATTACTGCGTTTAATATAATCTATATTGCTAGCAAAATTTTGGAGATCACCTTTATAAGCTCTATTTGCTTGATAAATATGAGCTGGGGGTAAAATAAATAGACCATTTCGCTTACGATCTAAATCCCAAACTTTCCCAAAACCAATATGATCCATTAGAGAGCGATATTTAGTTTGTAGTAATAGGCCGACATTGCTAATGCCTGAGTTAACAAGATTTGAAAGTGGAAAGTCGATCATTCGATAACGACCACCAAAGGGAACAGAAGCTAAAGAGCGATGATCTGTTAATTTATCTAAAAATGATTCATCTAAAGCATTATTAATAATTGCCATTACATTATTCATATTAGTTCCATTTTTTTTATAAATAGGTGTCATCATTTTATCCAACCACCATTCCTGCTTTTATATTTGAAGATTTTGGTATTATTTCATCATCTCCAATAACTGTAATTTTTAATTCTTTTGCTGTTGAATTATCTTTTTTAGCTTTAATACCTATTTGAGAACCTTTTTCTACAATGACATTGCGTCCAATAATTGAATTTTTAATTTTTACATTATCTCGGATTATAGTATTTGGCAGAATAATAGAGTTTTCTATTTTGCTGTTTTTACCTATTTTTGCTCCAAAAAATAGAATTGAGTTTTTCACTTCTCCCATAACCTGAGCTCCTTTGTTAATCATAGAATTATTTATAATAGCATCTTCAGCTAAATATTGAGGTGGACGATTTGGATTAACACTATAGATAATCCAATTTCTATCTTGAAGATCTAAATTTGGATTTTCTCCTAATAAGTCCATATGAGCTTGCCAGTAGCTTTTAATTGTACCTACATCTTTCCAATATCCATTAAAAGTATAAGCATAAAAATTAAGCTGATCAGCCATCATTTTTGGAATTATATCATGGCCAAAATCACCAGCTGAGCCATTTTTTGCTTCTGCTTCAGCACTCAAATAATTTTTTAGATACTGCCAGTTAAAAATATAGATTCCCATTGAAGCTAAATTATTTTTAGCATTTTCTGGTTTTTCTTGAAATTCAATTATTTTTTGATCTTGATTAGTATTCATAATTCCAAAGCGATGAGTTTCTTCCCAAGCTACAGGTAGAACTCCGATAGTAACATCAGCCTTTTTTTCTTTATGATATTTTAGCATTTCTGAATAGTCCATTTTGTAGATATGATCCCCAGATAAAACAAGAACATATTCGGGATCATAAATATCTATAAATTCTAAGTTTTGATAAATTGCATCAGCAGTTCCTTGATACCAAGAACCACCACCTTCTTTAACATAGGGGGGGAGAACTGTTACTCCTCCTTGATTACGGTCAAGGTCCCAAGAGCTGCCACTACCAATATAACTGTTTAAAATTAAGGGCTTATATTGGGTTAAAACTCCAACTGTATTAAGGCCTGAGTTAGTACAATTACTTAAAGGAAAATCAATTAAACGATATTCGGCTCCAAAAGGAACTGCTGGTTTGGCTATATTTTTAGTTAAAACTCCTAGTCGAGTACCTTTTCCCCCAGCAAGTAACATAGCGATCATTTCTTCTTTTGCCACATTTATTACCTCCTTAAAAATAAAGCTAAGCTTAATTAATTTTTATTTTTTTTAGGTTTTTGATATTTTAGATAAAGACCTGCTAAAGGTGGAAGATCAATGTTGATTGAATGCTTAAAGCCGTGTAAAGCTTTATTTTTAGTTTTAGTTCTAGCCATTGTTTCATAATCTGAACCACCAAATACTTTTTGATCACTATTTAAAAGTAATTCATAAGAGCCAGGTTTAGGTACTCCAATACAATAATTATCTCGTGGTACAGGTGTGAAATTTAAGATAATAACTATTTGCTGGTTAGAATTTTCCGATTTTCTAATAAAGCTAATTACACTTTGTTCATAATCATCTGCTTCAATCCACTGAAAACCATTTTCTTCACTATCTAGTTCCCAGAGAGCTTTTTCTTTTTTATAAACCTGATTTAATTCTTGAATAAATTCTTGACACTGTTTATGTTTTTTATATTCTAATAAAAGCCAATCTAAAGCTTTTTGATAATCCCACTCAATAAATTGACCAAATTCTCCTCCCATAAAAATTAATTTTTTACCAGGATGAGCATACATATAAGTGAATAGAAGTCTTAAATTAGCAAATTTTTGCCAGTAATCACCAGGCATTTTATCTAATAAAGATTTTTTGCCATGTACAACTTCATCATGTGAAAGAGGTAATAAATAATTTTCACTTTGACTATACATACTAGAAAAAGTTAGTTTATTATGTTCCCATTTACGATAAAGAGGATCTTTTTCCATATAATCAAGAGTATCATTCATCCAGCCCATATTCCATTTAAAATTAAAGCCTAAACCGCCTTCATCTACAGGAGCTGTTACTAAAGGCCAAGAAGTAGATTCTTCAGCAATCATTAAAATTCCAGGATGAAGTTTAAACATTTCTGTATTGAGCTCTTTAATAAATTCAACAGCTTCTAAATTTTCAAAGCCACCATATTCATTTGCTGCCCATTGGCCATCATCTTTTTCATAATTTAAATAAAGCATATTACTAACTGCATCAACTCTTAGACCATCAATATGAAATTTATCTAACCAATAATTAGCACTAGATATTAAAAAACTCCAAACTTCGTTTTGAGCAAAATCAAAATTTAGAGTGTCCCATTGAATATTTTCTGCTCTTTTGGGATCAGAGCTTTCGTAAAGAGCAGTTCCATCAAATAAGCGTAAACCATGATCATCTTTACAAAAATGACTAGGTACCCAATCCATAATTACTCCAATATCATTTTGATGTAGTTGATCAACAAAATACATAAAATCTTCTGGAGTACCATAGCGTGATGTTAAAGCAAAATAACCAGTTGTTTGATATCCCCAAGAACCAGGAAAAGGATATTCCGTTAAAGGCATTAATTCAACATGGGTAAAACCCATTTTATTAAGATAGGGTATTAATTTTTGAGCAATTTCTTTGTAATTTAAAAATGCTCCCTCATTTTGTTTCCAAGAACCAAGGTGAATTTCATAAATACTTAATGCTTCTCGATGTGGCTTAGAGTTTTTTCTTTTTTTAAGCCACTTTTGGTCTTCCCATTTATAAGCTTCAGTTAAATAGATCTGTGAGGCAGTTTTAGGTGGTTTTTCTTGTCTTTGAGCATAAGGATCAGTTTTAATTCTACTTAGTCCTTTTTGACCTTTAAGCCAGTATTTATAATACATTTTATTTTCTGCTTTTTCTACAAAAGTTGTCCAAATCCCTGAATCCTTAATTTGCTGCATTGGATTTTGATTTTGATCCCAATCATTAAAATCCCCAATGACACTTACTTTTTCTGCATTTGGAGCCCAAACTGAAAATCTAAAACCATTTTTGCCAGCTTTTTGTTCAGGTTGTGCTCCTAAAAAATTATAACTTTCATAATGTCTCCCCTGATGAAAAAGGTAACGATTATAATCATCAGGATAATTAGCTTTTTTCATTAAAAACCCCCCTTAAAACTTAAGCGATATATTAAATGACTAATAATAATTTTCTGTTATATTTAATTTATTCTCTATTTAGCCTAAATTTCCTTTAAATAATGAACTTTAGCTTATTTAATTTAAGTTTTAACTTTAAAATCAATTTAGTTGACATTAGACTTTAGTTTTATTAAACTAATGATATAAGTTAAGAATTTTAAATTAATTTGTAATTGAGCAGCAAGTAATTAGAGGTTAAAGTTATTATCACAGGAGGTGGCTCCATGGGAAAAGAAAAAAAGAAAATTTTATTTGTAGCTTCAGAGGCAGATCCTTTTATTAAAACAGGTGGTTTGGCAGATGTAGCTGGTTCTTTACCACAGGCCCTAATAGAAGAAGGACATGATGTTCGTTTGGTGATTCCACAATATAGACAGATTCCAAATAAATATAAAAAAAAGATGGAATCAATATGTCATTTTCGGACTAAATTAGCCTGGAGAGATACATATTTAGGAGTCAATAAATTAGAAGAAGCTGGTGTTCCTGTTTATTTCATAGATAATAAATATTATTTTGATAGAGATTCAATTTATGAAAACGAAGATAGACATGAACAATTTGCTTTTTTTTCACAATCTGTACTTGATATGTTGCCTGTAATTGGTTTTAAACCAGATATTATTCATGCAAATGATTGGCAGACTGGTCCTTTACCTTTACTTTTTAAAGATCGTTATGCTCAGCAGAGTTATTATCAAGATATCAAAATAGTTTTTACAATTCATAATCTAAAATATCAGGGACAATTTGCAGGCCATGTAGCTGGGGATGTTTTAGGAGTAGCTCCTGAGCATTGGGAAAGTGGAGCAATTAGACATAATGGTTTACTAAATTATATGAAAGCAGGTATTTCATATGCTGATCAAATCACTACAGTTAGTGAAAGTTATGCAGATGAAATTCAAACTTCTTATTTCGGTGAAGGTTTAGATTATATTTTGAGAATGCGCAGTGATGATTTAAGCGGGATTTTAAATGGGATTAGTTATGATAAATTTAACCCTAAAATAAATAAAAATTTAGCAGCCCGTTTTTCAGCAGCTGAAATTGATAAGAAAGTTGCTAATAAGGTTCATATCCAGCAAAAGTTAGGTTTAGAGGTAGATGGAGATAAACCTTTGATTGGCTTTATTTCGAGAATGGTAGAGCAAAAAGGATTAGATTTAATTAAGGCAGTCTTTGATCAAATTATGGCCACAGGAGCTCAATTTTTAATTTTAGGAACTGGAGAACGTGAATACGAAGAGTTCTTTAGAGCTAAACAATATGAGTATCCAAATAATTTATCTGTAAATATTAAATATGATGCTCAGTTAGCTGATCAAATTTATGCAGGTAGTGATTTGTTTTTAATGCCTTCTCGTTTTGAACCATGTGGTTTAAGCCAGTTAATTAGTTTTCGATATGGGACAATTCCTATTGTTAGAGAAACTGGGGGCTTAAATGATACTGTAAGTTCTTATAATGAAAAAACTGGAGCTGGTACAGGTTTTAGTTTTAGAAACTATAATGCTCACGATATGTTAGCTACAATTAAGCGAGCAGTTCATTTTTATTCTAAACCAAAAATTTGGCAGCAGTTAGTAAAAAGAGTAATGCAACTTGATTATAGTTGGCATCATTCAGCTCAAAAATATTCTGAGCTTTACTATAATTTAAGTCAAGACTCTGAGTTAAGAAGCAAAAATAAGCAGCCAGTTGCTAAAAAATCTAACTTTAAGCTCAAAGTTTATAAACCAGAAGCTAAGACTAAGGCAAATAAAAATCAAAAAAAAATTTCAATTAATCAGGCTTCAGCTCAAGAATTTGCTCAATTACCAGGTATTGGTTCAGCTTATGCTCAACGAATAGTAGCTTATAGAGAGCAAAATGGTAAATTTGCGAAAAAATCAGATTTAACTAAAGTTAAAGGAATAGCTAAGAAGAAATATCAAAAAATAGCTAAATTTTTAAGTAAATAAAAATACTAAAACTCTGGCCGTCTAGTACAGACGGTCTTTTCGTTGTTTAAAATTGCTAAAATTATCACAAATAATATCAATATTTTGTTTGCTTCTAGCTTCGATATTAAATATAATATATTTAGAATCATAAAATATTAAATTTAAGCTTAAACTTTAAACTAATAGCTGGAGGCTAAATAATGAAAATAGCAATTGTTTCGATTATATCAGAAGTACATCAAGAAAAGAAAATAGATAAGACCTTAAAAGAAAGGTGTCAAGTTTTAAAATCTAATTTTGAGGTAGAAGAAATTCAAGCAACTGAGATTCCTTATACTGATTTTAGTCAGTATGATTTAACAATTAACTTTATTAAGTCAGGTGGTTCAGAAAATATTTTAGCTGAGAATATAGACTATCTACCACAGCCTGTTTATCTGTTGGCAACAGAACTGCATAATTCTTTACCAGCTTCTTTAGAAATTTTAAGTTTTTTAAATGCTCAGGGTCTAGAGGCAAAAATACTCCATGGTAAAATGGAAAATTTAATTAAAGAAATAAAAGAATTAGCAGAATATAAAAAAGTTAGAGATCAAATTGCAGGAGCTAGACTTGGGGTTGTAGGAGAACCTTCTAATTGGTTAATTGGGAGTCAAGTAGATTATAAACATGCTTCACATCACTGGGGAACTGAATTTGTTAATATTGATTTAGCAGAAGTTTATCAGGCTTTAAAACAAATAGATTCAGCGCGAGCAAAAAAAGTTGCAGCTGACTTTTTAAAAAATGCTTCTAGAATCGTAGAAAGTAATAAAGCTGAATTAATAGAATCAGCAGAAGTTTATTTAGCTCTCAAAGAAATAATTAATAAAAATGATTTAGATGCCTTAACAATTCGTTGTTTTGATCTTGTTCAAGAGATTAAGACAACAGGCTGTTTAGCTTTATCGCTTTTAAATAATGAAGGTTTAATCGCAGGCTGTGAAGGTGATGTGCCAGCAGCATTTTCTATGTTTTTAGCTCATAAGTTAACAGGTGTTATGCCTTTTATGGCAAATCCAGCTGCTATTGATAAAGAAAAGGACGAAATTTTATTTGCTCATTGTACTATTGCTACTGATATAAGCCCAGAATATATTATTCGTTCTCACTTTGAAACAGGGATTGGGGTTGGAATTCAGGGATTAGTTGAAACTGGTCCAGTTACTGTATTCAAAATTGGTGGTTCTGGTTTAGAACAGTATTTTGTGGCTGAAGGGGAAATAATTGAAAATACAGATTCAGCTAATGCTTGTAGAACTCAAGTTAAGGTTAAACTACCACAGAGTTCAGATTACTTTTTAAATGATGCTATAGCTAATCATCATTTATTAATCCCAGGTTCTCATGCAGCAGTTATTAATGAATTTTTAGCTAAAGAATAAGTTTAAATTTTTAAGTTTTTATTTTTATTATTTGTTTAAATTAATTAACTAAATTCACAGGAGGAATAAAATGTCTAAATTATTAGAAGTTAAAGATCTGCATTTAAAAATTGGGGATGCAGAAATTTTAAAGGGAATGGAATTTTCCTTAGAAAAAGGAGAAGTATTTGCTTTAATTGGACCAAATGGTTGTGGTAAATCAACTTTAGCTTATACTTTAATGGGAATTAATAATTATCAACCTCAAGCAGGTGAAATGCTGTTTAAGGGTCAAAGAATTAATGATTTAAAAATTAATGAGAGAGCTCAAAAAGGTATTACTTTAGCATGGCAGGAGCCGGCTAGGTATCAAGGAGTAACTGTTAGGGACTTTTTAGCTTTAGGTTTAAAAAGTCAGGGTCAAGAAGTTACTGAAGCAAAATTAAAAGATGCCTTAAATAAAGTAGCTATTAATCCTTATCAATATTTAAATCGTTTTGTTGATAAAAGTTTGAGTGGAGGGGAACGCAAAAGAATAGAATTGGCTTCTCTTATTTTAATGCAGCCTGAATTAATTATTTTAGATGAGCCTGATTCTGGAGTGGATGTTGTAGCTTTAAATAACATAGCTGAAATGATTAATCATTTTAAAAATTCTGGTAGTGGAATTTTATTGATTACTCATTCAGAAGAAATGCTAAAATATGCTGATCAAGCTGCTTTAGTCTGTGAGGGAGAAATAATTCGCCAGGGTAACCCGCAAGATATTAGTGAATATTTTAAATCTTTCTGTTATCCCTGTGCTAAAGAAGAAGACTGTGAAACCGAGGTGGCAAGCTAATGAATGACTATAAAATGATGGTTGATGCTTATCAGAAAGCTGGAGGAGAAGATATTTTCTCAGATAGTGAGGTAGCTCATGTTGTTTTAGAAAGAGATAAAATTTTAGGAATGCATGCTGTAGATGGTTTAGAAGTAGAAGCAGATAAAATAGAAAAAAACAAAGTTCAAGTTAAAGTTACTGTTCGAGAAGGATATAAAATTAAAAATCCAGTTCATATGTGTTTTGGAGTTTTACCAAAAGAAGGTAAACAAATAATAGATATGCAAGTTGAAATTGAAAAAGATGCAGCAGTAGAAGTAAGAGCAGATTGTGTTTTTCCAAATGCTGTTGAAGTTCAGCATATTATGGATGCTCAAATTAATATTGCAGCAGGAGGTAGTTATATTTATCAAGAACATCATTTTCACGGTGAGCATGGTGGAGTTGAGGTTATTGCTAAATCAGATATTAATGTTAAGGCTCAAGGTAAACTAGTAACTAAATTTGATTTACTCAAAGGAAGAGTTGGAAAAATAGATTTTGATTATGAAGCTCAGCTTGCAGAAGCTGCAACAGTAGAAATGTTGGCTCGAATTAGCGGTCAAGCAGATGATTTAGTTAAAATTAGAGAAGCAGCTCATTTAAATGGAAAAAATTCCAGAGGAATTTTGGATTCCAAAATTGCTTTAAAAGATCAAGCAAAAGCAGAAATTTATAATGAATTAACTGCAGATGCAGCTGGAGCTATGGGTCATGTTGATTGTACTGAAATTATTAAGGATCAGGCTATTGCAAGAGCTATTCCAATTGTAGATGTTCGTCATCCAGGAGCAAAAGTAACTCATGAAGCTGCAATTGGTAGTGTTGATAGTACTCAACTTCAGACTTTAATGGCGCGAGGTTTGGATGAAGAAGATGCCTCAGAAGTAATTATCCAAGGACTACTTAATGATTAATTATAGAATTAAATTTATTAGTTTTGCTTAAATTAAGGAAGTGATTTTAATGTTCAAAAAAAATAATTTAATTATAGTGACTTTAGTCTTATTTTTTATCTTTATAACGGCTTTACCTGTGGCAGCAGTAAAAGTTAAGGTCCAGAGTCCGACTGTACCTGCTGCTTTACCATTTTTATGGATGCAGGAAAAAGTAGAGTTACCCCAAGCAATTGATTTAGATATCAATTTATCTTCTGACCATAAGCGTGGAATTTCTTTATTAGCTCAACAAGATATTGATTTTTTGATAACAGGGACAAATATAGGTGCTAATGCTTATAATCGTGGTGTTGATTTGAAAATGATGAATGTTAATATTTGGGGTATTGACTATTTGCTAACAAATGGTTTTCAAGTTGAAAGTTGGGAAGATTTAAAAGGAAAAGAATTAGCTTTACCTTTACAAGGTGGCCCACTTGATTTTTTAGCTCGTTATTTAGCTCAAAAAAATGGTCTTAATCCAGCCCAAGATTTAGATTTGATTTATAGATCTTTACCAGGTTCAGCTCGTTTATTTATGGCTGGTAAATTAGATGCAATTTTGTTACCAGAACCACTTGTTACAATTAGTTTAGCAAAGGGAAAAAATACTAATCTAGCAATGGATATTCAGGCTGAATGGGCAAAGATTCATGGAGATGCTAGGATTCCTTTTGTCGCTCTTTTTGCTAATGGAGAATTTATAGAAACTTATCCTCAATTTGCTAAGATAATTAATGGTTATTATAAAAAAGGAGTAGAATGGGTCAATGATAACCCAGAAGCAGCAGCTAAATTAGCCGCTAAACATTTTCAAATGCCTGCTCCTATTTTAAAACAATCTTTGCAAAGGGTTAATTTAAATATCTATTCTGATCAAGAAACTAAAGAATTAACAGAACTTTATTTTGGAGAAATTTTAAAAATGTATCCAGATTTATTAGGTGGAAAAATGCCCAATGAAAAATTTTATTATTAAACCGTTTTGGCTTTTATTATTATTGATTCTTCTTATCTGGGAAATAAGTGCGGCTGGTTTAAACAGCCTCACTTTACCCTCAGTTGGAGAAACTTATCAAGCCTTAAGTGAAATAGTTTTATCAGGAAGTTTAAGTCATAGTTTTTTGATTACACTCAAAAGAACTTTAATTGCTTATACTTTAGCTGTTTTAGTTGGAATAACTTTGGCTCTATTATTACATCGTTTTCAACTTTTGGCTAAAACCTTAAGACCTTTAATTACAATTATTCAGGCTACCCCACCTGTGCTCTGGGTATCGTTGGCGGTTGTTTGGTTTGGAGTTTCCGCAGATTTAACACCTATTTTTTTAATTTTTATTGTTTCAGTCCCTGTTATTTTTGTTAATATATTTCAGGCATTAGAAGAAATGAATACTGATTTAATTGAGATGGCTCATGCTTATTCAACTCCTAGTTTTAAAATTTTAAAAGAAATTTATCTACCAGCTCTTTTGCCAGCTTTAGTTTCAGCTTTAAGTATCGCCTTTGCTTTTGCCTGGAAATCATCAGTTTTTGCAGAATTTATTGCTTCTTCTAGTGGTATAGGTTATCAACTTAGTCGAGCAAATGCGATGTTAGCAACTGATAAACTTTTTGCTTGGGCCATCATCTTAATTTCATTTATGCTTTTGGTTGAATATTTATTTTTAGAAAAACTAAAAAGCTATGTCAGTAGGTGGAAAAATGACTGATCCGCAAAAAATTTTAGAATTAAAAGCTATTAATAAGTCTTTTAAAGAGCTAGTAGTACTTAAAAATTTAAATTTAGAAATTAATTCAGAGGAAATTTGTTGTTTGCTTGGTCCCTCTGGAAGTGGAAAAACAACTCTTTTTAAAATTGCTGCTGGTTTAGAAAAAGCAGATTCAGGTCAAATAATTAAAGCACCAGGAAATCGTTTTGCTTATGTTTTTCAAGCACCCCGTTTATTACCTTGGAAAACTGCAGAAGAGAATTTAATTTTTGTTCAAGAAAATTATGGTTTAGAAAAAGAGGGGAAATTAAGAAAGTTACTTTTTGAATTATCAGGCTTAATCAGATTTAAAAATTCTTATCCACATCAGCTTTCAGGTGGGATGAAGCAGCGTTTAGAATTAATTAGGGCTTTTGCAATTAAACCTGATCTTATATTTTTAGATGAACCATTTAAATCATTAGATTTAAAAACTAAATTTAATTTAAGAAAATTAATTAGTTTAATCCAAAGAGAAAGTGGAATTTCAATTTTTTTAATTACTCATGATCCTGAAGAAGCTGTTATGTTAGCTGATCGAATTTATGTTTTAGCAGCTGAAACTACTGGGATTAAAGCAGAAATAAAAATAGAGCAAAAAAGAGAGCAAAGAAAAATTTCAGATCCTAAATTATATCGAAAACTAGAATATTTAAGAGAGATTTTTACTGATTTGGTTTCTGATTTAGAATATCAAACTAGTGAACTAAAGAATTTATTTTAGTACAATTTTCAAGTTAATTTAAAAATCAAAAAAAAGAAGGTGGTTAAATGGCTCAAAAAATTGGAATTGCTTTATCTGGAGGAGGAGTTAAAGGCTTTGCTCATTTAGGAGTACTTAAAGCTTTAGCAGAAAAAGGTATAAGGCCTGACCTTTTAGCTGGAGTTAGTGCTGGAGCAATTGTTGGCTCTTTTATCGCAGCTGGTAGAACAGCAACTGAAGTAATGGAGCTAATTAATGAAAATGATTTTTTTGATTTTGCTAAATTAAGTCTACCAGATAAAGGAATTTTTACTTTAGATAATATGACAAAAAATTTAAAAAAATCACTTAAAGTTAATACTTTTTCTGAATTAAAAATCCCATTTTATGTAGGGGTAGCCAATATAGAAAAGGCTAGAATGGAATATTTTAGTCAAGGAGAATTAATAAAAGTTATTCAAGCTTCTGCTTCAATTCCTGTTTTGTTTTCACCAGTTAAAATTAAAGGTGATTTATATGTAGATGGTGGTTTATTTGAAAATCTACCAGTTAATCCTTTAATTAATAAATGTGATAAAATAATTGCAGTTAATGTAATGCCTGTTAATTTAGATGAAAAAATTGAGAGTATTACAGATATGGCAGTCAGAACTTTTCAATTAAAAACAATTGTTAATGCTGAAGAACTAAGAAAAAAAGCAGATCTTTATCTTGAACCGCCAGGAATTGATAAGTATAATATTTTAAATACAAAATATAGTCAGGAACTTTTTGATTTAGGATATAATTATTGTAAAAATTTAGATTTTGATTTATAATTTTTTGTTTTAAATACAAAGAAAATTTAAGCTAGATTTTTTAAGTCTTAAATCCTATTTTGACAGGCTTAAAAAGCATTTTTCGACAAAATAAAAATTTGACTTTTAAGAATATACTGTATATAATTTAGTTTAAGAATGACTGACAATTTTTATTTTAGATTTAAGTATTTAAAATTAAAGGGAGGTCAAGATTTATGAGTGAGTACCATGAACCAGAAGAAAAATTAACTGAAGAAGCAATGGAATATCATCGGATTATTAAAAGTGTAATGGAAGAATTAGAGGCAGTTGATTGGTATAATCAGAGAGCAGCGGCTACAAATGATCCTGATATAAAAGCAATTGTAGAACATAATCGCGATGAGGAAATAGAGCATGCTTGTATGGGTTTAGAATGGCTGCGTCGTAATTATCCTGTTTGGGATGAAATGTTAAGAACTTTTCTCTTTACAAGTGCAAAAATTACTGAAGTTGAAGAAGAAGGTGAGAGTGAGGCAGAAGGAGAAACAGCTGTTAAAGCTCCTGCTTCTAGTCAATCACTTGGTTTAGGTAATATGAGAGGAGGAGAATAAATGGATATTTTAAAACGTTCCTTAGCACCATTTGCAGAAGATACTTGGAGCTTTTTAGATGAAGAAGCAACTGATGTTTTGAGCCAGAAATTAAAGGCTCGAAAAGAAGTTGACTTTTTGGGACCTAAAGGTTTAGAACTATCTTCAATTAATACTGGTCGTTTTAGTCCAGTTGGAATTGAAGATGTAGAAGGTGTAACTTATTCTACTAGAGAAGTTCTTCCTTTAGTAGAATTGAAAGTTCCATTTAAAATGAAAATTAGTGAAATTGAAGCTTTAGCTAGAGGTGCTGAAGATGTTGATACTGATCCATTAGCTGCAGCTGCATCTAAATTAGCTAAAGCAGAAAATAAAGCTGTATTTTATGGTCTTGATGAAGTAAATATTGAGGGAATAGTGGAAGCTTCAGAATATGAAGAAGTAAGTGTATCGGCTGGAGAAAAAGAATTAATTTCTGGTCTGCTTAAAGCTTTAAACTTGTTTGAAAATAATAGTGTTGGTGGACCTAAACGTTTACTTTTAGGCCCAGAATTATATTCTTTATTATATGAGTTAGATGATAAAGGATACCCACTAAAAAGAAAAGTAGAAGAAATGGTTGAAAGTGGTGCTGTTTTAGTACCAGATCTTGGGAATAGAGGTCTTTTGATTTCTGAGCGCGGTGGTGACTTTGAATTAACTGTGGGTCAAGATATCTCTCTTGGTTATGAAGAGAGAAAAGGTGATGAAATAGAGTTGTTTTTCTTAGAAACATTTACCTTTAGAGTTAATGGACCTGAAGCTGCTGTAGTTTTAAAATAGAATAAAATTTAAATATATAATTAATTACCGTCTACTAATAAAATAGTAGGCGGTATTTTTATATAAGATAAATAATTCTTTGAACATGTGTTCTTTTATGTTATAATATAAAATAGTTAAATGAAAATATTAGTATTTAATTCATTCAGTTTCACTATTTTAAATTAAAAGGACTGTGAAAAAGATGGAGCTTCAAAAAAAACTTGAAATTTTAAGCGATGCTGCTAAATATGATGTTTCTTGTTCTGCTAGTGGTAGTAGTGGTCGTGGTAATAGTTCTAGTCTTGGTAACACGAGTGTTGGTGGTATTTGCCACAGTTGGACTGCTGATGGGCGCTGTGTTTCACTACTTAAAATTCTTTTTACAAATCACTGTATTTATGACTGTCAATATTGTATTAATAGAGCTAGCAATGATCGCCCTCGTGCTTCTTTTACTCCAGTAGAGGTAGCTAAGTTAACTATTGATTTTTATAAAAGAAATTATATTGAGGGCTTATTTTTAAGTTCAGCTGTAAATAAAAATCCAGATTGGACAATGGAACAACTTTTAAAAACTGTACAACTTTTACGAAATAAGCATAATTATCAGGGTTATATTCATTTAAAAGCAATTCCTGGAGCAGATTTTAAATTGATTTATCAAGCAGGTTTGCTGGCAGATCGAATGAGTGTTAATATAGAATTACCAAGTGAAACTAGTTTAGCAAAATTGGCTCCTCAGAAGAAAAAAGCTGGTATCTTGGCGCCAATGAAGGGAATTGGTGAAAAAATAGCTAATAATATTATTGAACGTAAAAAATATAAACTCAAAGATAAGTTTGTACCAGCTGGCCAATCAACTCAATTAATTGTTGGTGCTAGTCCAGAATCAGATAAACAAATTATTTCTTTATCTGAAGGTTTATATAACAATTTTAATCTAAAGCGAGTTTATTATTCTGCTTATTTACCAGTAAATAAGTCTTCACTTTTGCCGACTTTGACTGGTCCACCGCTAAAAAGAGAACACCGTTTATACCAAGCAGATTGGCTTTTACGATTTTATGGTTTTAAGGCAGGAGAATTATTAACTCCAGACAGAGAAAATTTTGATTTAAAAATTGATCCTAAAGCAGATTGGGCAATTAATAATTTAGATCAATTTCCAATTGAAGTTAATCAAGCTTCATATCAGATGCTGCTTCGAGTTCCTGGGATTGGGCCGCGTTCTGCTGCTAAAATAGTTAAAGCTAGAAAAGAAAAAAAATTAAACCATTATAATTTAAAAAAACTGAGAATAGTTTTAAAAAGAGCTAACTTTTTTATTACCTGTAATGGGAAATATGCAGCTGCAGTTCCATTTAAAAAAAGTGTGATTTATAATCGCTTAGCAGAAAAAGAGAGTCAGCAGCTTTCTTTATTTGGAGCAGAAGATAGTAACAGGAGTGAAAAAGCTTGGGACCTTGAACAGGCCTAATAGCTTTGATTTTTTAAATAATAGTTTTAATTTAAAAAGGTAGGATGATTATGCATACTGATGAACAAACTAATAAGGTATATATTTATGATGGTAGTTATCAGGGTCTGCTAACCACTTTATATACTGCTTTTAAATTAAAAGAGATACCAGTTAAGATTTTAGCAAAAAATAAATTTAAAAAAGATCTTTTTTATCAGGAGAAAAAAATTGAAACTGATTTTAAAAAAGCTGAATTTTTTAGTGAACAAATAAAAGAACATATTTCAGCTCAAGCCTTAAATAATATTTTTCATGCTTATTTATCAGAGGCGGAAAAAGTAGAGATTTATCTATTTCGTTATTTGTTTAAAGGTTTTAAAGTAGGAGCTGAAGTTGATGAATATTTAACTAAAACTTATGTTAGAGAGATTCATGATTTAGCCCATAAAGTTAGACATGAGAGTCATAGACTTAAAGGTTTTATTAGATTAAAAGAGGCTGCAGGAAATAAATATTATGGAGCAATTGAGCCTGATTTTAAGATTTTAATTTTATTAGGACCTCATTTTAAAAAAAGGTTTTCAACAATTGATTGGATAATTCATGATAAAAAAAGAGAAAAAGCAGTGATCTTTTCAAAAGATAATTCAGAATGGCTTTTAATTGATTTAGAAAAAGATTTTGAGCCAGAATTATCAAAAAAAGAAAAAGATATTCAAAATCTCTGGCAAAGTTTTTTTGAAGCTGTAACTATTGAAAATCGGAGAAATCTTAAAGTACAGCAGCAGTTTATGCCTAAAAAATATTGGAAATATCTAATAGAAAAACCAGCTAATTATAATAAGCTTAAATAAGTGAGTGATAGTGATAGTGATAGAGCGAAAGTCTGCTCGCAAACCTTGTGGGCTTGCCCCAAGGAGTGGAAACAATATTAATAAATGAATAGGATGATTAAAATGCAAAAAAAAATTATGGCAGTTTTTGGAACAAGACCAGAAGCAATTAAGATGGCCCCTTTATTAAAGGCTCTTAAAAAAAATAAAAATTATAAATTAGTAATAACTGTTACAGCTCAACATCGAGAAATGTTAGATCAGGTCCTTGATTTATTTAAGCTTAAACCTGATTATGACTTAGATATTATGCAAAAAAATCAGAGTTTAAGTGGACTTGCAGCTAGAATAATAGCAAAACTAGATCAAATTTTAAGTAATGAAAAACCAGATCTTTTATTAGTGCATGGAGATACTTCTTCTACTTTTATAGGTGCTTTAACTTCTTTTTATCATCAAATAAAGATTGCTCATATAGAAGCTGGTTTGAGGACTCAATCTAAATATTCTCCTTTTCCAGAAGAAATGAACAGACAATTAACTGGAGTTTTAGCTGATTTAAATTTTGCTCCTACTAAAAATGCTAAAGCAAACCTTTTATTAGAGAATAAAGATCCTGCTAAGATTTTTGTAAGTGGAAATACAGTTATTGATGCTTTATTATCAGTAGTAGATAAATCTTATGATTTTAAAAATGAATTACTTGCTAATTTAAATTTTAAGCAGAAAAAAATTATTTTATTAACAGCTCATCGACGAGAAAACTTAGGCCAGCCAATGAAAAGTATTTTTCAGGCAGTAAAACAGTTAACTGCAGTAAATAATGATTTAGAAGTTATTTTTCCAGTCCACTTAAATCCAGCTATTAGAAAATTAAGCCAAGAAATTTTTGCAGAGAATGAGCAAGTCCACTTAATTGAGCCACTTGACTATTTACCTTTTGCTAATTTAATGGCTAGATCTGATTTGATTTTAACTGATTCAGGAGGAATTCAAGAAGAAGCTCCAGCTTTGGGTAAACCAGTTTTAGTTTTAAGAGATACTACTGAAAGACCAGAAGCAGTTAAAGCTGGAACAGTAGTTAAAGTTGGGACAAAGACCAAAAAGATTTTTATTGAAACTATGAAATTATTAACTGATTCTGAGGCTTATCAAAAAAGAGCCAAAGCTATTAACCCTTATGGTGATGGTCAAGCAGTTAGTAGAATAGTTGCAGCTTTAGACTATGATTTTGGTTTTAAAAAGAAAAGACCACAAGATTTTAAGTTTTAACTGAAAAGCTAAAAAAATATAATTATTAGGAATGATAATTACTTATAATATTAGACAAATCAAAAAGTTTTAAATTTAGAGCAGGAGTTATTCAGTTTCTATTGAATAGTATATAGTAGTAAGGAAATATTAATAATGAAAATTAAAGAAATGTTTTAAATTAGAAAAGGAGGTAATAAGTTTGGATTTTAATATTGTAATTGCTGGAGAAGCGGGACAAGGTTTAAAAACAGTTGAGTCAATGTTGACTAAAACTTTTTCCCGACATGGTTATTACTTATTTAGTACTAAAGATTATATGTCACGGGTTAGAGGTGGCCACAACTTTATGCAGATCAGAATTAGTGATCAAAAAGTTGAGGGGCCAGCTGAAGGCATTGATTTATTATTAGCTTTAAATGATGAAAGTGTAGAAATTCATAGTTCAGAAATGAATAAGACTGGAACGATTTTAACTGAGCTTGAAGCAGAGAAAGATTCAATGGTTCAGCTTGATGCTAAAGGGATTGCTAAAGAGGTAAATCCAAGAGCTGTTAATACAGTTTTTGTTGGTGCCGCTTTTAAAATAATGGGCTTACCAACAGAAGAGGCTGAGGCAGCTGTAAAAGAGCATTTTTCTAAAAAAGAATCTGTAATTGAAGATAATTTAGCTTTATTAAAAAAAGGTTATGAAGCTGTTAATGAAATATATGAAGTTGAAGATTTAGGTCAAAAAGAAAATAGAATGGTGATTGATGGTAATAGTGCTGTTGGTTTAGGAGCTTTATTATCAGGTTTAAGTTATTATACTGCTTATCCAATGTCACCCTCTACAGGTATTTTGCATTATGTTGCTAGTAAACAAGAAGAATTAGGTATAGTTGTAGAGCAGGCTGAAGATGAGATTGCTTCTATCAATATGGCTCTGGGAGGTTCTTATTCAGGCTTACGTTCAATGACAGGTACTTCTGGTGGTGGATTAGCTTTAATGGCAGAAGGGATTGGTTTAGCTGCAATTTCTGAGAATCCAATTGTAATAGCTAATGTTCAAAGACCAGGTCCTGCAACAGGTTTACCAACTAGAACTGGTCAGGGAGATTTATTATTTGCTATTAATATTTCTCAAGATGAATTTCCATTAATGGTTTTAGCTCCTAAAGATCAAGAAGATGCTTTTTATCAGACTTTCCGAGCATTTAACCTTGCTGATAAGTATCAATTACCTGTAATTATTTTATCTGATCAATTTATAGGAGATGGCTCTAAAACAATTACTAAAATTGATACCTCAGGTTTAGAAATAGAAAGACATTTGCTTGATCCTGCTGAAGTTGAGGGAGAATATAAGCGTTATAAATATACAGATGATGGAATTTCTCCTCGTGCTTATCCAGGTCAGCTTAAAGATAATATTGTGCTTTCAGATAGTGATGAGCATGATGAATATTCTCATATTGTAGAAGATATAGAAACTAGAAATAAGATGGTAGCTAAAAGAACTAGAAAGATGGAAAAATTAGCTGCTGAAGATATATTAGAACCAGATTATACAGGACCTGAAGCAGCTGATTATATTTTCGTTGGTTGGGGTTCAACTGCTGGCCCACTAAAAGAGGCTAGAGAACTTTTAGCTGAAGATTATGAAATTGGTCACCTAGCTTTTAATGATGTTTGGCCTTTACCTAAAGAAGAAATTAAAGAAAAAGCTTGTTCAGGTGCTAAATTGGTATTTGTAGAAAATAATGCAGGTGCTCAATTTGAACGTTTGGTAAGAAGTGAAACTGGAATTAAAGCAGATTATAATATTCTAAAAGATGATGGAAGACCTTTCTCAGGTCAAGAAATCTGTAGAAGATTTAAAGAAGAGGTGAATAAATAATGATAGATAAAAGTATTTATCAAGCTGATCGTGAAACAGCCTGGTGTCCAGGTTGTGGTAATTTTCCTTTAAGAACTGCTTTGGCAGAAGCTTTTGCTGAAATGGATTTAAAACCAGAGGAAATTGCAATGTTTACTGGAATTGGTCAGGCTGCAAAGTTACCTCATTATATTAAAGTTAATGGTTTTAATGGTTTACATGGTCGTTCAATTCCTCCAGCAATTGGAATGAGAGTTGCTAATCCAGAAATGACAGTTATTGTAGAATCTGGAGATGGCTGTACTTATGGTGAAGGTGGAAACCATCTTATTCATAATATAAGACGTAACCCAGATATTATCCATTTAGTCCATGATAACCAGATTTATGGTTTAACAAAAGGACAAGCTTCACCAACAAGTGTGGAAAGTTTAAGAACTCCTGTGCAGACACATGGAGTTAATGCTGAACCTTTTAATCCAATCCGCTTTGCCGTTGGTATGAAAGCTAGTTTTGTTGCGCGTAGCACAGTTGGTGATCGTGAGCATTTAAAAGCAATGATCAAAGAAGCTAAAAAACATAAAGGTTATGCTTTGATTGATGTTTTCCAGCCCTGTGTTTCTTTCAATAAAATTAATACTTACCAATGGTATAATAAGCGAGTTTATAAATTAGAAGATCATGATCCAACTGATCATGCAGCAGCAATGAAGGTTGCTGATGAATTTGGAGATCAAATTCCAATTGGAGTTATCTATAAAGAAGAAAAAACTACTTTTAGAGAAAGAATGCCTTATCTAGAAGACAAAGCCTTAGTTGAGCGTGAGGTTAAGGTTGATGATTTAAAATACTTAATTGATGAATTTAAGTAAAATTTATTTTAGCATTCAAACAAGATTCAACTAAATTTTTAAGGAGGGTCTTAAAATGAATATTTATGATTTTGCTATTGATTTTGAAATTGAAAACCGCAAATTTTATGAGGAATGTGCAGAAAGTACAAATCAAACTGATTTAAAAAATGTATTCTTAGAATTGGCAAAAGAAGAAAAAAAGCATGAAAATATTGTGCGTCAGCTTAAAGAAAATAAAGAAGTAGATGAAGTTGAAACTGGAATTATAACTAAAGCCAAAGATGCTTTTGAAAAAATTTCTAAGTCTATGCCAACTGGTGATAGTATTATGGGAGAAGAACAGGTTGATGTATATAAAAAAGCTATTGATTTAGAAACAAATAGCTATGAATTCTATCTAGAAAAAGCTGAAGAATCTGATTCAGAAGTAGTGAAAAAGACTTTTAACCGTTTGGCTGAAGAAGAAAAGAAACATGAAAAAATAATTGGTAATATCATTGAAATGGTAGATCGCCCAAATACTTGGTTAGAAGATGCTGAATGGTATCATTTAGAAGAATATTAAACTAAAAATAAAAAATAAAATAAATTAAAAATAATACCTGTAGCTTGATTTTATATCAATTTAAGCTGAGCTTCAGGTATTTTTTTGGTAAAATAATCTGAATATTTTCAATATATAAAATATAATTTAGTAGTTATGTGATATAAATCATAGAAGATTATTTTAAAAGAGATATAATTATAATTGAGCTAAGCAAAAAAGAGTAAAATTAAATTAAACTAAAGTTAAAAGTATCAAAAATAATTTTAAATTGTAGTAGACTTTTAAAATTTAAAAGGAGGAATAATTATGTCTATGTTTTGTTATCAATGTCAAGAAACAGCTAAAAATGAAGGATGTACTGTCCGCGGTGTTTGTGGTAAAGATGAAGAAGTTGCCAATTTACAAGATTTATTAGTATTTGTGCTTAAAGGGATTTCTGTTTATGCTGAAAAAGCTAAAACTGAGGGGCTTGATCTCTCAGATAAAACTGCCCCTTTTATTATGGAAGGATTATTTGCGACAATTACTAATGCTAACTTTGATGCTGATAGATTTGAAGAATTAATTGGAGAAGCTTTTGACCTTAGAGATGAGGTTCAAAAGAAATTTGAAAAAGTTTATAAAGAAAATCATGGTGAAGAATTCAGTGGTGAATTACCTGAACATGCTACCTGGTTTAGTGATGATATTAGTGATTATTATGATAAAGCTACTGATGTTGGGGTTTTAGAAACTGAAAATGTAGATATTAGATCTTTACGTGAACTTGCTACATATGGTCTAAAAGGAATAGCAGCTTATGGAGACCATGCTAGAGTATTAGGTAAGCAGAAAGCAGAAATAGATAGATTTACCCAAAAATGTCTTGCTGCAACTACAGATGACAACTTAAGTGTTGATGATTTAGTAGGACTAGTAATAGAAACTGGTGAGATGGCTGTAGAAACAATGGCTCTCTTAGATGAAGCAAATACTTCTACTTATGGCCATCCTGAGCCAACTGAAGTAAATATTGGGGTGCGTGATAATCCTGGTATTTTAATTAGTGGTCATGATTTAAAAGATATGGAAGAATTGCTGGAACAAACAAAAGGTACAGGTGTAGATGTTTATACTCATAGTGAAATGTTACCTGCTAATTCTTATCCAGCTTTTAAAAAGTATGATCATTTTGTTGGTAATTATGGTAATTCATGGTGGCATCAAGATAAAGAATTTGATTCATTTAATGGACCAATTTTAATGACTACAAACTGTATTACACCTGTTAAAGATTCTTATCAAGATCGAATCTTTACAACAGGAATGGCAGGTTATCCAGCAGTGACTCATATTCCTGATCGTAAAAAAGGAGAAAGCAAAGATTTTTCTGAAATTATAGAGTTAGCTAAAAGCTGTGATTCGCCAGTCCAGATAGAAGAAGGTACAATTCCTGGCGGTTATGCTCGTAATACAGTAATGAGTGTTGCTGATAAAGTAATTGAAGCTGTTGAAAATGGAGATATAGGACGGTTTGTAGTAATGGGTGGTTGTGATGGTCGCTTTAAGTCTAGAGAGTACTTTACAGATGTAGCTAAAGAACTGCCAGAAGATGCAGTTATTTTAACAGCAGGTTGTGCTAAATATCGCTATAATAAACTTGATTTAGGAGATATTGGCGGTATTCCAAGAGTATTAGATGCAGGTCAATGTAATGACTCCTATTCTCTAGCTTATATTGCTTTACAACTTAAAGAAGCTATGGGCTTAGATGATATTAATGATTTACCTATCTCTTATGATATAGCTTGGTATGAGCAAAAAGCAGTAGCAGTATTACTTGCACTTCTTTCTCTAGGGGTTAAAGGAATTCGTCTTGGACCCACATTACCAGCATTTGTTTCAGAAAATGTGCTTAATGTATTAGTTGATAAATTTGATATTAAGCCTACAGGTGAAGCTAAAGAAGATGTTGCAGCAATTATGGCTGGTGAGTAAAACTATAGCTCATAGAATTAGAATTATAATTAATTAAACTCCAAAATAAAATAATGTATTAAAGCTCCCTAATTAATAGCTTAGAAAATAAAAGGCTATTTTAAAAGGGAGCTTTATTTTTAAAATAATTTATTATTTAATTTTCATTTATACTTTGAATTTAGAAATCATTTTTTTTAGTTTGGCTGACATTTCAGATAAATGACTACCAGCAGCAACAATTTCTTCAGTTGCTGCAATTTGTTCTTCACTATTAGCTGCAACTGTTTCAGCATTTTTAGCAGCTTCATTACTGACTTCAGCCACATTATTAATCATATTATTTACACCTTGACTTAATTTATTCATTTCTGCAGTTTCATTATCAATTTCTTGAATTAAACTACTTAGTTTATTAACAGTTTTTTCAATTTTATTAAAAATCAGATCTGTATCTTTAATTACCTTAACACTATTATTAACTGCTTTTTCTGTTCCATCCATTTTTTGAACAGCATTGCTAACTCCTAATTGAATTTTGTCAATTAATTTAGAAATATTATTAGTAGCTTGAGAGGATTCTTCTGCTAATTGCCTGATTTCATCAGCCACTACTGAAAATCCACGACCAGCTTCTCCAGCTCGAGCAGCCTCTATAGCAGCATTTAAAGCTAGTAAGTTTGTTTGTTGAGAGATATTATTAATTAAATTAACAATTGTTCCAATTTCTTCTGACAAATCACCAAGATTGTTAATTGTAATTCCTATTTCAGCAGAATTATCTTTAACTTTATTTACTTGCTGAATTGAACTTTGCATTGATTTAGTACCTGTTTTTATATTTTCAATAACTTGATTAGAGGCTGAACCCATTTTACGGGATTTACTACTTGTACTATCTATTTGAGATATTAATTGTTTTAAGTTTTGACTAGTTTCCATAATCTGAGCTGATTGTTCTTCTGCTCCAGAAGCAACGTTTTCAATTGCTCCTCCAACTTGTTCAGCTGCTTTTTCTACTTCTTGGCCAGAAATTGCTAATTCTTGACTTTGATTTGTTAATTCAATAATCTCTTTTTTTATTTCTGTTAAAATTTCTTTTTGAGAATTTGCTGTTTGATTATAAGCTTGGGCAAGTTTGCCAATTTCATCTTTACTTTCTATATCCATTCTATAAGTTAAGTCTCCAGCAGCCATTTTATTCATACCACTTAAAATTTTATTGATATTTCGTGAAATATAACGTGAAATAAAAATAATAATTAAGGCAAAAATTAAGATAGTTGCTAATAAGAAAATAATAAGTGTTTTTGAGATATTATTAATAATATTATTTAAGTCATTTTTAACTTCAGTTAACTGTGTATTGATAATTCCATCATAAGTTCCAGCCCCAATAAAATAATCTGTTCCTTTAATCGGAGTTACATAACTAATTTTATTTTCAGCTTCACCAGTATTTGGATTAGGATAAACATATTCTGTAAAACCTCCACCTTTGTCAGCTCTTTCTTTTAAAGCTCTAATTATATATTTACCATTTGCATCTTTTAAATTCCATCTATTTGTACCTTCAATAGCTGGTGATGGTGGAAGTGAAATTGTATTTCCCTTTTGATCGTAAACAAAGAAATATCCAATTTCACCAAATCTTATATTTTGATTATAATTTTTAATTAATCTTTGAAATTCAGCTTGACTCAAGTTATTATTTGAAATAATTAATTCAGCTAAAAAACTTGCAGCTGTTTCTGTAGCATTTTTTATTCTTTGTTTTTCTAAATTAAGTAAATGATAACTAACAGTTTTTGTATTTTCTCTACTTAAATTTTGAAACTGTTGGTTGAAAAAATAACTCATAATTAAGACCAGAATCAAAAAGCTGAGCCCGATTACTAAAGATATTTTTTTAGCAATACTTAAATCTTTAAAAAACATCTAATCCCCTCCTGTGACATACTCTTTTTAAAAATAAAAAATTAAGTTAATTATATTATACCATATTATTGTAAAATTAAAAATATTAATAAAATTAGGAGTTGATATTAAACCAAAGAGAGGCTTAGAAAAGTAAAAAATTGATATTTAAATTTTAAGTATAAGTTTTAATTTTAGCTAAATCTTTAATTATAATTTTTTTGCGAGAGGTTTGAATCAGAGATTCTGCTTCAAATTTACCTAAAACTCTAGAAACAGTTTCTCGACTACTACCAATCATATTTGCAAGTTCAGCTTGAGTTAAAGCTATATCTAAAACTATTTGATCTTTTTTGTTTGTACCATATTTTTCTGCTAAAAAAATTAATAAACCTGCAACCCGAGCTGAGCTATTTTTTAAAGCTAAATCTCTAACATTTTGTTGAGCCCGGCGCAGCCGGCCACTCATTTCTCTTAATAATTTAAGCCCAATTGACGGATGTTTTAAAATTAAATTTTCTAATTCAGATTGAGCAAAGACAATAACTTCAGCTGCAGTCATTGTTAAAGCAGAGGCTGGGTAATTTCCTTTATCAAAAGCTACTATTTCTGCAATTATATCATTTTTACTAAAAATATTTAGTATTTGTTCATCACCATTTTTAATCATTTTAGTTAATTTAACTTTTCCAGATTTAATAATAAAAAATTTATTTCCAGCTTCACCTTCAAAAAAGATATATTCTCCTTTTTTAAATTTAGTTGTACTGGCAATTTCATCAATTAAATCTAATTCTTTTTCTGTTAATAAACTAAAAAAAGGTATTTCTTGAACTATACTCATTTTTTTCCCTCCAAATTTAATTTCTAATTTTATAATAAGTAATTAACTTTAAAAAAGCAAGTAATTTGCTCAACTTTAAGATAAATAATAAATAATTATAGCTTTGAGTGACTTAAATCACAGAATAAACTAGATTAAAATGCTAAACTTTAACTAGTCAATAAAGATTAATTAAAAACTTAGAAAGTATTTAAATATAGAGATGGTGATTTAATTCACTTGTACCGGGTACAAAAAAGTGGGTACAAAAAAGTAAAAGGAGTGTTTTAAAATGGAAAATAAAATTGATGTTAATGAAAATTTATTTGAGATAACTAAAAAATTTCCCAGTCTGATTGCAGTTTTAGTTAATAAAGGTTTTAATCAATTAGATGAAGAAGATAAAAGAAGGAATTTTGGTTCCAAGATTACTTTAAAACAGGCAGCAGAACTTAAAAATTTAGATTTAGCTAAACTTTTAGACTTAATGGAAAAAGAAATAGAAAAAAATAATAGCTATAAATCAGGTGGAGAAAAAATTAAAGTTTCAGGTTCATTACCTTGTCCAGTTAAAATTCCAATGACAGAAGAATTAGAAAAAGTAGCTTTAGAACTTGATTATGAAGTTGACTTGGATCTTAAATCTGCTTCTCAAGGTTTAGAATGGCTGCAGAATGGTTTTGAAGCAATTGAATCTGAAGCTGAACTTGCTGATATATTTATTTCAGCTGGATTTGATTTATTTTTTGATAAAAATTTAATGGATCGCTTTCGTCGGCAGGATGTTTTTAAAGATGCAACTGGAATTGAAGAGCTAAATCAGGATTTTACCGAAGCAGGAGTCGATTTGTTAGATCCTGAAGGCGATTATTCTGTTTTAAGTATTGTGCCAGCTGTTTTTTTAGTTAATAAAGATGAGTTAAATGGTAGAAAAGTCCCGAGAAGTTGGGAAGAAATATTAAGTAAAGAATTTGCCAATAGTGTTAGTTTACCAGTTAGTGATTTCGATCTTTTTAATGCTATTTTATTAAATATTTATCAGAGTTATGGAAAAGACGGAATTACTAAATTAGGTCGTTCAATGAAAAAAGCTTTACATCCTTCTCAAATGGTAAAAGAGGGGGGAAGGAAGGCTGATGATCAACCAGCGATTACAATTATGCCGTATTTCTTTACTAGAATGGCCAAACGTTTTCCTCATATGGAATTTATTTGGCCAGCAGATGGAGCCATTGTTTCTCCCATTTTTATGTTAACTAAAGCTAAAAAAATTGAAAAAATGCAGCCTTTAATTGATTTAATGGCCTCTGAGAAAATGGGTAAAATTTTAGCTGAACAGGGATTATTCCCCAGTGTTTTACCAGAAATTGAAAATGGATTACCAGAAAAGGCCAAATTTATGTGGCCTGGTTGGGAATTTTTAAGAAAAGAAAATCCAGGAGAACTGCTAAAAGAATTAGAAGCTGAATTTAATAACTCTGTGGAGGTGAATGCAGTATGAATTTAGTTACATTTTCTGGGCCACCATCTTCAGGTAAAACTTCGGTTATTTTAAAAACTATTGAAGCTATTCAAAAACGGGATTTAAAAGTTGGAGTAGTTAAATTTGATTGTTTATATACAGATGATGATGAGCTTTATCGTCAGGCAGGAGTGCCAGTTAAAAAAGGCTTATCAGGTTCTCTTTGTCCTGATCATTATTTTGTGAGTAATATAGAAGAAGTTGTGCAGTGGGGAAAAGAAAGAAATTTAGATCTCTTAATCACAGAAAGTGCTGGTTTGTGTAACCGCTGTTCTCCTTATATTAAAGATATTAAAGCAATTTGTGTCATTGATAATTTAAGTGGTATTAATACACCTAAAAAAATTGGGCCAATGTTAAAAACAGCAGATATAGTAGTAATTACTAAAGGTGATATTGTTTCCCAAGCTGAAAGAGAAGTCTTTGCTTCTAGAGTTAGTAATGTTAATCCAGATGCAATGGTAATGAATGTTAATGGTTTAACTGGTCAGGGAGCTTTTGAATTTTCAACTTTACTTTATGATCAAGAAGATAATATTGAAACTGTTACTGGTAAAAAATTGAGATTTTCAATGCCTTCTGCAATGTGCTCTTATTGTTTGGGAGAGACCAGAATTGGTAAAGAACATCAATTAGGTAATGTCAGAAAAATAGATTTGGGTGATCAATAATGATTAATAAAAGTAAATTAAAGAATTTAACTATCAATGAAATTATAGCAGAATATCCTTATACAGAAAGTTTTTTTGAAGATCAAAAATTAGCTATTTCAGATTCAAGTCAGAGTCTAGAAGCAATATTTTCTAATTTAACAATGGAAGAAAAAGAAGATGTAGTTTTTGATTTAGAGCAGTTTACAGCAAGTCTCGCTTCTCATATTAAAAATATGCAGGAATTTTTGGGTGAAAATGATTCAATTGTAGGAAGTCTTTCTATTTTAGCTGGTCAAAATAAAGATGGGGAATTAGAAAATTATGAAAAACTTGAGCTTAAAAGTGGGGAAATTGTTTCTATTGTCGGCCCAACAGGTTCAGGTAAAAGTAGATTATTAGCTGATATTGAATGGACAGCTCAAGGTGATACCCCTACTAAAAGAAAAATTTTGATCAATGATCAAGTCCCAGATAAAAAATGGCGTTTTACTGGGGGGAAAAAACTGGTAGCTCAATTATCTCAAAATATGAATTTTGTTATGGATTTGTCAGTAATGGAATTTTTAAATTTACATGCAGAAAGTAGGTTAATTGATAACCAGTCAGAGGTCGTAGCAAGAATTTTTAGAGAAGCAAATCAGCTAGCAGGGGAAAAATTTAGTTCTGAGGCTCAAATTACCAGTCTAAGTGGTGGACAATCTCGGGCCCTAATGATAGCTGATACAGCGATTTTGAGTTCTTCCCCTATAATTTTGATTGATGAAATTGAAAATGCTGGTATTAATCGTGAAAAAGCTTTAGAGCTTTTAGTAGGAGAAGAAAAAATAGTTTTAATGGCTACTCATGATCCGATTTTAGCTTTAATGGGTGATCGCCGAATCATTATTAATAATGGTGGGATTAAAGATGTTATAGAAACTTCAACTGCAGAAAAAGAACTAATGCAGGAGCTTAAAGTTTTAGATAAAGTAATGACTGACTTAAGAGATGATTTACGTTATGGTAATAATTTATCTAAAATTAGTGAAGAATTATCTGCTCTCAAAAATGCCTAATTAGACTAATAAAATAAAAAATATTTTAAATTCGCTCTGAGCTTTAAGCTTTTGAGCGAATTTTTTTATTAAAAATTATTTTTAAGATGAATAATGATTTTTTTAAAATTTCAGAAAATGTTTTTTAATAACTTTTATTTTCCACTGTATCTAGATATAATATTGTTAATCAGAGAAAATATTTAGCTAATTTGGGAGGTATAAAGTTGAAAATAAATTATCTTGATGGTAAAAGACTTTATTATGCATTTTTAGCAGGAACAAAAAAAGTAATTGCTAACAAAAATGATTTAAATAAAATTAATCTATTTCCAGTAGCAGATGGTGATACTGGAAGTAATTTAGCTCATACCTTAAAAGTAGTTGAAAATGAAACTATAAAAACTGATTCTCTAGCTGAAACTCTTAATTCAATGGGAGAAGCTGCTCTTAAGGGGGCAATTGGAAATTCAGGTATTATCTTTGCTCAATTTATTAATGGTTTGAAAAATAGTGCTGCTCAAGCTCAAAATATAGATACTAAAGAGTTTGTAGAAATAGTAAAAAAATCTGTTGCTTATACTTATCAAGGACTTAATGATCCAGTTGAGGGAACTATTTTAACTGTGATGAAAGACTGGGCTGTTGCTTTAGAAAAAATTCAAACTAAAACTAAAGATTTTGCTGAGTTAATCAATGAATCATTAAAAACGGCTTCTAATTCTTTAGCAAAAACTAAAAATCAGCTCCAGGTTTTAAAAGAGGCTAATGTTGTTGATTCTGGAGCTCAAGCTTTTGTTTTTTTCTTAGAAGGAATAGTTGATTTTATAAATAATGGCAATCTTAAAAAATTAAATTCTAAAAACTATGGCTCAATTGAAGAGTTAATTAAAGAGGAAATAGGTAAAGAAGAAAAAATTGAATTTCGTTATTGTACTGAGGCTTATCTTGCTCATTTGCAAATATCAATTAAAGAATTAAAATTGAAAATTTCAGAATTTGGAGACTCACTAATAATAGCAGGAGATCGACAAAAGCTGCGTCTTCATATTCATACTAATAAGCCACCTCAACTTTTTTTGAAATTAGACCAATTTGCAGATATCTTAGATCAAAAAGTAGATGATATGCAATTACAGCAGCAGGTTAAATATAATAAAAAATCTGAAATAGCTATTTTAACAGATTCTATAGCTGATCTGCCAGCAGAATTTAGAGATAAATATCAAATTCATTTATTACCTTTAAATATTTTAATTGATGAAACTAATTATCTCGACAAATTAACAATTGATACTAATAATTTTTTTGATATTATAGATGATGCAACAGAATACCCTTCTTCAGCTCAACCAGCAGTTAAAAAAATAGAAGATAAACTTAATTATTTAGCCGAAAATTATCAAGCAGTTATTGCAATTACTGTTTCAGCCAAAATGAGTGGGACTTATAGCAGTATCAAAAAAGCTGCTACAAATATTAAAAATCAGGCAAAAGATTTTAAGCTGGAAGTTATTGATTCAAAGACCAATTCCGGGGCTCAGGGATTATTTGTACTTGAAGCTGCAGAGCAGTTAGAAAAAGGCAAAAATTTTGAACAAATTATTAAATATTTAAAGTCACTGCGAGATAATTTGTATATTTATGTTAGTGTTAGTGATTTTAAATATATGGTTCGGGGAGGCAGAGTCAGCCCTTTAAAGGGTAAATTAGCTGGGTTTTTAAATTTAAAACCAATTATTTCTATTGATCAAAAAGGAAATGGAATTGCTTTTGCAACAGCTTTTAGTAAAAAAGGAAATTACAAAAAGATAAAATCAATTTTAAAAAAACACCAACAAAAAAAGGGGGTTAAACGTTTTGCTATTGTTCATGGTGATGATTTAAACAGAGCTAAAAGGTATAGAGAATCTTTTAGCGAATTATTAGGTATAGAAGCTGAATTTTTAACTAAAATTTCTCCAATTGTAGCTCTTAATGCTGGTAGAGGTAGTACAGCAATTGCTTTAATTGAGAAAAATGAGGAGGAAATAGAATGATAAATTCAATTTATTTTCAAGTATTTCTTTTCGTTTTAGCCTATTTTTCTTTATTTTTTATTATAGCTATTTTAAAAAAAGATAATTCAATTGTTGATGTAGGATGGGGTTTAGGTTATGTTTATACTGCTAATTTAGCTCTTTATCTAACTAATAATTATAATTTGCGTTCTTTTATCATTACTTTTATAGTTACAATTTGGGGTCTTAGATTAAGTTATCATATTTTTAAAAGAAATCAGGGAAAAGGAGAAGATTTTCGTTATGCAGAATGGAGAAAAAATTGGAATCATTTTTATCTCACTTCTTTTTTAAGAGTTTTTATGCTGCAAGGAGTACTTTTATTTATTATCTCTACTCCCATTATTAAAATTATAGCTGCCCCTTATCAGGAACTAAAAATAATTGATTTTCTTGGTCTTTTAGTTTGGGGTTTAGGATTTGCTTTTGAAGCATTAGCTGATAAACAGTTAAAAGATTATAAAGCTTTAGCAGATTCTAAAAAAAATGGCCATGTATTAAAATCAGGCGTTTGGAAATATACTCGTCATCCTAATTATTTTGGTGATGCTTTAGTCTGGTGGGGGTTTTATCTTATTGCTTTATCAATTCCAGGTGCTTGGAAATTCATATTCAGTCCACTGATTATGACTTTTTTACTGCGTTTTGTTTCTGGAGTCCCACTTTTAGAAAAAAGATATGCAGATGATGAAGAATATCAAGAATATGCTCAAAAAACTAATATATTTTTTCCTTGGTTTCCCAAAAGCTAAATTTAGAATAGGAGGTCTTTAATTTGCGAGAATTTAAAAAACCAAATATTATTCTAAGTAAATGTTTAGAATATTGTCGTTGTCGTTATAATGGAGATAAAATACCTGATAAGTTTGTACGTAAGTTAGAAAAACATGTTAATTACATTAAAATCTGCCCAGAAGTTGAAATGGGTTTAGGAGTTCCTAGAAATTCTGTTCGTTTAATCAAAGATCAAGATCAATATAAATTAGTAGATTCTATGACTGGTAAAGATCATACTGATAAAATGAATAATTATTTAGAAAAAATAATTTCAGAGTTAAAAGAGGAAGAAATTGAGGGGTTTATTGCTAAAACTCGCTCTCCTTCTTGTGGTAGTAATGATGCTAAGGTTTATCCAAAAGCAGGAAAAGTACCTGCTCTAGGAGAAAAAAAGGCAGGCTATTTTACTACAGAATTAAAAAAATCATTTTCTAGTCTTGTTATAGAAAATGAGGGAAGATTGAAAAATTTTAAATTAAGAGAAAATTTTTTGATTAAAATTTTTATGTTAGCTGATTTAAGATCTGTGATTGAAAGTAGAGCAATTAAAGAGCTAATTGATTTCCATAGTAATAATAAATATTTAATTATGTCTTATAATCAAAATGGTTTAAATAAACTGGGGAGAATCATTGCTGCTTATAAAAAGGGGAAAACAGAAATAATAATGAAAAAATACAGAAAAAAACTATTAGAAACCTTAGAAGTTTTACCAGATACAGGGAAGAGAGTTAATATGCTAGAACATATTTTTGGTTATGTATCTTCAAATATTAGTCCAGAAGAAAGAAAATATTTTTTAGAAACACTAGCTGATTTTAGAAAAGATAAAGTTCCTTTTTCTTTACCTTTAGCTCTTTTGCGATCTTGGGTAATTAGGTTTAAAGTAGAATACTTATTAGCTCAAACAATATTTAATCCTTATCCCGAAGGTTTAATTGATTTGAGTGATTCAGGTAATGGTAGATTATAGAGTAGACTAAGAAAAAAGGTGCAGAACAATTTTAAGTTCTGCACCTTTTACAAGAATTTTAAAATTTATATTTTTTTAATTTCTATTATTTCCATTCTGTATGGAAAGTTCCTTGATCATCTGTACGTTGATAAGTATGAGCACCAAAGAAATCTCTTTGAGCTTGAATTAAATTTGCTGGTAGCTTTTTAGATTTTAAACTATTAAAATAATCAAGAGCAGCATGGATAGCAGGTATTGGCAATCCAGATTTTGCTGCACTTTCTACTAAAGGTGCAATTTCTTCAGCAGCAGCATTTAGTTGACTTTTAAATTGCTGAGCTGTAATTAAACTATTAAGATTTCGATTTTCTTTAAATGCATTCTGAATTGGCTCTAAAAGACCAGAACGAATAATACAGCCTGCTTCCCAAATACGTGCGATTTCTTTATAATTTAAATCATAATTATATTCTTCTGAAGCTGCTTGTAGTAATTTAAAACCTTCTGCATAAGCAATTACTGAACTAAAAAAGACTGTCTTTTTGAGTATAGGTAGCATTTTCTTTTTTTCTACTACTGCTCTAGTACTACTGGCAAATTGAGACGAATTATTGATCCTTTCTTCTTTAAGAGCAGAAACTAAACGGGCATTAACTCCAGCATTAATCGTTGGAATAGCAGTTCCTAAATTCAAAGCACTTTGGACACTCCACTTACCGGTTCCTTTTTGTTTAGCTTTATCTAAAATTAGATCAATTAATTTACGACCAGTTTTAGGATCATCTTGGTGCATGATTTTAGCAGTTATTTCTACTAAATATGAATCAAAATCTTGATTCCAATCTGCAAAAATATCACCAATTTCATCTGGTTTTAATTGTAGTACTTGATCTAAATAAGCATAAATTTCTGCTAAAACTTCCATAATTCCATACTCGATTCCATTGTGAACCATTTTTACATAATGACCAGCAGAATTAGGGCCTAAATAGCTAACACAAGCACCCTTATTTGTAGTTGCAGCAGCATCTTCAAGAATATCTGAAACTTCTGCATATGCATTTTCATTTCCTCCGGGCATAATAGAAGGTCCATGCAAAGCCCCAGCTTCACCACCACTAATTCCAACCCCCAGATATTTTATATTTTTTTCTTTAAGATTTCTCAACCTACGATTTGTATCTTTAAAATATGAATTTCCACCATCAATAATAATATCATCTGCTTCTAAATAAGGAAGCAGACTATCAATTACTAAATCAACTGGTTTTCCTGCTTTAATCATTAAAATTATTTTGCGAGGTTTAGCTAAAGAGGAAACAAATTCTTCTAGTTTATAAGTAGCTTTAAGTTCTTGATTTTTAACTTTATTTTTAATAAAATTTCTTGTTTTAGTTTCAGTTCGATTAAAAACAGCTATAGAATGATTGCGAGCAATATTAAGAGCTAAATTTTGTCCCATAACTGAAAGACCGATTAAACCAATTTCGTATTTTTTCATTTATAATACCTCCTGTGATTTAGATTAAATAAAATTTATTTATTTAAATAATTTAAGCATTATTTCAATTTCTCCATTTTCAAATAAATATGCTCGTGCAGGAAGGCCATCACTATTAGCAATTTTTAAAAGAGAAAGTACTAAAACATATTGACCAGCTGGAACTTTATTTAGTCTTAATCCTTCTAAAATGATTATTTTTTTAGTTAATAATTTTTTATGAGTTTGATGTTCTGCTTGATTTCTTTCAATTCCATTTGTATCAATTCCAACTCCTTTAATTTCTTTTTTTGCTAAGTAATTAGCACCACTTTGATCTAAATAAATAAATTTTTCTGGCTTTTCTTCTAGATACCCAGGCTGAGAATTTGTAGTTTTTAAAATTACAAAAGAATTTTCTTTAATTGAGTATTTTTTTAAATCAGCAGCTGTAATTTTTTCTGTCAAATTTGTTAAATCAAGCACCTGGGCCTGATAAAAAGGATTTTCAGCAAAAAAGATATTAGAATTTTCTCCCTCAGGTAAAATGTGTAAAGGTGCATCTATATGTGTTCCAGTATGAACATTCATTTGTAGCTCAGATTCGTGTGCATCCCCATTTTCAAAATCTCTAATTGTTGTTAAACGTGGTCTAACCTCATCTCGTCCTTTATAAACTAACATTTCTTTCTTAATTGTCATTGAAATATCATACATTTTGGACTCCCCCTAAACAAGTTAAGCCTTTTTAATAGTATATAATTTTAAAATTTAAAAGTTATTACTTTTTATCCTGCCAAATTCTGTTATCAGCTTCTAATAATTTGTCAGCTGCTTTTGGTCCCCCAGTTTGAGCAGGATAAGAGTGTAGTTTAATTTTTTGTTCTTGACACTTTTTCTGAATCTTATCAATAAATTTCCAAGAATAAGAAACTTCTTCCCAACTTGTAAAAAGTGTTTTATCACCAGCAATCATATCATAAATTAAACCTTCGTAATTTTCAGGTGAATTGAAAAACTGCTGACAGCTCTGACAAAACTCCATTTCAACTGGCACAATTTTATTATTACTAGCTGGTTTTCTAGTATTAAATCTTAAAGAAACTCCCTCTTCAGGTTGAATTTTTATTAATAAGATATTGGAACTTAATTTTTGATCTTCAGTATAAGCAGCATGAAAATCATCTTTAAATTCAATAGCAATTGCTGCTTCTTTTTTATTTAATCTTTTACCTGATTTAAGATAGATTGGAACATCTTGCCAACGCTGATTGTTTAAAAATAGTTTAAGTGCCATAAAAGTTGCTGTTTTAGAGTTAGGATCTATTTCTTTTTCTTCTCTATAAGCTTTAATTGATTTTTTGCTATTTTTATTTTCAATTATATTTGAGCTGTATTGACCTCTAACAATATGCTCATCTATATTACTGAGATCATTATCAGCTAATTCTTTAAAAACTTCTACTTTTTTTTGTGAGATTTCAGCAGCACTTAAATTTTCAGGTTCTTCCATTGTAATTAATGATAATATCTGCAGTATATGATTTTGGAACATATCTTTGATTACTCCAGTATCATCATAATATTTTCCGCGATCTTTAACACCTTCAGATTCGTTTAAATATATTTGGATATTATCAATATGCTCTTTATTCCAGAGTGCTCTGAAAATTGGATTGCTTAAGCGAATAACCATTATATTCTGAATCATCTCTTTACCTAAATAATGATCTATTCTAAAAATATTTTTTTCTGAAAAAATTTTGCTGAGGGTATTATTTAATTTTTGAGCTGATTTAAAATCATGGCCAAAAGGTTTTTCAATGACTAATTTGGAATTATTTGTTTTAAAACCAGCATTTAACAAATTAAATTTATCTAATTTTTTAGCTATTTCTGCAAAAAATTTAGGAGCAGTTGCTAAATAAAAAATTCTTTCAGATATTTTTTCTGTTTTATCTTTTTGAACAAGATGATTTTCTAATTTCTTAAAATCAGCTTCATTTTTAAAAGAAAGTTGAAAGTATTCTAAATGAGAAGCTAATTTTTTCCAATGTTTAGAATCTATTTTTTTCTTTTTATTTTTTAAAGATTTATATAAGGCAGCTAGATATTCATTTTTATTTTTATAGCGGCGACCCGTAGCAATAATTGTATATTTATTTGTTAAGATATCTCTTGCAACTAGATTATAAAATGCAGGGATAATTTTATTATGAGCTAAATCACCAGTGCCACCAAATAAAATGAATTGAAAATTACTATCTATATTTTCAGTATCTAAATTTTGATAAAGTGTAGTTAATGTTTTGTTCAATTAAAAAACCTCCTATAACTAGCATAACCTTAACATAAATCTTTATTAGTTGCTGTAATTAGATTAACATTGCTGCAAACTACTAAAAACCTAATTCTTCTCCTACTAAAATAACTTTAATTCTATTTTTTTGACGTGAGCGGCGAGTAATAACTGTTTGACAGCAGATTGTATCTTCTACCTGACAATTATGACACTGGCCAGTTTTAGCACAAGGAGTGTTTTGGTTTAAGCGCATAGAATTTGGAGGTGCTGCCTGATTTTTGACTCTTTTAAGAGCACTTTCTAAATCTTTTGTTATTTTGTTCATCCCAGCTACGATAATTACATTTTTTGGTCCATAGATTAAGGCAGCTAAGCGATTACCATTTCCATCAATATTAACTAATTTTCCAGTTTGAGTAATTGCATTAGCACTCATTAAATAATAATCTGCACTTAAAGCTTGATGATAAATTTTTTCTTTAGCTTGGTAATTTTCAGCTTGAGCTCTATCTAGTAAGTTATAATCTTGTTGAGATAATTTTTCTAAGAGTCCAATTTCTTTTAAAGTCATTGAGCCTCCCCAGGAAATAGTTGATTTAACTTTAATTAAGTCAACTGCTTTTTGGCAGGCTAGTTCAGCAGTTTCAACAAAATAAGCTTCGATATTTCTTTTTTTAAAGTTTTTAATTAATTCTTTGGCTTTTATTTGGTAAAATTCTTTTTTATTATTCATTATAATTCTCCTTTTTTGTTTAGTCTTACTAATAATAATTAGATAAAAGTTAGGATTTTACCTTTTTTATTTTACTAATTAGTCTAAAAAGTGGAAAAATAGTCTGAAATCTGCTATTATTAAACTAAGTTAAAATATCAAAGGAGTTGATAGTATGAGTAGTGTAAATGCAGCTATGCAGAGTCAAATTGCAAGTGTTCAACAGGCTTTGAGTATTTCTGGTATGAGAAAATCGATGGGGCAGAGTGCTGAGCAAGTTTCAAAGTTGGTAGAGGGTATGGAAGAAACTTCACAGGCAGTTCAGCAGGCTCGTGTGGCTGGCCCAGGTAAAGGCCAAAATGTAAATTTAATGGCTTAAAATTTTTGTTTTAGCAAAAAGGACCTCTAATCTAGGTCCTTTTTTCTTTGCAGACTTTATTTTATATGATAAAATAGACAAAAGTATTTATTAAATCTGGAGAGGTTGTTATGATAATGAATAAAAATAATGCTCATTACAAAAAGGCAATGGATTCAATTAAAGACAATAATGTTTCAGCTGCAATTGATGAGTTAAAACTATGTTTAAAATTTAATTCAAATAGTACTTCTGTACTTAATTTGTTGGGCTTAGCTTATTATCTAAAATGCAGATTTGATAAGGCAGAAAAAACATGGCGTAAAAGTCTTTCTTTAGCAGCAGATAATAATAAGGCACGAGATTACTTAGAATTAATAACTAAAAGAGATTTTAAAGAACTAAGAAAAGAATATAAGCAGATACTTTTTGATGATAAAACAAAGCAAAATAAGAAAATTAAATTCTTAAAAAAATTAATTGAAAAACACGGGGAATTAATTGAACCATATGTTATTTTAGGTCTATTGTATAAAAGAGAGGGAGACTATGAACAGGCTCTAAAATATTTTTATCAGGCCTATGATTTAGACAGTGGTAATAAAAATATTAAAAATTACATAAAACAATGTGAAAGAGAAGATAAAACTAGTCCTGCTTTTAACTTCAAATCAAAAACAAACAAAAAGAGTGCAGTTATTGCTGGTATTATTGCGATTTTTATTTTTATGATTTTTCTTAATTTAAGTGGTTTAAACCCTGGGCAGTTGTTTGAGAATGAATTTCAGACTATGGATAAAGAACAAGCAAGTAATTCTGAAGAGTCTAAATTAGAAAAGACTGAAAAACAATCTAATTCAGAAGCAAAAGAAGCTGAAAAAGTGGACGATTCTAAGCTGAAAAAGAATAAATTAGAATTTAAATCTAATTTAAATTTAATGAAATATCAAAAAGAAGAAAATTTTTTAACTTTAGAAGATATAAAAAAATTAACTCAAAAAGAAAAAACAAAGGAAGAATTAATTTCTGCTAATAATTATTTAGAGACTAAAACAGAACAGCAGTTATTTAATTTGGCTTTAGATTATTTTTCTCGGTCTGATTATCAAAACTCATCTGATATATTTAATAGTATTTATAATTTAAGTGAAACTGATTATTTAAAGCGAGAAAGCTTATTTTTATTAGCTCGAAGTTATGAAAAAATGGAAGCATATCAGTCAGCTGAACATTTTTATCGGATTTATTTAAATGAATATCCAGAAAGTAATTATTATGATGAAGCATTATATAATTTGGGTTTGATGCTAGAAGAGGCTGGTTTAGAAAAAAAAAGTAAAGAAATATTAACTAGGCTTAGAGAAGAAGTGCCTTATAGTAAGTATAATAATTCAAAAGTGTATAATATCTTAAATAAATAATTTTATAGAGAGTAAGGGCCCTTATAGTCAAGAAATTTAATTAATTCTTTTCCATAAGGGATTTTTTTATTTTTATTTGATAAAGTTTAGGCCAAAATTTACCTGTTATTAAAAAACTATTATTTTGAGGATGATAGGCAATTCCATTTAAAACATCTATTTCTCCTTTATAATCAGTTTTTAAAATCCCAGTTAAATCTAGATATGATTTTACTAAACCATTTTTAGCATTTATTTTAATTATTAAATCACTATGCCAGATATTAGCATAAATAAAACCATTATGATATTCTAACTCATTAATTTCTGTTATTTTTTGATTTGTAGTTTGGACAGTAATTTTTCTGACTAAACTGAAATCTTTGGGGTTTCTGAATTGAATATTAAAACTGCCATTACTCATAATTAAATATTGTCCATTATTAGTTACGCCCCAGCCTTGGCCTTGATAATAAAATGTATTGATTAAATTAAAATTCAAATCATAGACAAAAGCAGTATTTTCTTTCCAGCTCAATTGATATATTTTATCATTTAAAATTGTAATTCCTTCTCCGAAATATTTAGGATTTAAATTTATTTTTTTAAGAATCTTATTATTTTTAAAGTCAATTTTTCTCAGGCTAGATTTATTATAGAGACCAGTTCCTTCATATAAATAACCTTTATAAATTTCTAAACCCTGAGTAAAAGCTTCTGGGTCATGCTGATAACTATTTAAAATCTTAAAATCTAATTTTTCTAATTTAGAATCATTTATTGTCAAAGCTTGACTAGGAATTGTTAATATAATTAAAATCAAAACTGTTAAAAAGTAAATTTTATTTAGCATTAATAATCATCCCTTTAAGTTTTAAATCCTTTATATTTAATTTTCTATTTGAGATCTAAAAATCCTTTTTAATTATTATTATAAGAAAAATTAACTAAAAAAACTAAAATTCTCTTAGAGTTAGATCTGCTACTAAAATAGAGTATTTGAACTTAAAAGTTAGTAAAACAAATTTAATTTAATTTTAGAGTGCTTAACAAATCAAATGATTAGCCGATTATAATTAAAAGAGAGGGAGTGTCAGAATGATAGAAAAATTAAATTTACACATTGATAATTATCCATCTCAAAAAGCTATGGGTTTTTATAAAACTGCAGATAGTGCTCAAAAGTTTGCAGAAAAAGGAATGAAAACAGCTCAAAAGGCAGCCTCTTTTTATGCGTCAACTGGTGATAAGCTAAGTAATTTTAAAAATTATAAAATTTCTAACTTGGCTTCAGAAATAATGTCCAATCCGAAAAAAGAGATTGTTATAACTTATAAACCAGGACCAAAGATAGATTTTAGAGCTTAAAAATTTAATTAGTTAAATGGAGGGATTTAAATGGAATTAATGACCAGAGATTTTGGTAAATTAAAAATAGATGAAGCCGATATAATCAATTTTAAATCAGGACTACCAGGTTTTGAAAATTTAAATGATTTTGTTTTATTACCTTTCGCTGAAGATTCGCCTTTTATAATTATGCAGTCAGTTGAAAGAGCAGAAATTGCTTTTGTAACAGTTGAGCCTGGTAATTTAATTAAAGATTACGAATTTGAAATCAGTGACAAAATAGAAGAAAATTTAAAGATAAAAAGTCTTGATGATCTTTTAGTTTTAAATATTATTACTTTAAAAAATAAAATTAATCAAAGTACTGCTAACCTTTCTGCTCCAATAATTATTAATTTAGAAGCTAAGCTTGGTAAGCAAATAATACTTGATGATCAACGCTATCAGGTTAGGTATAAAATTTTTGCTGCTGCAGAAGAGGTGGCAAAATAATGTTGGTTTTAAGTAGAAAATTAAACGAAAAAATTGTAATTGATGATCAAATAGAGTTAACAGTTGTTGGAATTGAAAATGGTAAAGTTCAACTTGGAATCGATGCTCCAAGAAGTATTGAAATATTAAGAAAAGAATTAATAGAAGATGTAAAAGAAGAAAATAAAAAAGCAGTTAAAAACAAGAAATTATTAGAAGAATTAAATAATATTAAATTTGGTGGCTAGAATTATTGCTATTTTGACTAAAAAATTATAAAATATATTTAGGAGGTAATTATATGCAAGCTAGAAGTGCCGATCAATATAAGCAAATGCAGATTAAAACAGCAAGTCCAGGCAAGCTTTTATTGATGCTTTATCAGGGTGGATTAAAGTTTATGAAATTAGCAAAAAAAAATATAAAAGCAGGAAAAATTGAAGAAAGCCATAAGAATATAATTAAGGCCCAAAATATTATTTTAGAATTACAAGGGACTTTAGATAAAAAGCAGGGTGGAGAAATTGCTATTCAACTAGAAAATCTTTATGATTATATTTATAGGGAATTGCTACAGGCTAATTTAAATAAAAACACTAAACATCTTGATAATGTTATACCTCTCGTTGAAGAACTATTTTTGACTTATAAAGAAATTATAGTTAATAAGGGTTCTAAAGATACAAAAAAAGTTAAGGCAGAGGTTTAGAGTGGAGGTAGTTGATGAAAGATTTATTTGATTTATATCAAGCTTTAAAATTAAAAACAAAAGAAGAAAAAGAATTAATTTCTGAAAATGATTTTGAAGCTCTAAAAGAAAAATTGGTTCAAAAAAATGACTTGATAGAATTAATAGATCAGATTAATGTTCAACAATATTTTGCGAAATTAGCTTTTTCTCTAAATAAAAAACAATTACAAGCTAAAAAAGATAGCTTAGCTCAATTAATTAAAGCAATAAATACTCTGCAGTCTCAAAATATTAAAGCTCTAGAAAACAAAAAAAAGGAAAACAAAGAAAAAATGATTTCTTTATATAGCAGGGAAAAAAGTATTAAGGGTTATCTCAATTCTGATAAATATGAAGCTAAATTTTTTGATGAAAAAAGTTAATATATTTTTTAAACTTAATAAAACTAGGGGGGAAGTCAATGCAGGATAATGGTTATTTAGATATGTTTTTTGATGAAGCTAAAGAATATGTTGAAACCCTAAACAATGGAATCTTAACTTTGGAAAATAATCCTGAGGACAAAGAAACCATAGATGCAGTATTTAGAGCTGCTCATTCACTTAAGGGGATGGCAGCTACCATGGGTTTTGAAAACTTAACTGAACTAACTCATAAAATGGAAAACATGTTAGATCGAGTTAGAGATGGTAAGCTTGATGTAACAACAGATTTTATTGATCTTTTATTACAGGGTCTAGATAATATTCAGTTTTTAGTAGAAAAGATTAGAGAAACTGATGGAGAAGAGCCAGAAGGGATCAATTTAGAAGGTTTTATTGAAGAACTAGCTAATTATGGTCAAGAAGGTACAGCCTCTAAGAAAGAGCAAGCAGATGATGATCAAGCTGGGGGAGCAGATAAAGAGTTTTCTCTTGATTTAACTAATGAGGAAAAAAAGAAATTAAATTCTGATAAAAAAGATAAAGAACGAATTTATCATTTAAAGATTCATCTAGATGAACAAGATTTTCAGAGTGTTAGAGCATTTATGTTTTTGAAAAAAATTGAAGAAATAGGACAATTATTTAAGGCAGTACCTGATAAAGATACTATTGAAAATTCGGAAGAAGATGTAGCAGAAGTTGATATTTATGCTTTAAGCTGGTTACCAGCAGATGAATTTAAAGAAGAATTAGCAGAAATATCTGGAGCAGAGGTAATTAATTTTGAAGAAATAGAATCTTTGGAAGTGGATAAAGAAGATAAAAAGAAAAAAGGGAAAAGTCTTCATGCTGAACATAAAGTGAATTCTTTCCAAAGTAGTTCGACAGTTAGAGTTGATATTTCTAAATTAGATAAATTAATGAATATGGTAGGAGAATTGTTAATTAATAAAACAAGACTCCAATCATTAGATATTCAAAAATCTAAATTTAATGAAATTATACCACAATTAGATCGAGTTACTATGGAATTACACCATATTGTAATGCAAATTAGAATGGTACCAGTTGGAGTTATGTTTAGTAGATTTCCCAGAATGATTAGAGATTTATCAAATAAAATGGATAAAGAAATTGATTTTGTTATGAAAGGTCAAGAAACTGAATTAGACCGCTCAATTATTGATGAATTATCTGATCCATTAACTCATTTACTCCGGAATGCTATTGACCATGGTGTTGAAACTCCTGAAGAAAGAAAAGCTAAGGGTAAAGATGAAGAAGGAAGAATAGAGCTGAGAGCTTATCAAAAAGGTAGTGAAATCATTATTGAAGTTAAAGATGATGGAGCTGGTATTGATGCAGATAAAATTGGCCGTAAAGCTGTAGAAAAGGGAATAGTTACTGAAGAAGAATTAGAACAAATGGAAAGAAGAGATATCCTTAACTTTGTTTTCCACCCTGGTTTTAGTACAGCATCTCAAGTTACAGATGTATCTGGTCGTGGTGTAGGAATGGATATTGTTCGAAATATAGTTAAAAAATTAGATGGTCAAATTAGTATAGAATCAAATCTAGGTAGTGGAAGTACATTTACTATTTCTCTTCCTTTAACTTTAGCGATTACTCAAGCCTTAATGATTAAAGTTGATGGAGATACTTTTGCTATTCCATTAAATGCAGTTAGTGAGACTTTGACTATCAGTCCTGCAAATATTAAAAAAGTTAGGGGTAAAGATGTAATTGTACTCCGCGAAAATACAATTCCACTAGTTTCTGCAGCTGAAATATTTGGCAGTAAAGATATTGATTCTTTTAAAAATTCAGAATCTGAATTATCAGTTGTAATCTTAAAGAGTGGAGATCGTTTTATTGGTTTAATAGTGGAAGAATTATTAAATCAGCAAGAAATAGTAATTAAATCTCTAGGTAATTATTTACAAGATACTGAATATATTAGTGGAGCTACAATTATTGGTGATGGTGATGTAGCACTAATAATTGATGTACGTGATATTGTAGCTTAATTTAATTAGCAAATAATTTCGAAAAAAGGGGTGTGATTATGGCAACAACTCAAGAGCGCTTAGATTTAGATGATGCTAAAAATCAAAATGGGAAAAAACATGGTCAAACTCAATATATTGTTTTTAATATTGGGGAAGAAGAGTATGGAATAGAGATTGAATATACAAGAGAAATTATAAAATCAGCTCAAATTACTAATGTTCCTAATACCGATGAGCATGTAGTAGGTGTAATTAACTTAAGAGGTATTATTGTACCTGTAGTTGATTTACACAGTCGTTTTGAAATCGATCAAGATAGTGGAAGCTTTGACGAAGATGAGCAGCGGACAATCACAGTTGAAGTAAATAATATGTTATTAGGAATTCAGGTTGATCATATTGAAGGAATAGTCTGGTTAGAAGAAGATAGTATTACACCAGCTCCTGATGTCGAAAGTAATTTAAGACAGGATTATTTACGTGGAGTTTGTGCACGTGATGAAGATCATTTATTAATCCTTTTAGATTTAGAAAAAACATTATTCACTCAATAATTTAGCTTTCCCCATTTTAAATTGTAATTTTTGCTAATTTAAGTGGGGAAAATTTTTATAAATTCCAAATAAAAGTTTGATATTTTAATCTGAAGTGATATAATTTAAAATAGTTACTTGTTTACTTAAAAAAGGGTTGATTTTATATTAATTACTAATGTCAGGAGGTAAGTTAATGGAGTTAGACCAGATGAAACAAGATATTCTCAAAGAAGTAGCTAATATTGGGGCTGGAAATGCAGCTACAGCTTTTTCGGGAATGATTGGTCAAGAAATAAATATGACAGTTCCTAAGGTGGAATTGATTGATATTCAGGAATTACCAGCTATTACAGGAGATGAAGAAGAATATATAGCCTGTATCATGATCAATTTTGCTGGAGAAATATCTGGTAAGATCTTATTAGTTGTTGATATGGAAAATGTAGAAAAAATGTTAAAATTAATTTTTCAGACTGATGAGTTACCAGGTAAAGAAATGCAGCATTCTGCTTTAAATGAATTGGGAAATATTTTGAGTGGAGCTTATTTAAAAGCAATTAATGATTTTACTAATTTAGATTTGGACCAAAGTGTCCCAGCTATGGCTTATGATATGGCTGGTGCTGTTTTAAGTTCTTCTGTAATTGATTATAGTCAAACAGAAGATTTTATTCTGCTTTTAGAAACTGAGTTTATAGCAGGAGATGAAAAATTAGAGTTATTTTACTTTTTTATTCCAGAAAAAGATTCACTTGGTTTACTGTTTAAGAAATTGGTAGGTGATAGCCTTGCCTAATCGGGATCAGGTAGCAGAAAAATTGATTGTAAAAATGGCAGACCATGCAGTTGGTGATAAAAATACTCTTTTAGCTACACTTGGACTGGGTTCTTGTATTGGAATTGCCCTCTATGATCGCTTTGCCAAAGTTGGTGGTCTGGTGCATATAATGCTACCTGAAAATCCAGGTGGTAAAAAAATTGTAAAGTATGCAGATACAGGTATTCCTTATTTAATTGAAGAAATGGAAGCAATTGGAGCCAAAAAGAGACGTCTTTCGGCAAAAATTGTTGGTGGAGCTGGAATGTTTAAGTCAGAAAGTGGAGATTCAGTAATGAAAATTGGAGCTCGTAATATAGTCGCTGTTAAAGAAACATTAAAAGATTTAGGGATTAAAATTTTAGGTAGTGATGTAGGTAAAGACTATGGTCGTTCTATGTATTTTTATGTAAATGATGGCCGAGTTGAAATCAAATCTTTTAGTAAAGATTTGATAACTCTTTAAATTTATTATATAGTAAATTTAATAAAATTTGAAAGATTTTTGATTTTGATTGTCAAAAGATATTAATTCTGTTATTATATGAAATGGTAATATCTAAAAAAAAAGGGAGGTAATTTTTAAATGCCTAAAGTGTTAGTTGTAGATGATGCAGCATTTATGAGACTGAATTTGAAAAACATATTAAAAGATGATTTTGAAGTAGTTGGTGAAGCAGAGAATGGAAAAGAAGCAGTTGAGCTTTACCAAGAATTAAAACCAGATATAGTGACAATGGATATCACAATGCCTGTGATGGATGGTTTAGAAGCAATTAAGGCTATTCAAGATATTGATCCTGATGCTCAAATAGTAGTTTGTAGTGCTATGGGACAGCAAAAAATTGTTATTCAAGCAATAGAGATGGGAGCAAAAGACTTTATAGTTAAGCCTTTCAAAAAAGATAGAGTTATGGAATCCTTAGGAAAATTAGTGTAAATTTAAATTATAAAATTATAACAAAATATTATAATTTAATAAGCGATAGTTATAGTAATAAATATTAGCAAAATTAGCGAAAGTTGATGACGCAAAGTTATGGGTCTAAGATATTTAATATATTATGATTGCCAAACTGCACAGCATGAAATCTATAGTCTATTGCTGTAGATTTTTTAAGTTGAAGGGGGTAAAAATTATGGGTAATTTAGAAATAATAACCAGAGCCCTTGCTGGTTCAGCTCGCCGGGGAGAGTTGATAGCTAATAATCTTGCCAATGTAAGTACTCCGGGATATAAAAGACAAGATATTGACTTTAAATCTGCTTTAAAAAAAGAAATTTCTGCTAAAAATTCTGTTAGTTTAAAAACAACTAGAAAAAATCATTTACCATTTAGTAAACAATATAGATCTTTAAATGGAAATGAAAATAACAGAAGTTACAGAAATGATGATAATAGTGTAGATGTTGATGTTGAAATGGCAGAATTAGCTAAAAATAGTATTTATTATAGTGTTATGTCAAAAAGAGCTGCTGGTCATTTTTCTACTATTAATCGAGTTATTCAGCAGGGAGGTAAATAATAATGTTCAAAGGGATAGATATTAGTGCATCTGGTTTAACTGCACAGCGACTAAGAATGGATACTATTTCTTCTAATATTGCAAATGCAGAAACTACTAGAGACGAAAATGGAAATACATATAGAAGAAAGACACCTATTTTCAGACAAAAATTAGAAAACAAAATGGGAGCTGCAGAAGTTGGAAATGGAAGTTCTCTTAATTCAGGTGGGGTTGAAGTTGATCAAATTGCAGAAGATCAATCACCTTTTAGACTTGAATATAGGCCGAATCATCCAGATGCAAATGAAGAAGGTTATGTTGAATTGCCAAATGTAAGTGTAATGACAGAGATGGTAAATATGATTGACGCTAGTCGTGCTTATGAAGCAAATACACAAGCTATTTCTAATTATAAGAGTATGGCAAATAGTGCTCTTAATATCAGCACTTAAAAGGAGTGGCAAAGATGGAAATTAATCCAATGAAGTTTCAAACAGGATTTGAAAATTTTAAAATTGAAAAAAATGAAAATCAAAAAAGTTCTAAAGCTTTTTCTGATTTATTTAAACAAAAATTAAGTGAAGTAAACCAACTGCAAAAAGATTCTCAGGCAGTAACTGCTAGTTTTGCTGCTGGCGAAACTGATAACATACATGATGTAATGATTGCAGCAGAAAAAGCTAAAATTGGTGTTAATTTGACTACTGCAGTCCAGACCAAGGTAATAGATGCTTATAATGAAATAATGCGTCTTCAAGTATAGATTTATCAATAATTTAGAATAAAGAGTATTTACGAAAGAGGTATAATGATGGCCGAATTTTTCGCAAAATACAAAGAAGAAGTAAAAGAAACATGGACAAAATTAAATAAAAGTGTACAAATATTAATTATTATTCTCACAATCTTAATGGCTGGTGCCTTCGGCTATCTTATTTTTAGGGGAGCTTCTAGTAATTATCAACCTCTTTTTACAAATTTAAGCACATCAGATACAGCTGCAATTGTAGAAAGATTAGATGAAAATCAAGTTGATTATAAATTAGGGGGTAATGGAAATACCATTTTAGTTCCTGAAAGTGAGATTCACAGATTGAGGCTGGATATGGCTTCAGCTGGACTTCCTGATCAGGGAGTAGTAGGTTTCGAAATTTTTGATAGTAGTGACTTTGGTACAACAGAATTTGAGAGAAGAGTCAATTATTATCGTGCTCTTGGTGGTGAACTTAGTCGCTCAATCCAGTCGATTTCGGGAATAGAATTTGCTCGAGTCCAAATTACTCCACCAGAAGAAAGTTTGTTTTTAGATGAGGAAAAATCAGCAACTGCTTCAGTTGTTGTTAAATTGAGTGCTGGTTACAAAATGAGTTCAGAGCGAGTTCGAGCTGTACAGAATTTAGTTGCAAGTGGAGTTCAAGATCTTCCGTTGGAAGAAGTTACCTTAGTAGATACTAATGGTAATCTTTTATCTAAACCTGTAAACAGTGAAGATGGACGCTGGTCTGATCCTCAAAATTTTGCAATTCAAAAGGAATTTGAGTCTGCTCTTAAAAATGATCTAAGAGTTCTTTTAACTAAGGTTTTAGGACCAAACAATTTTGCTGTACAAGTTAATGCAAAATTGAATTTTGATCAGCGTCATTCCGAAAGTAAGACTTATGCTCCAGTTATTGATGATAGCGGTATTATCCGTAGTCAAGAAGTTAATACTGAAAGCCAAGAAAATGGGATTAATGGTGGAGCCCCGGGAACAGATGCTAATATACCTCAATATCAAGCTGAGGGTACTGGAGAAGCTAGTAGTTATGATAGGGAAAATACGATTACTAATTATGAAATAAATGAAAGAATTGAAGAACATATTTACGCTCCAGGTGAAGTAGAGCGCTTATCTGTTTCAGTAATGCTTGATCAAGATACAGATGAAGAAAAAATTGCTCAAATCAGAAATGCAGTTGGGGCTGCAATTGGATATAATGAAGATAGAGGAGATGTCTTAAATATTAGTTCTATTGCTTTTGATGATTCAATGGAAGTAGCAGCTCAAGAAGCAATGGAGGCTCAACAGGCTGCAGAGCGAAGACAAATGTATATTTATGCTGGTTTAATATTACTAGTTTTAATTTTAACCTCTGCTTTAATTATTTACTTATATCGTAAAAAACCAAGTTCAGATCAGAGCGAGCAATTAGAGCTTGCTGCTGAAGGCGATGAAGATGAAATAGATTTATTTGAACCAAATGCAGATCAGAAAAAAAGAGCAAAAGTTAAAAATGAGCTTGAAAATATGATTCATTCTGATCCAGAAAATGCAGCTAAATTAATACGTAGTTGGATAGTTGACGAATAAATGTCGAAGGGGTTTTTGTTATGAAAGATGAGTTAACAGGAAAAGAAAAAGCGGCTATTTTATTAATTTCACTGGGGCCAGATGTTTCATCAGATATTTTTAAGCACTTAGATGATGAAGAAGTTGAGAAACTGACATTAGAAATTGCAAATCAAAATAAGATTGATCCCGAAGTTAAAAAGAAAATCCAAGAAGAATTTCTGCAGCTGCAGAAAGCAAATGATTATATTAATTCTGGAGGTATTAGCTATGCCAAAAAAATTCTAGAAAAATCTTTTGGTAAAGATAAAACTAAAAGTATTATTAACCGTTTAACTGCAACCCTCCAGGTTAGGCCTTTTGATTCAATTCGAGGCTCAGATCCAAGTCAACTGCTGAACTTTATCCAGGGAGAACATCCACAGACAATTGCTTTAATCCTTGTTTATATTGAGCCAACTCAAGCTTCTCAAATTTTATCAGCTCTTGCTCCAGAAGTTCAGAGTGAAGTAGCAAAGAGAATGGCTGTTATGGATAGGACTTCTCCTGAAATCATTAAAGAAGTTGAGGCAGTATTAGAGAAAAAAGTTTCCTCAGTTGCAGCTAATGAATATGCTAGTGCTGGTGGAGTTCAATCTATTGTTGATGTTTTAAATCAAGTAGACCGTGGAACTGAGAAAAATATTTTAGATAAATTAGAAGAAGATGACCCAGAATTAGTAGAAGAAATTAAAAAGAGAATGTTTGTATTTGAGGATGTTGTTCTCTTATCTGATAGAGCAGTACAGCTTGTATTACGTCAAGTTGAGACCCATGATCTTGCTTTAGCTTTAAAAACAGCTAGTGATGAGGTAGAAAATATTATTACAGGCAATATGTCTCAAAGAGCTGCTGAGATGCTGGAAGAAGATATAGAATTTATGGGACCAGTTCGAATTAGAGAAGTAGAAGATGCTCAACAGAGAATTGTTAATGTGATTAGAGAATTAGAAGAAAGTGGAGAAATTGTTATTGCTAGAGGTGGGGAGAGTGAAGTAATTGTCTAAAGTTATAAAAACTTCTCAAATGACAGGTAAGTATAAGATTAAAAGAAATCCTAAAACTCTCTCAATCAAAAAAGAACAAGAAAAGGCTAAAAACGAATCAGAAAAAAAGAATAAAAAAAAGCCTGAAGTTTTAGATGCTGAAAAAAAAGCAGAAGAAATAATTGAAGCAGCAGAAAAAAAATCAGAAAATATAATTGAACAAGCCCAAACAAAAAAAGAAGCAATAATTGAAGAAAAAGATAAAATATATTCTGATTTAAAGGCCGAAGCGGAAGCAGAAGGTTTAAAAAAGGCCAAAGCTGAAGTAGATAAACTAAAGACAGATTTAAGTAATTTGATTTCTAGTTTTGAAAAAGAATTCAGACAAGAAAAAGATCAAATTAGACAAGACATGATTAAATTAGCAGTTAAAATTGCAAGTATAGTAATCGATGTTAAATTAGAAGTTGAAGCTGATATTATTAATAATATTATTTCTGATATGTTAAATAAAATAGATGATAATCATCGTGATATAGTTGTAAGAGTAAATCCTCAGCTCTTACCATATGTAGATGAAAAGCAATTTTATCAGCATATCAATAAAAAAAATATTGATTTTATTTCAGATCCAGAACTTAAAAAAGGTGATTGTGTGGTTGAAACAAATCTAGGGGGCAAAGAAGGTAGTTTAGAGCATAAGCTTGATTTAATTAAGACTGAACTATTAAAAGAGGTTGAAAAACATGATTAATTTAGATCTGTCAAAATTGGAAACTAAATTAAATAATATTAATATGACTCGTAATTTTGGTCATATTAATAGAGTAATTGGTTTGGTAATTGAATCAATTGGACCTCAAGCCTCGATTGGTGAGCTTTGTTTAATTAAAGGAGAAAATGGTGATATTAAAGCTGAAGTAGTTGGCTTTGATGATAATAAGGTGTTAATGATGCCTATTGGAGAAATGGAAGGTATTCGTCCAGGAGCTAGAGTGATAGCAACTGATGAGAAACTAAAAGTTAAAGTTGGTAAAGAGCTGCTTGGTAAAATAATTGATGGTAGTGGTAATATTATTAGTGGAGAAGATCCTAGTGGCTTAAATGAAGTTCCAGTTAACAATAAACCTCCTGATCCCTTAACTAGAGCAAGGATCAAAGCTCCATTGTCTTTGGGAGTCAGATGTATTGATGGTTTTTTGACTTGTGGTAAAGGTCAAAGAATGGGAATCTTTGCTGGTAGTGGTGTAGGTAAATCAACTTTGCTAGGAATGGCTGCTCGAAATACTAATGCGGATATTAATGTAATTGGCTTAGTTGGAGAGCGTGGGCGTGAAGTTAGAGATTTTATTGAAAAAGATTTAGGAGCTGAGGGTTTAGAAAGGTCAATAGTGGTAGTAGCTACTTCTGACCAACCTGCGCTTTTGAGAGTTAAAGCAGCAAATATTGCTACAGCAATTGCAGAATATTTTAGAGATCAAGGAGAAGATGTTCTACTTATGATGGATTCTGTAACAAGGGTTGCAATGGCTTTAAGAGAAGTGGGACTTGCTATTGGTGAACCTCCAGCAACAAGGGGTTATCCACCTTCTGTATTTGCAGAATTGCCTAAATTATTAGAGAGAACAGGTACAAATGATGTTGGCTCAATTACTGCTTTATACACTGTTTTAGTTGAGGGTGATGATTTTAATGAACCTGTTTCTGATACTGTAAGAGGTATTTTAGATGGACATATTTCATTATCAAGAGAATTAGCAGAATCAAGTCATTATCCTGCAGTTGATGTTTTAAGTAGTGTTAGTAGAATTATGGAAGATATAGTTAGCAAAGAGCACAGTCAGGCAGCTGCAAAATTACAAAAAATAATTGCAACCTATAATCAGTCTGAGGATTTAATTAATATTGGAGCCTATGAAAAAGGTTCTAACCCAGAAGTTGATCGAGCTATTGCTAAAATTGATGAAATTAATAATTTTTTAACTCAGGGAATTAATGAAGAGGCCAATTATGAGAGTACTGTTCAGCAATTAATTCAAATAGCTGAAAAATAGTAATAAAGGTGGCTGAATTATGAAGGGATATAAATTTAAGTTTGAGAAAATCTTAAATTTAAGAATTCGCCAAGAAGAGCAGGAAGAAGATAAATATCTGCTTTTAAAAAAAGAGTTAAATGATATTAAAAATAGAATTAATTCTATCAAATCTGACAAAGAAGAAGTTTATGATCAGCTAAGAGATAAAGAAAATAATTTGGCTTTAAATATAAGTTTAAGGAAATATTTAAAAAGTCTTAATCTGAAAATAGAGAGAGCTAAAACTGAAAAAGCTGCTAAAAAAGAAAAGGTAGCTAAGCAATTGAAGGTTTTAATGGAAAAGAAAAAAGAGCGTAAAACAATGGAAAAATTAAAAGAAAAAGAAATTGAAAAATTTGTTAAAGAATTTTTTAAAGCTGAACAAAAAGAGCTTGATGAAATGGGTAGACATTATTCGATGGGTGGTCGATTAACTTGATAAAGAAGATTTTGTTTTTTTTAATGATATTTTTAATATTATTTGCAATGTTAACCTGGTCTTTTAATGCTCTGGGTATAATTGATGTTAAAACAACAGTGAGTAACCTAGCTAACAGCACACCAGTTGTCAAAGATTATATAATAACCCAAACAGAACTGGATTCTTTAAAGGATGAAAATTCTAATTTAGAAAAAACAATTAATGAAAAAGATAGTGAAATTCTTGAATTAGAAAGTGAAATTGAAAAGGCAAATAAAAAGCTGGCTGCAAAAGATCAGGCTATTTCAGATTTAGAAACAGACTATAAGAATTTAAATACTGAAATTGATGATCGAGAAGCTAAATTAGATAAGGTAGCAAATATTTATACCAAAATGGAACCAGCAGCAGCTGCTGCAGTTATTCAAGAACTAAATGCTAATTTAGCAGTTGAAGTTTTAAGTCGACTTAAAGATGAACAAGCTGCAGAAATACTAGAGTCTTTACCCCAACAAGAAGCTGCCAGATTTATCAGCCAGTTGGGTTTAGAATAAAAATTAAGTTCATTTAGATTAAAAATCAAAATGAAAGGAGGTGAACAAATGACAGAAATGGTATTCAATAATATTTTGGAAAGCAAAAGTTATGATTTTAAACAAGCTTCTCCAAAAGAAAGTACAGCTCTAAAAGATGGTAAAAGTTTTGCTGAAACTATGGCAGAAATTAAAGAACAGCAAAAACTTAAAAAAGTTACCAAAAAGAATACTAAGACTGAAGAAAAATCGACTTCACTTAAAAATGAAGACTTTTTAGCTAAACTAAAAGAAATTATGAAAAAAAATAAAAAAGAGATTCCTGCTGAATTAATGTCTTTATTGCAGGGAGGAAGTTTAAATAATCAGCAAAAGGCGATGTTAGAATCATTAATGCTTAATTTGAAAAATAATAAGCTAAATATTTCAGATCTTAAATCTTTACTTGCTAAAAATAGTGAAAGTGAAAATGATAATTTGCAAGTTATTGAATCTTTAAACTCAGTAGATGCAGAGAATGAAATAGAACTTAAAGATCTAGATGCTGATAGCTTAGAAAAATTAGCTTCTTTTTTAGCTGATCCAGAAAAAAATCTAAGTCAAGCAAATAAAAGCAAATTAAAATCAGAGCTAGACCAATTAAGTAGTCTTCTAGTTAATTCTAATTCAGAGCTTGCTGAAGCTGGAGAGCAAGTCTTAAAAGCTCAAACTGCAGAAGCGAAATTAACTGAATTAGCTGGTCTTTTAAAAGATGATAAGTTGGACCTTGAGCATTTAAGCCAAATTTCAGAGCAAAAAGATCTTAAAACTCCAGTTTTAGCTGAGTTATTTGCCAGTCAACACTCAACTAATAGTAATCCAGAAAATGCTGTAAATAAAGGAGTAGAAAATACGCTTTTTGCAGAAATCAGTGCTCAGATGCAAGAAATGCTAAAAGAAGAAAATAATAAATTAGCAGCTAATAAACAATCCTCTCAGGTTGATCTTAATAATTCTGATTTATTTAGTTTAAATAGTGATTCTGTTCTGGAAGTTGATTTTGGTAGTCAAGAATTAGCTAATAAAAATCAAAATAACTTTTTAGAACTAGATAATTCTAACTTGAATTTTAATTTTGAACTAGAAAATCAAAATACTGCTAATAATTTAAAGTTGGATAATTTTAGCCTTGATTCTGAAAATAAATCGCAGTTAGCTGAAAATACTGATTTGAGATCTCAAGTTGTAGAACAGTTTAGAGGTCAATATTCTCCAGAAACAAAGGAGATGCAGATTCAATTAAAACCAGAATCACTTGGGAAAATTGATATCAGTCTTGCTTATGATAATGAAAAACTAACAGGAAAAATGCTGGTTGAAAGTGAGATTGTGAGAGCTCAACTGGAAAATAGTCTTAAAGGCTTAAAATCAGACCTTTTAAAACAGGGAATTAATATTGAGCAGTTTAAAATTGAGACTGCCAAAAATTCACCACAGCAGGTTGAAAAACAACAAGAATTTGCTTTTAATGATCAAAATTCTGCTTTTAGTGATGGAGAGACAGGTCAAAATCAAGAGTTTGAACAGCGTCAATTTTTTCAGGGCCAGTATTATGTCCAGCGCCAGAATGGAAATTCTAATTTAAAGCAAGAAAATATTATTATGAAACAGCAAGAAATGATTAATAGAGCAGCTTTTTCGAATGAAAAGCTTAATCTGCTTGCTTAAAGGAGGTAGTTAAATGTCAGAAATTGCAGGATTAACTTCTACTCAAAACCAGGCTATTAGTTCAACTAAAAATAAGGAACTTGAAACAGAACGTAAAAGTCTGGAAGGAAATGATGGTTTAGGCCAGGATGCTTTTTTTAAGCTTTTAATCACTCAGCTGCAAAATCAGGATCCGCTTAACCCAATGGAAGATCGAGAATTTGTTTCTCAAATGGCAGAATTTTCTTCGCTAGAAAAAACTGAAAAACTTTATTCTTTACTGGAAGATAAGTTGAGTTCAAATCAAGTTATTAATAATAGTCATTTGATTGGTAAAGAAATAACTGCAAATGTTGATGAAGGTAATTCAACAGGTGTGAAAGGGGTTGTCGAATCGATTAAATCTCAAGGTGATCAAATATTTGCAGCTTTAGATAATGGTTTAGAAGTTGACATTAATTATATTACTCAGATTCAATCAGTAACTGAGGGAAGTGAAGGCGAAACTGATGGTGAAAGTGGAGAAACAGAGGAAGCTTAAAAAGGGGGTTTAAAGATGGATAATCGATTAAAAATTAATCACCCACTCCAACCTCTTCGTAAAATACAGCAGCAAAATAAGCCTGTAAAAGAAAATAAACAAGTTAAAGGTCCTTCTTTTAAGGACATTTTAGGCGATAAGATAAAAGGAAAAGAAAAATTATCATTTTCTAAGCACGCTAAAAAAAGACTTAATTCACGTTCAATTCCATTTTCTCAAGCTGAATTGGCTAAATTGAATACTGGAGTAGAAAAGGCCAGAAACAAAGGGGCCAGAGATTCTTTAGTTATGGTTAATGATGTGGCTTATATTGTCAGTGTTGAAAACAATACAGTTGTCACAGCTGTAGATGAGGAAAGTATGGATGATAATGTTTTTACAAATATAGATAGTGCTGTTTTTATGAAATAGGAACAAATTAATAAAGTGAAATGAGAATTAAGAAAATGTTATAAGTAAGCCTTTAAGCTTAAAAATTATTAAATTGAGCTTAAAATCGGATATGAGCTGGACCTTTTTCAGGAAGCTCTGTCTTGCTGTCGATAACAGCAGGACTCCGATAAATACTGAAGGAGGAAAATTATATGTTAAGATCGATGTATGCCGGTGTTTCAGGATTGAATTCACACCAGCAGATGATGGATGTAACAGGTAATAATATTTCAAATGTAAATACAGTTGGTTTTAAAAGCAGTCGTGTTACTTTTAAAGAAATGTTAAGTCAGACCATTAGAGGTGCTTCTGCTCCTCAAGAAAATAGAGCAGGTACTAACCCACAACAGGTTGGCCTTGGTGTTGGTGTCGGAAGTATTGATAGTGATATGTCTTCTGGTAACTTACAGTCAACTGGTAAAACTTCTGATGTAGCAATTCAGGGAGATGGATTTTTTGTGCTAAGAGATGGCAGTACAGAAGTCTATTCTCGGGCTGGTAACTTTAATTTTGATGAACAGGGTAGACTATATTCTTCTAGTACTGGAATGTTAGTTCAGGGTTGGACAGCAAATGAAAATGGTGAATATAATAATGGATTAACTAGAAATAATCTGGGAGATATTCAACTAAAACAAGAAATTAATGCTGAAGCAACTGATAAAGTTAATTTTGCTAAAAATTTAAAGGCTAATATTATTAATGATTTAGGTATAGTCCAGGGAAGTATGCAGGTTAGTGATGGAGCTACAACTCCTGTTACTGATAATATTAATTTTTCAATGGAGCCAGTTGATGGCAGCCATAATGTTTGGGAATACACTTTGAAATCAGATGACCCAACTACAACCTTTACTGATCCCACTCCAACAACTACCACCGGAGAATATACTGGTCAGATAGTTCTTGAAAATGATGGTAGTATTGATACAGCCAGCAGTGATGTTGATAATTTGACTGTTGATATTAATAATAGTGGTAATACAGACACATTAAATTTTGATGATACAATTAAATTAGATAAAGATGGTGAAAGCCTAATAACTAATGGAACAGGAGAATCTATTGATCTTTCCTATCAACAAACAGCAAAAAGGGATGTTTCAATTAATGTTTTTGATAGTCAGGGCGGTAAGCACTCAGTTTTACTTCCAATAGAAAAAATTGATAACAACACCTGGGAAATCGATGAAACTAAACTTGAAATTGATGGAAATACATTAACCACTCCTTTAGGTGGTAACCACGAAATCAAATTTAATGATAGTGGTGAAATTCTGAGTGGTGAAACTGTTGATTTAACTTTTACTCCAGCTGGTCCTGGTGTATCACAAACAGTTGAGCTAGATTTTTCCGCGATGACTCAGTTTGCTGATGGTGGTTCTTTAGAAACAAATAGTGATGGAATGACAGCTAATTTCTCTAGTGTTAATGGTTATGAAGCTGGATCTTTAGAATCATTTTCTTTCACTGAAACAGGAGATATAGTAGGTTCCTTTAGTAATGGCTTAACTCAGATTCAGGGTAAAATTGCAATGGCTAATTTTGCTAACCCTGCTGGTTTAAGCAGACAGGAAGGTGTTTTTGAGGCAACTAGTAACTCTGGTGAAGCAGGTATAGGAGAGCCAGCTCAGGGCGGGTTTGGTTCTTTAGCACCTTCAACTTTAGAAATGTCAAATGCTAACCTCTCACAAGAGTTTACAAATATGATTACAGCTCAAAGAGGTTTTCAGGCCAACTCTAAATTAATTACAACCTCAGATGAAATGCTGCAGGAATTAGTTAATCTAAAAAGATAATTTGATCTAAACTGTCAGGCTAATTGCTAAACTAGCTTTTAGCCTGACAGATAATAAAGGAAGTGGATAATGATTAAACTGACTAGAACAAGTGGAAAAGAATTTATCTTAAATGCAGATTTAATAGTTGAAGTTCAAGAAACTCCAGATACTGTAATTAGTTTAACTAATGGGAAGAAACTGCTTGTCAAAGACTCAGCAGATGATATAATTAATAAAGTAATAGGATATAGACAGGAGATAATGACTGGAATTTGTAGAACAGGGGAGAGATCTTAAATGGATTTAGCAACAATAGTTGGCTTAATAGCAGGAGCAGTTATCTTTGGGTCAGTAGCTCTACTAGGTGGAAATGTAGGGGTTTTTATTAGTGTGCAATCTGCTTTAGTAGTTTTTGGTGGTACTTTAGCTGGGGTAATGATTAGTTATACCTTTGAAGATTTAAAAAATGTCCCTAATCTATTTAGAGTTTCTTTTCAAGATGATAACTTGGAATCAGAACATGTAATTGAAAATTTAGTTAATTTTGCTGAAAAAGCAAGAAGAGAAGGGCTTTTAGCTTTAGAAGATGATGCTTCCAAAATGGAAGATGAGTTTTTACAGAAAGGTATTCAGCTTGTAGTTGATGGTACTGATCCTGAATTAGTAAGAAATATATTAGAAACTAAGCTAACTTTTTTACAAGAAAGACATGCTAAAGGTCGGGGTATTTTTGCTACCATGGGAGAATTAGCACCTGCTTTTGGAATGGTTGGTACTTTAATTGGTTTAATTCAGATGTTAAGTCAGCTAGATGATCCAGATCAGTTAGGAGGAGGAATGGCTGTAGCTTTGATTACAACTTTATATGGAGCCCTTTTAGCCAATTGGATTTTTATTCCCCTTTCCAAAAATTTAAAAACTCAAAGTGATCATGAAATTCATGTTAAGGAAGTTATTATCGAAGGTATTTTATCTATTCAAGCTGGTGAAAACCCTAGAATAGTTAAAGAAAAATTACATGCTTTCCTTTCTGAAGGAGAAAAACAAGAAGTCGAGTCTAGAATAGGAGAAACAGGAGAGGTGGGTGCTGGCGAAAATGCCCCGGAATAAAAAAAATAAAAGTGATGGAGATAGTGGTGGTGGCTCCCCTGCCTGGATGACAACTTTTGGTGATATGATGACTTTGCTTTTAGTTTTTTTCGTACTTTTGTTTTCTTTTTCCTCAATGGATGTTGAAAAATTTCAGGGCTTTATTTCAGCTTTGCAAAATCAGCTAGGTGTACTCCAAGGTGGAAAAACTATTACTGAAGATCCTAATATAGATGCTGGTAATTTAGGCCAGGACTATGCTCAAGCTCCAGAAAACATTCAACAAGTTATGAAGCAAATTGATAACTATATAGAGAATAATAATTTAAGTGATAAAGTTAATGTTGAAAATAAAAGAAAGGGCTTGGTTATTAGTTTAACAGGAGAAATATTATATGAACTTGGCAAAGCAGATATTAGAGAACAGGGAAAAGAAGTTTTAACTAAAATTTCTGAGATTTTAAAAGAAATTCCAAATGATATTATGATTGAAGGTCATACAGATGATTTACCAATTAGAACAGCAGAATTCCCATCAAATTGGGAGTTATCCACTGCCAGAGCTGTTAATGTCATTAAATATTTAATCGAAGAAAAAGATTTTGATCCAGCTAGACTTTCAGCAGCTGGCTATTCTGAGTATCGGCCTGTAGCGACTAATAATAGTACTGAGGGAAGAGCAGAAAATAGAAGAGTTGAAGTAGTAGTTTTAAACTCTCAGTATCAATTAAATGGCAGAGATTTGCCAGCAACAAAAGCAGAGGATAAACCAGTACAAGCAAATTTATATAATCCTGTAAATTCAGAAAACATAGAACTTGATCAAGCTGAGGAAGGAGGAAATATAGATGGCTGAAGAAGGAAAAATGAATTATAAAATGTTAGCCTTAATTGTAGTTTTAGTAATTATTATCACAGGGGTGGCTAGTTTTACTTTTTTTACTTATTTTTCAGTTTCTAATGATGAAAAAGAAGAAAAAGAAGTTCAAAGCATTGAAGATATAAGACCTACTTATGAGGCAGGTAGCTATACAGTTAATATATCTAATAATAATCGAATTAACTTTATTAGAGCAACTATAGTTTTTGAATTAGAAAAGTCTGATCTAGCTAAAGAATTAGACAAAAGAACCTCACAAATTAGAGACAGAGTTATTTCTACATTGAGGTCACAAAATCAAGAAATATTAGAAGAACCAGGTTCAAACACTATAAAAAGAATTGTGAAAGAAAAAATAAACGAATTATTAATTTCAGGAGAAATCACAAATGTTTGGTTTACAGAACTGGTTGTGCAGTAGGGAGGATAAAAGATGGCTGATGTACTAAATCAAAACGAAATAGACTCTCTGCTCTCTGCAATTAATGATGGAAGTCTTGATGTAGAGGAAGCTAAAGAACAATCAGAAGAAAAAGAAGTTAAAGATTATGATTTTAGAAGACCTGATAAGCTTTCTAAAGAGCAGATGCGTACTTTACAGATGATTCACGAAAATTTATCAAGATTATTTACAACAACTTTATCAACTAAACTCCGAAGTATGGTTAATTTTGAAGTAGCATCAATTGAACAGCTTTCCTATTCAGAATTTATACATTCTTTACCTGAACCAACAATTATTGGAATTAGCAAATTAGAACCATTAGAAGGACAATTTATTTTTGAAATTAATCCTGAAGTTGGTTTTGCGGTTATTGACCGTCTTTTTGGTGGCTTAGGTAATCCAATTGATGATATTCGCTCATTTACAGATATTGAACAAGTAGTTATTAAAAGAGTTATGAACTGGCTCTTAGGAGACTTTAGTGAGGCTTGGGAAAATATTTCTAAGTTAAAACCAAAGCTGCTTGAACTAGAATCAAATCCTCAATTTACCCAGATTGTTCCTGATAGTGATATGACAATAATCATTACTCTTTCAGCTCGAATTGGTGGTAGTGAAGGATTGATGAATATTTGTTTACCATATATTATGCTGGAGCCAATTGTAAGTAATTTAAATGCTCAATACTGGTTTTCAAGCACAAGAGAAAAACAAACTCCAGAACATATAGCTAAACTGCGTAAAAGATTAAATGAGGCTCTGGTTGAAGTTGATGCAGTTTTAGGAAGTACTGAAATAACAGTTGAAGACTTTCTTTATCTTCAACCCGGAGATGTAGTTCGACTTGATAAAAAAGTTGAAGAAAATGCAGAACTTAAAATTGGTAGAAGTAGAAAATATGAAGCAGTTGTAGGTAATAAAAATAATCATAAAGCAATACAAATAATAGGTGTAGCGGAAAATTTGTTAGAGGAGAGTGAAGATGATGACGAATGATGGTAACTTTTTATCACAAGATGAAATAGATGCTTTAATGAATGAGGAAGATGAAGAACCTGTAGCAGAAAGTCAAGGAGTTGGAAATGAAACTGGTGCAGAAAGTGCTTCTGATCTAAATTCAGAAGAAATTGATGTTATTGGAGAAGTAAATAATATTGCTATGGGATCTTCAGCTACAGCGCTCTCCACATTACTTGATGAGAAAGTAGAGATTACAACTCCAGAAGTTGAAGTTCAAACTTTTAAGCAGCTAATCGAAGAATATGATAAGCCCTGTGTTTTAGTTAAAGTAGAATATGTAGAGGGGATAGAAGGTTTAAGTTTACTTGTGATTGACACTAAAGATGCTGCAGTAATTGCAGATTTAATGATGGGTGGAGATGGTCTGGAAGGAATGGACCAGGAAATGCTTAATGAAATTTCTATTAGTGCAGTTGGAGAAGCAATGAATCAAATGATGGGGGCAGCTTCAACAGCAATGTCTAATATTTTAGATGTTTTAGTTAATATTTCACCCCCAACAGCAGAGTTTATTGATTTAGATGATGTAATTGAAGAAGGAAGAGATTGGTTTGATCCAGCTGAAGAAATTGTTGTTACTTCTTTTAAATTAAAAGTTGGAGATGTAATAGATAGTAGCTTTAAACAAATTTCTTCTTATAAGTTTGTTAAAGATTTAGCAGACTCTTTATTACATGGTGGAACTGGTTTAATGGATAATACTATTGATGAAGAAGAAATTGAAGAAGAGGTTGATACTTCTGTTAAAGAAGAGTATAAAGGTGAAACTGCAGCAGGCCCACAAAAATCTCAAAAAACAAAAACTGCAGCTGCCCCAGCTCAAAGTCAACCCAGTCAACAGCAGGCCCAACCAGCACCCCAAAGAAGAAGACCTCAAAATAGAAATATTGAGTCTGAAGAAAAAGTTGATGTTCAGTCAGCACAGTTCCCTGAGTTTGATCAGACTGCAACTCAACCATTACCCAATAATATGGAATTAATAAAGGATGTTCCCTTAGAAGTAACTGTTAGATTAGGTAAAACAGTTATGAAAATTAGAGATATACTTGATTTAGGAGATGGATCAATTATTGAATTAGATAAACTGGCAGGAGAACCAGTTGATTTACTAGTTAATGGTAAATTGGTGGCAAAAGGAGAAGTTGTTGTAATTGATGAAAACTTTGGTTTTAGAGTCAAAGATATTATTAGTCCTGCTGAACGCTTAAGCAAACTATAGGTCGGTGATATGATAATAATGGATTATCTTTGGGAAACATTTAAAATAACCTTTTATCTTTTTTTAGTAATCGGTTTTATTTTAGCAATTTATTATGTGGTCAAAAATAAGTTTAATTTAACAAATTCAAGAAAAATGGAAGTAATAGATACTATGAGGCTTGCTAATGGAGAAACTATTTATTTAATCAAGGTCTTTGATGAAATTGTAATGCTTGGTGGTAGTAAAGAAGAATTAAATTATTTAAAAAGTTGGCCTTTAGCTGAAATTAATTTGGAAGCTGAAAAATCAAAAAAATCTTCAGCTAAAAAAAATACCTTCAAAGATAAGTTTAAAAATATTTTAGCTAAAAATAATAATTCAAATAGCAGTGATCAAGATGAATAAAAAATTAACTTTAGTATTTTTGGTTTTTTTAATATTATTTAGCTTAACAATAACTGTTTCAGCTCAAGATTTTCAGATCCCAAATATCTCTTTAGAAATAGGTAATGGAACAGCTAATAATCAAGGTGATGATTTAGTTTTATCATTACAAATTTTATTACTATTAACTGTTTTATCTTTAGCTCCAGCGATTATAATTTTATTTACTTCTTTCACAAGAATAATAATTGTTTTTTCTATTTTAAAAAGAGCTTTAGCCTTAAATAATATGCCTCCAAATCAAGTTTTAATTGGGATTGCAATCTTTTTAACAATTTTTATTATGGCACCAGTTTGGCAAGGAGTAAACCAAGATGCTCTACAGCCATATTTAGCTCAAGATATATCCTTAGAGCAGGCTTATGAAAATACAATTACTCCAGTTAGGGAATTTATGTTTAACCAAGTTGATGAGCGCTCTTTAGCTCTATTTACTAACATAGCAGAAATTGAGCGACCGGAAAGTCGAGATGACCTTCCAACATATATTTTAATTCCAGCTTTTTTAATTAATGAAATTAAAATTGCTTTTCAAATTGGATTTTTAATTTATATTCCCTTTTTGATGATTGACATGATAGTAGCCAGTATTTTAATGTCAATGGGAATGATGATGTTACCGCCAGTAATTATTTCATTACCTTTTAAAATATTATTATTTGTTTTGGCTGATGGTTGGCATATTTTAATTGGTTCACTTGTTAAAACTTTTTATTAAAAATAATTTAATTTAATAGAATTCAAGAATTTAGGAGTTGGAAAAATGGGAGAAGCAGTAGTCCTTGATATTGGACGTCAGGCATTATTTACAGTTATAATAGTTGTCTTTCCTGTTTTAGGTGCAGGTTTAATTACAGGTCTTTTAGTAGCTATTTTTCAGGCTACAACCCAAATTCAAGAACAAACTTTAGCTTTTGTTCCTAAAATATTTGCTGTTTTGGGTTCCATAGCCTTTTTTGGTCCTTGGATTATGAGGACAGTAATTGAATTTGTTCAGGAACTTCTGCGAAATATCCCAACCTACTTAGGTTAGGGGCTGATTTAATTTGATAGAAAATTTGATGATCAATCAACATTTATATTTCTTTTTTTTGATTTTAAGTCGTTATTTAGGGATGATGCTGTTAACTCCTTTTTTTAGTAGTCAAGTTATCTTTTATCGTGCTAAAATTTTAATTGCTCTCACTTTAGCTGCTTTTAGTTATCCTTTAGTCTTAAGTATTTATCAGCCTCTGGCACCAGCTAATAATTTGTCATTAATTATCGAAATTATAAGTGAGTTTAGTATTGGCCTTTTTATGGGGCTGGCAGTTTTTTTAGTTTTTTCAGCTATTCAGCTGGGAGGTCAAATAATTGATATGAGGATGGGTTTTAGAATTGCCAATGTAGTAGACCCTTTTAGTGGTGCAAACTCACCTGTTATTGGTCAGCTAAAGAATATTTTTGTGACATTAATTTTTTTAGCTTTAAATGGCCATTTATATTTAATTAAACATTTATATAATTCTTTTAAGATTATTCCTCCTGGTAGAGTTAAATTTAGTAATCAGCTCTGGCAGTATTTTTTTAGAAGAAGTGCTGATATGTTTGTTTTAGCAATTAAAATTGCTCTCCCAATAGCAGGAGCTATCTTTTTTATTGATATTATACTAGCATTTTTAGCTAGATCAGTTCCACAAATGAACTTATTTGTAATTGGACTTCCAATTAAAATTATGGCAGGTTTAATTTTATTGTATATTTTAATGCCAGTTTTAAATCATTATTATGCTGAAATTATTATGAATGTAATTAACGAAATACCTGCTCTTTTTCGATTATTAGTTCCCTAAATTTGAAATTATGCTTAAGTTGAATATTATGTTTTAAGTAAAGGAGTTAAAATCATGGCTGATGATGGAACAGGAGAAAAAACGGAAGAACCTACGTCGAAAAGGAAAAAAGAAGCAAAAGAAGAAGGTAATGTAGCTAAAGGGAAAGAAATAGGTCAAGCCATAACTTTACTTGCCAGTTTTATGTTTCTTTATTTTTTAATGCAGCAGATATTTTTTGGAGTTTTAAATGAAATTCAATATTATTTCAAAAATTTAATTATTGAACCTTTTACTATTAAAATGACTTTTGAAATTTTGTATGACGCTTTTTTTTCTGTAATTGAAAAAATTTATCCAATCATGATTGTGACAGCTGCAGCAGGAATTTTAGTTAATTTTTTACAGATTGGAGCACTTTTTACTACAAAGCCCTTAGTTCCAGATTTAAAAAAAGTAGATCCAATTAAAGGTGCTAAAAATATTTTCTCACTTAAAGGGGTAGTTGAGTTATTAAAATCACTATTTAAACTGGCTTTAATTGCTGTTATTGCCTATCATTTTTTAATGGGAAATCTTGATATTTTTCAAAAAAGCATTAATCAAGGCTTAGAAGAGGCTTTATCTGCTATTGCACATTTGATTTCTAGAATGGCCTTTGCTGTAATTATAGCTTTAATAATTTTAGGTATTTTAGATTTATTATATCAACGCTGGCAGCATAATAAAGATTTGAAAATGTCTAAATATGAAGTTAAGCAGGAAAGAAAAGAAATGGAAGGAGACCCAATGATTCAGCAGCAAAGAAAGCGGAGACAGCGTGAAATGAGTATGAATAGAATGATGTCTTCTGTTAAAGATGCTGATGTAGTTATTACTAACCCGACTCACATTGCTGTAGCCTTAGAGTATGATTTAGAGGAAATGGAAGCCCCAGTTATTGTTGCTAAAGGAGAAGATTTTGTAGCCCAAAAGATAAAAGAAAAAGCTAGAGAAGCAGAAGTGAAAATTATAGAAAATAAGCCTTTAGCTCGCTCACTAAATAAGATGTCAGAAATTGGAGATCAAGTCCCAATTGAACTTTATCAGGCAGTAGCTGAAATACTGGCTGAAATATTTAAAAATAGAAAATAGTTAATTGGAATTATTAATTTATATTTTGTGTTTTAATTTTAGCTAATAGTTGATATAATAGGTTTAGCTTAGCTATCGATTTTGTTTAATTAATGGAGGTTAATTTAATTAGTGGATAATAATACAGTTTTTAACAATATAACAAAAAATACTGATATTGTTTTTGCCTTAATGGTAGTTGGAATTATAGTAATGTTTATTATTCCACTCCCAACAGTACTTTTAGATATGCTGCTGGCAGCAAATATAACCTTCTCAATGGTTGTGATTTTAGTAAGTATTTATACAACAGAGCCCTTAGATTTATCAGTTTTTCCATCTTTATTACTTTTTGCAACTTTATTTAGATTAGGGCTCAATGTGTCAACAACTAGATTGATTTTAGGAGAAGGTTATGCTGGTGAAATAGTTTTAAGTTTCGGTGACTTTGTGGTTGGAGGTAATTATGTTGTTGGTTTAATTATCTTTTTAATCCTAGTTATTATTCAATTTGTTGTAATCACTAAAGGTGCCGAAAGAGTAGCAGAAGTTGCCGCTCGTTTTACCTTAGATGCGATGCCAGGTAAACAAATGAGTATTGATGCAGACTTAAATGCCGGTGTTATCGATGAACATGAAGCCAAGCGGGAAAGAGAAAAAATTAGACAAGAGGCAGATTTTTATGGAGCCATGGATGGTGCTAGTAAATTTGTCAAAGGTGATGCAATTGCTGGTATAATAATTACTTTTATTAATATTATTGCTGGTTTAGTTATTGGAATGTTACAACAGAATATGAGTTTTGGCCAAGCTGCTCAAACTTATGTTTTGCTAACTGTTGGAGATGGACTTGTTTCTCAAATTCCAGCTCTTTTAATTTCTACAGCAACAGGTATGGTTGTAACAAGAGCTGCTTCAGATAATAATATGGGTAATGAGATGACAGAGCAATTATTAAAACAACCTAAAGCACTCTTTATTGCTTCAGGTGTATTATTGATTTTAGGTTTTATTCCTGGTTTACCTACAATTCCATTTTTAGTTTTAGCTATTTTTATAGCTACAATGGCTTATTTAATTGTTAGAACTGCTCAAGTGGAAGCTCCAAAAGAAAAAGCTAAAAAACAAAAACAGCAGGAATTAAGTCCAGAAGAAAAGCAAAAAATGAAAGAACAAGAAATAAAACAGTTAATTAAAGTAGATAAATTGGAAATTGAAGTTGGTTATAATTTAATCTCACTTGTTTTACCAGAACAAGGAGGAGATTTTTTAGATAGAGTTGCTAATATTCGAAAACAGATAGCAATGGAATTAGGGATTATTATTCCTCCAGTTCGCATTGTAGATAACCTGCAGCTTCAACCTAATACATATAAAATAAAATTGCAGGGAGTAGAAATTAGCGAATACCAGCTTTTTGCTGAAAAGTATTTAGCAATGGATCCTGGTGATACTTTTGAAGATATTAAAGGAACTGAAACAAAAGAACCAGCTTTTGGTACACCTGCTATTTGGATTGAAGAAGAACAGCGAGAAAGAGCAGAAATGGCTAATTATACAGTTGTTGACCCAGGTTCAGTTATGGCAACTCATTTGACCGAAATTATTAAAGCTCATGCTTATGAATTATTAGGTAGAGAAGAAGTTAAAAACTTAATTGATAATGTAAAAGAAGAAAACCAGGCAGTTGTAGATGAACTAATTCCTGATTTAATGAATTTAGGTGAAATTCAGAAAATATTACAAAATCTACTTTGGGAAAATATACCTATTAAAAATTTAGTTTTAATTTTAGAAACTTTAGCTGACCATGCTAGTAGAACTAAAGATCAAACAATTTTAACTGAGTATGTAAGACAAGGATTATCCAGACAAATTAGTAATCAATTTACTGATTTTAAAAATAATTTAAATGTCTTTACTATAGATCCTCAAAAAGAAGAAAAGTTAGCTCAATCATTAGAACAGTCAGATCAGGGTAATTATTTATCTTTACAGCCTGCTGAAGCTCAAAATTTAATTAATAGTATTGTCGAACAGGCTAAACAACTTTTAGAAAAGGGAAATGAGCCAATTTTATTGACTTCACCAATGATTAGACGCCCAATAAAAGAAATGGTACACCGCACATTTTCTAATTTAACGGTCTTATCTTTTAATGAGTTAGAATCTGAAGTTGAGTTACAGGTGCAGGGGGTTGTTAAATAAATGAAGGTTAAAAAATATACTGGGGAAACAATGCAAGATGTTATATTTCAAGTTAAAGCAGATTTAGGTCCAGAAGCAGTGATTGTTAACAAAAGAAAATTTAAGCAGGGTGGTATTTTTGGATTTTTTGCTAAAGAAATGTTTGAAATTGTAGCTGCTTTAGAAGCTGAAAATAATGGCCGCTCAACATCTGCAGAAGAAGCTTTAGATGATGTTGTTGAAATTTCAAATTATGGTCGAGATTCCAGGAAAATAAAAAGAAATGATATTCAAAAAACAGCAAGTGAAGATCCTGCTAATAAAAATGCAATTAAAGAATTTATCAATGATTTAAAAACTGAAAGAAATACTAATTCTACTAACTTTAGTGCTTCAAATTCAGCTAAAAAAGAAAAAAAATTTCGTCAACAGTTAAATCAAAAGCAAAGAGTAGAATCTGAAATTACAAAAAATAAAACTAATGTTTTAAAAAAAGAGCCACTTAAATCAGAAAAAAAACAAAATTTAGCAGAATCTGAAGCAAAAGTTGAAACAGAATCTCAAAACAAGTTGACAGCAGCTCAGAAATTACAAAACAAATTTCAAGCCAAAAACATAAAAAATAATAATAAAACTTTTAAAAATAGTAATCAACTATATAATTATTTATTAGATCATGGAGTAGAGAGTAAAAATGTTAACCTTTTTTTAAAAGGAATGAAAAGCAAGTTAGAAGAAAATCAAGCTGAATTTGATTTTGAAACTAATTTAAAAAACTTTTTAGAATTTTATTTTGCAGATAATAAGGAAATAGAAATTGATAACTCTCAAAGAATAGTTTCTTTTATTGGTCCAACTGGAGTTGGTAAGACAACAACAATGGCTAAAATAGCAGCTGCTTTTGCTCTAGATAAAGATAAAAATGTAGGTTTAATTACTGCAGATACTTATAGAATTGCTGCTGTTGAACAATTAAAAACTTATAGTGAGATTATTGATATTCCTTTTGCAGTTTGTTATAGCAGTTCTAAATTACCGAGTTTAATTGCCAACCAATTTAATCATTGTGACTTGATTTTAATTGATACTCCTGGTAGTAGTTGGAGAGATAAAGAGCAGTTAAAGCGTTTAAATGGTTATGTTAACCATGATTTTATAGATGAGGTGCATTTACTATTAAGTTTAAATACTAAAAGTAGAGATTTGCGCAATATTATTAGTAAATTCTCGACTTTAAACCCTGACAAAGCTCTGCTAACTAAGATTGATGAAACAAGCAGTTATGGTGATATTTTAAATATTAAAGAAAATTATAATTTACCTCTTTCTTATTTAACTTGTGGGCAGGATGTGCCAGAAGATTTAGAAATTGCTAATTCTGAGACAATTTATAAATATCTATTTGGTGATTTTTATGCGTAGTCAGGCAGCTAAACTCAAAGAAATTATGAAAAAAAAGAAAGCAGAAAGTAAGGTGCAAAATTTTAATACTGTATCAACTAGAACAATTGCAATTGCTAGTGGTAAAGGTGGGGTAGGTAAATCAACTTTTACTGTTAATTTCGCCTATAATTTAAGGAAGTTAGATAAAAAAGTATTGATTATTGATAGTGATATTGGAATGGCTAACTTAGATATTATGTTAGGTGTACAACCCAATTATGATATGGGACACCTTTTAAGAGAAGAATGTAGTTTAGAAGAAGCTGTAATTGAAGGTCCAGCTGGGATTAAACTTTTAAGTGGAATTACTGGTGATGATAGTTTTATTGATATTAAAAATGAGGCTATGAAAAAATTAATTGAATTAGGTGATAAAATAGAAAAAAATTATGATTATCTTTTAATTGATTTAGGAGCAGGTGCAGCTAAAAGTATAGTTAATACAATTTTAGCTGCTGAAGAATTAATTTTATTATTAACTACTGAGCCAACCTCAGTTATGGATAGTTATAGTTTAATTAAAATTTTATCTAAACATCAATATAAGAAAAAAATAAAATTAGTAATTAATCAAAGTCAAAGTAAAAAAGATACAGATAAGACTGCTCAAAGAATTATTAAAACTGTTAAAAATTATCTTGATTTAGATTTAACTTTAGTTGGAAGTATTAGTTATGACCGCAAAATTAGTGAGGCTCTAAGGAAACAAAAACCATACTCTGAAATTTTTTCAAAGAGAAAAGCAGCTCAAGATTTTGAAAATTTAACTAGAAAAATTAGTGGTGAAGAAAAAGAACAAAGTTCTAAGGGTGTTAAAAGTTATTTTTATAAAATGGTTGGTTTTTTTAATAAACACGTTAAATAGTTGATGGAGTTGAGAATATGAAGGAGCTAAATGTAAATCAAAAATTAGAAATTGAAATTTTATCAGGTACTTATCAAGGCAATTATTTGACTAAAGTTGCTGACTTTTTAGATGAGGGAATTATTATTACTGGTCTTTATCGAGAAGGTGCCCCTTTACCAGTTAGATTAAAACAGCCAATTATTGTTTATTATACTACTGATCGGGCAGCTTATAAATTTAAATCTAAAATTTTAAAAAGAACTAATAAACCGATACCTTTACTCTTAATTGAAAGTTCAGACTCAGTAACTAGAATTCAAAGGCGTGATTATTTTAGGTTAGATGTAACTGGAACAGTTGATGTTTATAAAATGCAGCCTAAAAAAGGATATCCTCGCAAATTATCTGAGGCGCGTTTGCTTGATATTAGTGGTGGAGGAATTCAAATGCAGTTGAAAAAGAAATTTGAATTAGGGGAAGAATTATTAATAAGTTTAAAAGATATTTTACCTCCAAAAGAATTTATTAAATCAGAAATTGTTAGGGTTCAAAAAGAAAATGAGGAGCTTTATAATTATGGAGTTAATTTCCTAGAAGTAGAAGCAGAGCAGAGAGAAGAAATTATTCAATGGATTTTTGCTTATCAACGTAAGACTCGCAAAAAAGGTTTGAGATAAATGCTAGCTTACTCACTTATTATTGGGCTAATAACATATGCGGTTTCCATAATTTACAATTTACTGAATGCTAGAAGCTTAGAAACTGTCTTTTTTATTGGACTTAGATTTTTATTTTATTCTACTTTAATGAGCTTTTTTCTGCAGTTGAGTTATTATTTGATTAAAAATTATCAGGTTGAACCTGAGTCTGAAGCAGAAACAAATGCTGAAGCTCTAAAGCAGGAAACTCAAGCAAGCCAAACAGAAGCAGAAACAGAAACTGCTTCTGCAGAAAAAATAGATCCAGAATTTGCAGCTGCAGCAATAAGCAATGAATTTGAAGATTCAGCTGAGCAAGGGTTTTCTGCTTTAGATCCAGAAGAAGTTGATTATCAGCAAAATGACAGTCAATAAATTTACTAAAGGAAGATTATTATGGCTTTAGATAAATCGCTCTGGAAAAAATATAAAGTTGATGATAATCAGCAAGCTAGAGAAGAGATTATCTTAAAAAATCTTGGTTTAGTTAGATATGCAGTTGGTAGAATTAACATTATGCTGCCAGAGCATATAGAAGATCAAGATCTAGAAAGTTATGGAATTATTGGACTAATTGAAGCAATAGAGAACTTTAATTACCAAAGAGGGGTTAAGTTTTCCACTTTTGCCCTTCCCAGAATTAAAGGAGAAATTTATGATTATTTAAGAAGTAAAGATTGGCTGCCTGACAATATGCGGAGGGAGCTAAAAAAAGTAGATGAGCAAAAGAGAAGCTATAAAGCTAAAACTGGTAAAAAACCAGATCAAAAAGAATTATCAAAATTAACAGGTATCAAAAAATCAAGGTTAGAAAAAATAGAGAGACACAGCCAACTTGCAAATTGGATTTCACTTTCACATGATTTTGATGGAACAGAATTAATAGAGTTAGTTGCTGCTGATTTTAAACAAGCTGTAGATAGATTAACTGAAAAAGAAGCTGTTGATTTTTTAGCTAAAAAAATTGATTTACTTTCTGAAAAAGAAAAACTTGTTTTAAGTTTATATTATTATGAAGAATTAACTCAAGTTGAAATAGCAGAGATAATAGAATTATCAGCTGCTAGAGTTTCTCAAATTCATGGTCGAGCTATTCGTCGTTTAAGAGGAATGCTAAGTAGAGCCAAAGAATATTTTTTTAATGAGAGGTAGTGAATAAATTGGTTGAAACTCAAGTACATAGAGAAGATAAAAACTGCTTAATTAAACTAGAAGCAGATTCTGTATTATTAAAATTAAAGTTAGAAAACAAGCCTGATTTAATAGAAATTGAAAACTTTTTAGAAGAAAATAGTATTATGGAAGCAGATTATGATAAAATTAAAGCTAAATTAGAAGAAGCTGAAGCTGATTGGTTTAAAGTCGCTGAAAATATTGACTTACCAGCTGAAGATGACAAACTAGAAATAGCAGTTACTAAAGATCGTCTCCAAGCTGTTATGGAATTTATTCCAGGCCGTGATGGTAAAGAATTTGATTTAACGGAACTAAAAAAAATATTAGCAGAAAAAAGTATTAGCTATGGGATTAAAGAAAATAAAATTAAGAAAATATTAGAAAAAAGAAATCCAGTTAACAAAGAAGTAATTGCTGAGGGAACTGAAGCAGAGCCAGGTGAAGATGGTTATTTAATTTATCATTTTGAAGAGCAAGATGAATCTGTTGGAACTTTAAGAGATGATGGAACAATGGATTTTCACTCTAAAAATTTGATTAATAATGTTCGTCGAGGTGAAAAAATTGTAACTAAGGTGGAAGCAGTTGAAGGCCAAGCAGGAAGAGATGTTTTTGGGCTTAAGGTTAGACCGCCTAAAGTTAAGAATGTGAAATTACCAAAAGCTAAAAATACTGTTATTAAAAATAATAGTGTTTATGCTGCTATAGATGGCCAAGTAGTTAGAAATGGTAAAAAAATATCAATTGATCCTGTTTATAAAGTAAGAGGAGATGTTGATTTAAAAGAAGGAAATATAGACTTTGTTGGCAGTGTTAAAATCGGAGGTAATGTCCAAGAAGGTTTTGAGGTTAAGGCTTCTGGAGATATAGAAATTGCAGGTAATGTAGCTGCTGCTAGTATAGAATCTGGGGCCAATGTATTAATAAAAAAAGGTTTTCTAGGTAGAAATAAAGGCCAAATAAAAGCCGCTGGTGATGTCAATGTTAATTTTGTTGAAAATGCAACCATTAAAGCTAATAATGTTCGAGTAAAAGAAGCAATTATGCACAGCCATGTAACAGCTAAAGATAGTATTACAGTTACTGGAGGTAAAGGCTTAATTGTAGGTGGACGAGTAATGGCTCAAAATAAAATAGAAGCTAATTTAATGGGATCTAGTTTAGCTACCAAAACATATGTCGAAATTGGTTTAGATCCAGAATTAAGAAAAAATTGTAAAGCTGCTAAAGATGAGTTATTAAGAATAGAAGATAATCTTGATAAAGTAAATAAAAGTATAGATTTATTAAATACTATGAAAAGTAAAGGGGTAAAATTACCACCTAATAAAATTAAAATGTTTGCTAAATTAAAAACAACAAAAAAAGAATTTGAAGCTAAAAAAGAAAAATTGGAAGCTGAAATTGCTGAAATGAAAGAGCAATTAACTTCATCTGAAGATGCTGTAATTAAAGTTAACAAGTGTATTTTTCCTGGTGTTCAGTTATTAAGTAGTAAAGATAAAATGATAATTAGAAATAAGCTTTCTAAATGTGCTTTTACTGAAATAAATAAAGAATTAAGGCAAAAAACTAATTAATAAAAGATAAAGGAGGTGAGAAAATGATTAGAGGACTTTATACAGCTGCTTCTTCAATGGGAGTTCTAGAAAAAAAGACCAATATTCGATCAAATAATTTAGCTAATGTTAATACTAATGGTTTTAAAAAATCAGAAGCTATAACGGCTTCATTCCCAGAAATGCTTTTGAGTAAGATTGAAGCGGATAAAGCAGATCAGCAAATAGGGTCACTAGCAACTGGTGCTTATCTAGAAAGAAGTTTTAAAGATATGAGCCAAGGTGACTTTAAAAGAACTGATAATGCACTTGATTTTGCTATTGAAGGCTCAGGCTTTTTTGTGATTGAAACTGAAAATGGTGAAAAATATAGTAGAGATGGTAATTTCACTATAAATGCAGATTCTGAATTAATTACTCAAAGTGGAAATAATGTTTTAGATAGTAATGGGAATAGAATTCAAATTATACCTGATCAAGATTTTAGGGTTAGTGCAGAGGGTCAAATAACTTTCAATAATGGTTTGCAGGGAGCTCAAATTGGTTTAGTTGATTTTGAGAATGAAGCTGAATTAGCTCAAACAGGTGATAATCTTTATGAGCTTCAGGGAGAAACAGAACCAATTGCAAGTCAAGCAGGTATTGCTCAAGGCTATGTAGAAGGTTCTAATGTTCAGATTGTAGAAGAAATGGCTAAGATGATTAAGACTACTCGTCATTATGAATCAAACCAAAAAGTAATTAGTAGTATTGATGAGTCATTAAACAAAGTAATTAATGAAGTAGGGAGAGCATAATTTTTTAATTGGGCTGGACCTTTACAGGAAGCCTTACTGTTGTGGATTGAAAGAAACAGCAGTTTAATTAAAATGATTATTTTAACTCTTTATTTCCAAAAAAAATAATTGAGGTGGAAAAAAATGATAAGTGCACTATGGACTTCAGCAACTGGCATGAATTCACAACAGACAAATATTGATGTAATTTCTAATAACTTGGCTAATGTTAATACAAGTGGTTTTAAAAAATCAAAAATAAATTTTGCAGATTTAATTTATACCCAGATGAGACAACCAGGTACTCCTAATGCTCAGGGGGCAGAAGTACCTACTGGGATTGAGATTGGACACGGTTCCAAGGTAAATAGTACTCAAAAAATATTTACCCAAGGTAATATTCAAAATACAGATAGTCCTTTAGATATGGTAATTGAAGGAGATGGGCTTTTTAGAGTCCAACTGCCAGATGGCAATTTCGCTTATACAAGAGATGGTTCTTTTAAACAGGATAGTAATGGTAATGTTGTTACTTCAGATGGTTATCAGCTTGATCCTGGCTTTCAAATTCCACAAGAAGCAACAGAAATTTCAATTACTTCTGATGGAACCATTAATGCTCTAGTAGATGGTGAAAATCAGCAGTTAGGACAGATTCAGTTATATCGTTTTGCTAATCCAGCTGGACTTTCCAGTGAAGGCCGTAATCTCTATTCTGATACAGTAGCATCTGGTCAGGCAATGCAGGGTGTGCCAGGAGAGCAGGGATTTGGTACTGTTACTCAAGGATTTTTAGAAATGTCAAATGTTAAAGTAGTAGAAGAAATGGTAAATATGATTGCAGCTCAAAGAGCTTATGAAACTAATTCGAAGTCAATTCAGGCCTCAGATGAGATGCTGCAGACTGCAAATCAGCTAAAAAGATAATTTTTAAGTTAAAATAGGCAGTAGTTAGAGGTGGATTAGTTTGAAAAGAATAATTGTGATTTTAACTGTTATGATAGTTTTAACTTTAAGTTTTAATACTGCTGCTTTTCAGGTTATTATTCCTTCTCAAGTTGAGGTTAGTTCTGAGCAGATAACTTTAGCAGAAATAGCTAAAATTGAGGCTCCAGAGTTATCTACTTCTGCTTTAGAAAATATAGAAAATTTAGTCTTAAAAGCAGCTCCTAATCCAGGTTATAGTAAGCGTTTAAGTCGGATTTTAGTTGATTTAAGTATCAAAAATATGGGTTATCAAGCTTCTAATTTTAGTCTTAAAATGCCTAAAACAGTAATTGTAAAACGCAAAAGCACTTTAATTAAGGCAGAGGAAATATTTGAATTGACTAAATCCTATTTGAAATCTAAATTTAATTTTAAAGATGCTCAAATTATTATTGAAAGTAAATCTCCAGCTAAATCTATAAAAATTCCAGCTGGAGATTATGAACTTAAAATAGACGAAAAGCAAAATTTAAGTTTTCCAAACCTAAGTTTAAAATTAGAAATTTGGCAGCATGAAAATAAGATCAAAAATATTTTTTATCCTGTAAAAATAAGTTTAAAAACAAAAGTATTAACAGCAAATAAAAAATTGGCTAGAAATTCCAAATTGAAAAAATCTGATTTTGAAAGAGAAGAAAAAATTGTTTCTGGTAATTTAGAAAAAATAGTAAGAGATTATGCAGAGATAGATTTTAATAAAGTACAGTTAACTAGAGACCTAAACCAAGGAGAAGTTTTAAATAAAAGCTATTTAAAAATCCCTTATGTAGTTAAATGGGGGCAAAAGTTAAATTTGAGGGTAAAGGTTAATAATATTAAAATTTCTACTTTGGTTAAAGCAAAGGAAAGAGGAAAAATTGGTGATATTATAAAAGTTGAAAACCTTAGAACTGGTTATGATTTTCAAGTTTTAGTTATTTCGCCAACTGAGGTTAAATTGATCTCTGATTAAGTGAGGTGTAAAATATGAATTTTAAAAAAATGAAAATTTTTATTCTATTAGTATTTTTAGTTCTAATCTTAAGTCCTGTTATAATGGCTACATCACTTTGGAGTGATGAATCACAGGATTTATATCAAGATTATCCAGATTATCATTTGGGGGATATTATAACTGTGATGATTGAAGAAAATGCTAGTGCTATTCAAAGTGCTAATTCAGATGCTAGCCAAAGTAGTAATTATAATGCAGCAGAAGGTGGTGGAATTTTAGATTTTATACCATTTTTTGATTTCAGTTATTCAGACTCTGAAACTGCAGATGGAGAAACCCAAAGGAGTGGAACTTTACAGGCTGATATTACTACTGAAATTGTAGGATTACAAGAAAATGGTAACCTTAAAATTAGAGGTAATAAAAGGGTTAAAATCAATGGAGAAATTCAAACTATTGTTTTAGAAGGGGTAATTAGGCCTAAAGATATAAATTTTGATAATGAAATTTCTTCTAAAAGAGTTAGTAATGCTAATATAGAGTATGAAGGAGAAGGCGTAGTTGGTGATAAACAAAATTCAGGCTTGTTAACTAAAGTTTTCAATTTTATTTTTTAGTGGATGAAAGAAGGGGTACTTTGATTAATTTAAAAAAGAAGATGACTTCAGTTATTATAATTTTTTCGATATTTTTATTTAGTTTTGGAAGTTTAGTATTGGCTGCTCAAGATCCAGAAGTTGAAATTGGAAATATTACTCGTTTAAGAGGAGAAAGACCTAATCAACTCATTGGTTATGGAATTGTAGTTGGTTTAAATGGTAGTGGTGATTCTAATCGGAGCCAGGCAACAGTTCAAAGTGTTGCAAATATGTTACAAAATTTTGGAGTAAATGTAACTGATAATCAAGTTGCAAGTCAAAATATTGCTGCAGTAATGGTAACTGCAGAATTACCTTCTGTAGCACATAATGGTGATGAATTAAATATAACTGTTAGTTCAATTGGAGATGCTGATAGTTTACAAGGAGGAACTTTACTTTTAACTCCACTCCAAGCTCCAAATGGTAAAGTTTATGCCTCAGCTCAGGGTCCACTTTCTGTTGGGGGCTATAGTGCTGGAGGAGGAGGTAATTCTCAACAACAAAACCATCCTACAGTTGGTAAAATTCCCAATGGTGCTTTAGTAGAAAGAGAAATTAGCTCTCATTTAGATGCCAAAAATTTAACTTATGTTTTAACAAATCCTAGTTATAAAACTGCAAGTCAAATAGCTTCTAAAATCAATAATAGTTTTGGAACTGGAACTGCTAAAGCTTTAAATAATTCAACTGTTAATATTTCTAAACCTGATAATTTCAGTTATGATATGGTTGATTTTATAGCAGAAGTTAATAGTTTAAAAGTAAGACCAGCTTTAAAAGCTAGGGTTGTAATTGATGAAAGAACTGGTACTGTAGTCTTTAGTCATAATGTTCATATTTCAACTGTAGCAGTTGCTCATGGTAATTTATCTGTTAGTATTTCTACTCAAGAAAATGTTTCTCAGCCAAATCCTTTGAGTGAAGGAGAAACAACAACAACTGAAGATGTTCAGATTGAGGTTGATGAGGGTCAGGAAGGTAATATGTTAATAGTAAGTCAAGAAAATACAATAGAAGATTTAGTAACAGCCTTAAATGCTATTGGTGCAACTCCCAGAGATATTATCTCAATTATTCAAAAAATTGATGCTGCTGGTGCCTTACATGCCGACTTAATTATTGAATAGCTTTAATTTGGAAAACTAGTTAAAAAAGAAGGTGTTTAATTTTGAAAATTAATAATAATTATCATCAAATGGCTCAATATCAATTAAATAATCAAAAAGATTTAGCAGCTCAAGCCAAACTGCAAAAAAATTCAAATTCAGAAGAAAAATTAGAAAAAGTAGCTGAAGAATTTAGTTCAATCTTTATAGAAAAAATGTTTGCTTCTATGAAAAAAACTTTGGCAGATGATAAGATGGTTGATGGTGGTTATGCCGAAGATGTATTTTCTGATATGTTATATAAAGAATATAGTCAAATGGCAGGTCAGCAGGGAGTTTTAGCAGAATTAAATCAAGCTTTAGTACAACAACTAAAAGAAAGTTAAAATCTAATTTAATCTGCTTTATACTTTGACAACTGCTTTATTCTGCTGTATAATTATTAATAATTAGAAAAGCTAATAGAGATTAGCTTAAAAATTAGTTGAGATGAGAGATAGTAAAAATTAAAAAGGAGAGATGAGTTGAGATGAGAATTAGTACAAAAGATTTAGCACAGGCAGCTTTGTTGGTAGCGGTAGGATTTATTTTACATGCTTTTTTTCCTCCAATTGTGATGGGGATGAAGCCTGATTTTGCTTTAGCGATGATGTTTATCTTATTAATAGTTAAACATGACTTTAAATTGGGCTTTTTAGTAGCTATTTCTACTGGTATTTTTACTGCTCTAACAACAGGATTTCCAGGAGGACAGGTTGCAAATATAGTAGATAAGATATTTACTTTTATAATTATTTATCCTTTGATTCCTGTTATTACAAAACTACCTTCAGCTAAATTAGCTACCGGAATTATTACTGTCTTGGGTACAATGTTAAGTGGGTCAATTTTTCTCGCTACTGCTTCGCTTTTAGTTGGTTTACCTGGGCCATTTGTAGTTTTATTTTCTACAGTTGTAATTCCAGCAGCAGTAGTTAATACAATTACTTCTGTAATGGTTTTTAGTATAGTTAATTTCGCACTGGATGTTGAAGTCCAGGGAGTTGAAAATGAAGTTCTTTAGTTAAAAAATTATATGGGCCTCCCCTTATAGATTGGGAGGCCATTTTGTTTTTTTATTTAAAACAATAAATATTTTTTTACAAAATAAGTTGCACTCTCAACTATTTTTTGTTATAATTTTATAAAGTTAGAGTACAAGTAAAAATGAGGTGTAATTATGAAAATTGATGCTCCAATTGGAAAATGGATAGCTAAATTATATAAAGATCATGATCAATTTGTAGATAGTTTGCTGGTTGATTATAATTTAAATCATAGTGAAGCTAATTTGTTGGTTTATTTATATAAAGATGGTGATGGTATTAGTCAAAATAAGTTAAAGAAAAATTTAGCAGTTGATAAAGCTACTATTTCAAGAGCTATTTATTCTTTAATTGAAAAAGATTATCTTATAAAAAATAAATCTCCTTTAGATGGGCGAGTTAATTTGATTTATTTAAGTTCCAAGGCAAAATCAATTAAAGATAAAGTAATAGATATTTATCAAAGTTGGTTTCAGATTTTTACGGATCAGATTGGAGAAGAAGAGGCTCAAAGAGTTTTAAACACCCTAAAAAAAATGTATAAGATTGTTAAAAACAGACAATAAATAACAAAGTTATTTTGAGAGCAATAGGAGGACTAGGAATGAAAAAAATATTAAAACATAATAAATTAATAGTAATTATAATTTCTTTAATAACTTTATTTTTTCTTTTTCAATTACCAAAAATAGAAATAAATAATGATATTGAGGTCTTTTTGCCAGATACTCATCCAACTAAAATAAGCAATAATCAATTAGATGATATATTTGGTGAAAGTGATAGCATAGTCACAGCACTTAAGTTTAAAAAGGGAGATATTTTTACTCCTGCTAACTTAGAAACTATATCTAAATTAAGTTCTGAATTAGAAAATTTAAAAGATGTTGATGAAGTTACTTCTTTAACTGGAGTTGACTATATCAAAGGTAGTGCTGAAGGGATGGTTGTTGAAGATTTAGTAGAAGACTTACCTCAGACTGAAGCAGAAGGCAGAAAGGTAAAAAATAAAGTCTTAAGTTGGGATCTTTACTCAGATAATTTATATGCTAAAGATTTTAAATCAACTCAGGTTTTAATTTCTTTAAATGATGGTTTAACTAATGCAGATAAAGAAAAAGCATATTATCAGATCAAAGATGTAACTAATAATTATAAAAATAATAATACCGAAATTCATTTAGCCGGAGCCACTGCTGTTAATGTTTTGATGGGCAGTAGTATGGTAGAGGATATTAAATATTTAATCCCCTTTATTATAGCAGTATTAATTTTAGTTTTATATTTATTTTTCAAAAGAGCTTTAGCTGTTGTTTTAATTTTAATGACCGTTTTAGTCAGTAGTATTTGGGCAATTGGTTTAATGGCCTTTTTGGGTATTAATCTGACTCTAGTTTCAACGGTAATTCCCGTTTTATTAATAGCGGTTGGTAGTGCCTATGGTATTCATATTCTGAGTCATTATTATGATTATTTAAATGAATATCAAGGTGAGATTACAGTTGCTGAACAGCAAAATTTAGTGATTAAAACAGTAAATAAAATGGGAAAAGCTGTCTTTTTAGCCGCTCTAACTACAGTAGCTGGTTTTGGTTCTTTGGCCTCAAGTGAAATTGTACCAATTAAAAGTTTTGGTATTTTTACAGCTTTTGGTATTGCTGCTGCTTTTATAGTTGCTTTATTTTTGATTCCATCATTATTAATTATAATTGCAAATTATAAAGATGATTTTAAAACTAAAAATACTGATACTCCAGAATTTGAATCTGTTTTAGAAAAATTACATTCATTTTATTCAAAGCGAAGAATTAGTATTATTATTATTGCAGTTTTAATTTTAAGTGGTTCTTTACTTGGTTTTGAGGATATTGTTGTTGATACTCCTTTAATTGAAATGTTTAAAGAAGATACTCAAATTAGACAGGCAGATAATTTTATTAATGAAAATTTTGCCGGAACTAATATTATGCGGGTCATGATAGAAGGTAAAGAGAGTGGTGATTTAAATAATCCTGAAATTTTAAAAGACATGGATGGATTACAAAAACATTTACTTACTAATTTTAAAGAAGTAGGTAAGGCTTCTTCTATTACTGATTATATTAAGCGAATGAATCAGGTGATGAATTATCCAGAAGAAGAAATTGAAAGTGCTTCTGATCAAACTGCAGCTGGAACTGAACAGTTAAGTAAAAGTGAAGCAGCAAGTTCAAGTTTTTATGCAGACGAAAGTCAGGCTACTAGTTCAAGTTTTTATCAGGCTGATGAGAATCAGGAAAGTGAAATGTCTAGTTCCAGCTTTTATAGTGATTCTGAGTCTGAAAAAGATACAGAAGGCTCCAGTTTTTATCAAGGTGAAAGTGAATCAGAGACTGAATCTAGTTCAGAAAGGGAAATTTTAAAAGGGCCAGATAAGCAAAAAAATATTTCAGAATATCAATTTATTCAGCTTTTAAATTCTGCCTTTGCTAGAGCAGATAGAAAAGATATTGATGCCAGAGAACTAATTGATTTACTAGAAAAAGAGATGAATTATAAAGCAGCTGCTTATTATGAAATACCAGCTGATTTAGATAAATATGGGGCAGCTTCTCAACAAAACTTGCAAAATTTAATTTCTCAATATCTACTTTTATATTCTGGTAGTGTTGATGATTTAATTAATGATCAATTAGAACCAGATAAAGGTCAAATGCTATTACAGCTAAATGATCCTAGTAATCTAGTTGCAAAAAAAGTTAGAGCAGAAATCTATGATTATACCAGTGATTTTCCAGAAAAGTATAATTTGACTGTAGCAGGAAATGCAACTATGGCTTTAGAAGCTAATAATTTAATAGTTAGTAGTCAAGAAAAAAGTATAATGATTTCTTTTCTAATAGTCTTTTTAATTGTTGCTCTTTCTTTTAGATCTGTTATTGCTGGTTTTTATGGAATTATTCCTTTGGCTTTTGCTTTAATTATTAATTTTGGTTTAATGGGTCATTTGGGAATAAAACTAGATGTTGGAACTGCAATGGTGGCTTCGATTGCAATTGGTATTGGAGTTGATTATACAATTCATTTTCTCCATTCATACCATCAAGAAAGGCTCAAAGAGGATGATCTTTATTTAGTAACTCAAAGAACCTTAACTAGTACAGGAAAGGCCATAATATTTAATGCTATTTCTGTAGCAGCAGGCTTTTTGGTACTCTTATTTTCTAATTTTTATCCTTTGATTTACCTTGGTTTCTTAATTGCGGTAACAATGTTTACATCTTCAGTAGCTTCTTTAACAATTTTGCCGTTATTATTAAATATGTTTAAGCCGAAGTTTATTAGTAAAGAATATTAAAATAATACATTAGGAGGAAAATTATAATGAAGAATAAAATAAAAATAATTTCAATTTGTTTAATAGCTTTGTTTATTGTTAGTAGTTTAACTATGGCAGCAGCTGCAGTTGATGGACGTGAGGTTATGGAAAAAGTTGATGAACGAGATACTGGTGAAAGTAGACATGCTTTAATGGGAATGGATTTAATTGATGCTAGTGGTGATGTTAGACCAAGAGTTTTAGAAGTTTGGTCCCAAAAAGTTGATTTTGAGCGAGATCTAGACAATACTATTATGGTTTTTCACGAGCCTTCTTCCATTAAGAATACAAGATTTTTACAGAAAGAAAATGATGGTGAAGATGATGATCAGTGGATTTATTTACCTGATTTAGGTCGAGTTCGTAGAATTTCTGGTGGTCAAGGTGGAGATTCATTTATGGGATCTGATTTTACCTATGATGATATGAAATCTAGAGAAATTGATGATTTTGAGTATGAATTATTAAAAGAAGAAGAATATAATGGTCATCAGACTTATGTAGTTGAAGCACTTCCTAAAGATCCAGCAGAGGAACAGTATGCTAAAACTATTAGTTGGATAACTAAAGAACATTATATTCCAGTAAAAGTTGAAATGTATGATAAAGATAGTAAAGAGCTTTATAAAGAAATGAGAGTTGAAAGTGAAATTAAAAAAGTAGATGGTATTTGGACTGTTTTTGCAACTGTAATGGAAGATTTAGATAGTGGCCATAAAACTAATCTATATGTTAAACAGAGAAATAATAATTATCTTCTAGAGTATAATATGGATGTTAATGATAGAAGATTTACCCAGCAGTTCTTAAAAACAGGTAGATAAAATAGAAATTTACCCGGGGGAGGGTTTTTAGATGCGGAAAGAGATTAAAGTGTCAATGGTTATTGCTTTTGCAGTATTTGTACTCTTTGCTTTAGTTATTCCAGCAGCCGCTTTCGAAGGTGGTGGCTTTTATACAACGGAAACTAAAGATGAGAGTTTAGAGATAAGTGGAGAAATTTCACCTGAATTTAGATTATTTAGTGATGATGGTGATTTAGAAGAAAATCTTAAAGGTGATTTAGAATTTGTTTATCCAGGTCTAGAAAATGAATTTACAGTTCAGATGGATTATCAGGTGGGAGCTGTAGAAGAAATTGATTTTAATGAAGTCTACTATAAACATTATGGTACAAAATATAATGTTACTATTGGTAAAAATATAGTAATCTGGGGTAAAGGAGATAAAGTCCATGTTTTAGATAATATTAATGCAGAAGATTTAAGTGACTTTATTAACCCTGAATATAAAGAGCGTCAAATTGGAGAAGAAATGATTAAAATTGATCGCTTTTTTAGAGGTGGTAATGCAAATTTAGAATTTATTTATACACCTAATTTTACCCCTCATCGTTTTGCAAATGATCCAGATAGTCCTTTAGGCAATTGGGTTATTAATCCTTTTGCAGGCCAGTTTACTTTAAAAGAAGTTGCTAATAAAACTGGCAAAACAGAGACACAGGTTTTTGAGGATATAGAAGATTCAATTCCAGATGAGGATAATCAATTTGGTTTAAGGTTTACAGATAGCCGGGGTGGAACAGATTATGGTTTTAGTTATTATCACGGTTATTTGAGAACTCCTAGTTATGATAAAAAAGCATTTCAAAAACTTAAAAGCAGTTTAATAAAAGGAAGCCTTGATAAAAGTCTTTTTAATTCTAGTTTAAAAGCTGCTGACTTGCATTATGATGAGGTAGATATTTTTGGTTTTGAAATGGCTAGAGTAATTGCTGATATTAACAGTCGTTTAGAGCTAGCCTATTATAGAACAGATGATACTGCTGGTGATGACCCAACTATTAGAAATAATAAAATAGCCTGGGTAATTGGAGGAGATCGTGATCTTCCAATTAGTAATCTTAATTTAAATCTGCAGTTTACTGGAGAAAAAATATTAGATGATGATCAGATTGAAGATAATATAAGTTCTGGTAAGAATATAGATCTTCAGTATAATCAAGATGGAGATTATACTACTAATAGGGCTATTTTAAAATTAGAAGACAGCTATCAAAATGAAAAAATAATTCCAGAATTAACCTGGGTTTATAATTTAAAAGATCATGATTATAGTTTAAAAGCAGCAGTAGATTATGAGTTAAAGCAGGATTTAGTTTTAACTTTTGCTCATAAGATCTTTAGAGGAGATTCTGATACTCAGTTAGGAAGATTTGAAGATAATGATTATTCTTCATTTGCTTTAAAATATAGTTTTTAATTAAATGAATAAATATAATTAAATTCTCTTTAAGTTGGAATTTTGACTTTAAAAGAGAAATTCCAACTTAAAGAATCACAATTAGTAAAAAATATTAATTAATCTAAATAATAAATTGTAAAGTAGTTGACAATTTAGTTTTAGCTAGTTATAATAGTTTTGTGAACTTTTTATAAGTAACTTTAAAAGCTGAATAGCAGGAGGTGAATAATAAATGGCTCATGTAATTTCAGATGACTGTATTCTTTGTGGTGCTTGTGCACCTGAATGTCCTGTAGAATGTATTAGTGAAGGTGATACTCAGTATGAAATAGCAGCTGATGACTGTATTGATTGTGCAGCTTGTGTATCAGTTTGTCCAGTAGATGCTATTAGCCAAGCATAAGTTTATAAATTTTTACAACCGGAGATTTTTCTCCGGTCTTTTTCATATTTAAATCATTTTTCTTTAAAGAAGAGAGTAATTAAGCAGGATTAAAAGTAGTTTTAGCGAAATAATAATATACATAGGTAACTAAAAAATTAAATTAATAATTATCAAATTAAGGAGATGAGCTTTAAATGCCAGAATTAAAAAAAGTTGATCCGGAAATAGCAGCTATTATTGCAGAAGAAGAAAAAAGACAGGCTCAGAATATTGAATTGATTGCCTCAGAAAACTTTGTTAGTTCTGCTGTAATGGAAGCGGCTGGTTCAGTTTTAACTAATAAATATGCTGAAGGTTATCCTCATAAAAGATATTATGGTGGCTGTGAGGTTATTGATCAAGCTGAAGAATTGGCTATAGCAAGAGCTAAAAAGTTATTTAAAGCTGAACATGCAAATGTCCAGCCACATTCTGGTTCTCAGGCTAATCAGGCAGTTTATTTTTCTCAAGTTGAAAAAGGTGATACAATTTTAGCAATGGACTTAACTCATGGGGGTCATTTAACTCATGGTAGTCCAGTTAATATGTCAGGTAGTTATTATAATTTTGTTCATTATGGAGTTACAAAAGAAAAAGAAATTATTGATTATGATCAAGTACAGGCTCTAGCAGATGAATATCAACCAGAATTGATAGTTGCAGGAGCAAGTGCTTATCCAAGAGTAATTAATTTTAAAAGATTTAAACAAATTGCTGATTCAGTTGGAGCTAAATTAATGGTAGATATGGCTCATATCGCAGGATTAGTAGCTGCTGGTCTCCATCCTAATCCAGTAGAAGTTGCTGATTTTGTGACAACAACCACTCATAAAACCTTAAGAGGGACTAGAGGTGGAATGATTCTCTGTAAACAGGAATATGCTAAAGCAATAGATAAAGCTATTTTCCCAGGTCTACAGGGAGGACCGTTAATGCATATTATTGCAGCTAAAGCAGTTGCTTTTAAAGAAGCTTTAACTCCAGAATTCAATAATTATCAACAACAAATAATTGATAATGCTCGTGCTTTAGCACAAGCATTAAAAAATTATGGTTTGCGTCTTGTATCTGGTGGTACAGATAATCATTTAATGTTAGTAGATTTAAATAATCTTGAGTTAACTGGAAAAGAAGCAGAGACAGTTTTAGATAAAATTGGTATTACAGTTAATAAAAATACTATTCCATTTGAAACTAAAAGTCCTTTTGTTACAAGTGGAATTAGAATTGGAACACCAGCAATTACAACCCAAGGTATGAAAGAAAAAGATATGGAAAAAATAGCTAAATTTATTTTTGACGCTTTAAAAAATATTGAGCAAGAAGAAAAATTAAAATCTTTGAAAAAAGAAGTATATGCTTTTTCAGCTAAGTTCAAAAATTAATGATAACAATAGTAAACTAGGTCGGGGAAACCCGGCCATTTTTTAAAATATAAGATTATAAGAAAATAAAGGTGGTAAAAATGAAAACTAAAATGATCGTTTTTGATTTAGATGGAACTTTATTAAATGATGAACATCAACTTGACTCTAAAACTATTGCAGCTATCAAGTTGCTGAGAAAAAAAGGTATTAAGACAATGATTGCAACTGGAAGAATGTATTGTTCAGCTCAGCCTCATATTGAAAAGTTAGAAATAAAAGAACCAGCTATCACTTATAATGGAGCTTTAGTTGTTAATCCTGAAAATCAGGAATCTATTTTTCATGCTCCAATTCCTTTCAAAATAGCTAAAAAAATTACAAAGATGGTTGAAGAAAATAATTATCATCTCCAATTATATATTAATGATACTCTTTATGTTCGCCATGAAAATGAGATTACTGAAAAATATACTAAAATTTCTGGAATTGCACCTAACTCTGTGGGCAGTTTAAATGACTTTTTAGAAGAAGAACCTACCAAAATGTTAATTATTGAAGAAGATGAAGCAAAACAAATTGAAATAAATAATTTTTTAAAGCAAAATTTTAATGGTGAAATTGAATTAGCTTCTTCTTATCCTTCTTTTATTGAGATTACTAAAAAAGGAATGTCAAAAGCAGTTCCATTAAAAAAAATAGCTCAAAGATTTGGGATCAAGCAAAAAGAAATAATGGCTTTTGGTGATGGCTTAAATGATTTAAAAATGATAGAATGGGCAGGCCGTGGAGTTGCTATGCAAAATGCTCATCCAGAACTAAAGGCTAAAGCAGATGATATTGCTCTTAATAACAGTAATTTAGGTATAGCTAGGTATTTAAAAAAAGAATTTAAACTTGATTTAGAGCTTAATTAAATTTATTTTGGTTCTAGCTATTGTGAATTATGCATTTTTTAATTATTTATGTTATAATTAATTAAAAGTTGTGTCTTTTTTAGACTCTGCTTGGAGGTGCTTGCTTGGAAATATTTTCGGTTTTAAAATTCACTTTCAAAAGATTTTATGAAGATTTATTTAAATTAGCTTTATTAAGTATAATTTGGTTTATTATTAGTGCAAGTCTTTTATTTCTGATCTTTATTGGTCTAAATAGTGGTTGGTATTTTCTTTTATTATTACCATTATTATTTTTAGGACCTATTTTTTTGACTTTTCTTTATGCTGGTAATCAAATTTTAACTAAAGGAAGTACTTCTTTTAAGTCACTTTTAGTTTTTTTAAAAGCTAATTTTGGACGTGGCTTTTTTATATTTATTGTTTCTATTACTTTGTATATAATTTTTATAGTAGATTTAAGATTTTTTCTAATCAAAGGTCAAGCAAATATTTGGCTTCTAGCTTTTGCTTTTTTATTTGCTTATTTAATTATTTATTTTTCTGTTTATCAAGCTTATATCTGGAGTCTTTTAGTTATTCAACAAAATAGAAATCTAAAAGAAATTTGCAAAAATGCCTTAGTACTTAGTTTAGATAATATAATATTTTCTTTAATTTGGTTTTTAGCAATTTTCTTATTAATAATTGTTTTAACTATAATTGGAATAGGACTTCCACTTGGATTTATTGGAATTATTGGTTTATTAATGCTGCAGGGAACTAAAACAATGCTGGGGAAATATTAAATTATTTTTTCAATTTGTTGTGAAGGGAGAATATTATGCAAGAATATTATTTAGGACTTGATTTAGGAGGAACTAAAATCCTAACTGGTCTAGCAGATGATAAAGGAAAGATTATAACAAGATCAAGAAGAGATACTGAAGCTGAGCTTGGTGAAGATAAAATAATAAAGAATATGATTAAGACTATAAAAGATGTTTTAAATAAGGCAAATGTTAATAAAAATCAAATTAGAGCCTTGGGAATTGGTAGTCCTGGCCCTTTGGATGCTCAAAAGGGAATTATAATTGAAAATTCTAATTTGCCTTGGAAAAATGTACCTTTAGTAAAAAAAATTGAATCTGCTTTAGGAATTAAAACTTTACTTAAAAATGACGCAAATGCAGCTGCTTTAGGTGAAAAATGGTTTGGAGCTGGTAAAGATGTTGATAATTTAGTTTATCTTACAATTTCAACTGGAGTTGGCGGAGGAGCTATTATTAATAAAAAATTATTTACTGGAGTTAATGATAATGCCTGTGAATTAGGTCATACTATTATTGATCCTAATGGTCCTTTATGTGGTTGTGGAAATCATGGTTGTTTAGAAGCTTTTGCAGCAGGTACTTCTATTGCCAAAAGAGCTAGAGAAGCAGCAGCAGCAGGAAAAAGTAAAAAAATATTAGATTTAGCTGATAATATTATTTCAGATATTGATGCTGTCATTTGTGCTCAAGCTGCTTATCAAGGTGACCAAGTTGCTAAAGATATTTTTCAAAATGCAGGTTATTATTTAGGTCTAGGTTTAGCTAATGTAATTAATATTTTTAATACTGAAATGATAATTTTAGGTGGAGGAGTAATGAAAGCTTCTGACCTATTTTTAGATAAGGCTTTAGCTACTATGAAAGAATTTGCTTTAGCGGGCTCTTTAGAACTAGTTACAGTAAAAGAGGCAGAATTAGGATCAGATATTGGCTTAATGGGTGCTATTGCAGTAGCAATGGAAGCTAGGTTGATCAAAAATGATTAAAGAAGATAAAGTTTTAGTACTTGATGTTTTTAATCGATTTGATTTAGAAATTCAAGCTGGGCGTTCGGGTATTAAAAGAGAGATTAGGGTTAGTGATATTAAAAGACCCGGGATTGAATTAGCTGGATTTTGGAAACATTTTGCCCCTGAAAGGGTTAATTTATTAGGTAGAACAGAACTTTCTTTTTTAAGATCTTTAGAAAATGATTTATTAAAAGATAGAATTGATGAATATGTAGAATATAATCCGATAACAATTATAGTTGCTAGAGGTGAAAAAATACCTAGCTACTTATTAGAGCGGGCTGAACAAAAAGGAATTCCATTGTTATCCACAAATATTTCTACTACTAGATTTAGTAGTATGCTTTTAAATTATTTAGAAGAAAAATTAGCTCCTATCAAAGTTATTCATGGTGTTTTAGTAGATATTTATGGAATTGGAGTTTTAATTAGAGGTCAAAGTGGTATCGGTAAGAGTGAGACAGCAATAGAACTTGTTAAAAGAGGACATCGTTTAGTAGCTGATGATATAATAGAAATTAAGAAAGTAGGAGAGCTTAGTTTAACTGGAACTGCTCCTGCTAATGCTCGTTATTTTTTAGAAATGCGTGGGATTGGAATAATTAATGTCAAAACATTATTTGGTGCAGGTGCTGTAAAACATGATTCACCCATTAATTTAACTGTTAAATTAGAAAAATGGCAAGAAGGTAAAGAATATGAAAGACTTGGTCTTGATAATAATAAGGCTGAAATTATGGGGCTTAAAATTGATGCGATCACAATTCCAGTTAAACCTGGCCGAAATTTAGCTTTAGTTTTAGAAGTTGCAGCTATGAATTATAGAATGAAAACAATGGGTTATAATGCAGCAGTTGATTTTACAGAAAATATAAATCAGCGTTAAAAATAGTATTTATAGTAGGTGTGTGCAAATGGACTTTAAAAAAATAAAAAATAAAAAAACTAAATTTTTAATTTTATTTATGCTTTGTCTTTTTATCTTACCTATTACTGTAAATGCTAAAGAAGCTAGAGTGGTATTTAATCATTTAGATGGTATAGGAGATGATTATGGACCTGGAAATTATTATTATCCTCGAAATCATATTTTTCAAAATCAAGGTAATTTGTTTGATCTAAAGTCATTAACTATTTTAGAAAAAGAGAAAGAATATCAATTTTGTTTTGATTTTGTTAAATTAACGGACCCTTGGGGAGCAAAATATGGTTTTTCTTTGCCTTTAATAGAAATTTATCTTGATAATCAAGCTAAGGGGAGTAATAAACTTTTTCATAAGGGAGCAAATATTAGTTTTAGTCAGGATTTTTATTGGAATAAATTTATTAAAATTAGCGGTTGGTGGGTTCGAGTTTTTAATCCTGATAGTAAAAAAGAGAATATTTTAAATATTAATGACTTATCATTTGCAAATCCGAATAAAATTGAAAATATGAATTTGATTAAAAAAGGAAATAGTATTTATTTAAGTTTAGCAAAAAAAGATTTAGGGTCCTTAAAAAATAGCAAAATAGTAGTTTTAGTTGGTAGTTTTGATCCTTTTGGTTATGATCATTTTAGATCTTTATCTAAAAATAAAGATTATTGGAAAATTTATTCTAAAAATCAAACAAAAATTGACCAAGCTCCAAGAGTACTCGATATTTTAGTTCCACGGGCTCAAAGTCAAAAAGAAGTACTAAAAGGTGAAATGCCAGAAGTTCCTTATTTAAGAGTTTCTGCTCAAGTGTCTAAACCTCAGCCAACATTAGTAGATTATTTGATGCCTGTGAACAAGTTATCTATAATTATCCTTTTGTTTTATCTAGTAGCTATCTATATCATAATTTATAAATTTAAATATGAAAATAAAAATAAAAATTAATTTAATTAAGTTAATGAGGTGGAAAAATGTCAACCGAGTCAATGAAATTTGCTAGAAAAATATTAAAAAAAGTCTCTAGAAGTTTTGCTTTAACTATTCCGATGCTTGATAAAGAAATACAGGATGAAGTTTTATTGACTTATTTACAGGATAGAATTTTAGATAATTTTGAAGATGAGATTCAGCCTCCAAATTTCAAATTACAACAGGATCTGATGGATCGAGTTAGCAGGATTTTTTCTACTGAAGATTATAATCGAAATCAAGACTTTAAGTTAATTAAAGAAAATAGTAGTTTGATTGAAAAAGCTGATTTAGAAAAATTAACTAGAAATATTGATTTGATTTATCAGGTTTATCAAAGTTTTGATGATCAAATTCAAAAGATTTCTCATAAATGGTTAGAAGAAATGAATCAGGGAATGCAGAAATTTTTAAATAAGGAAGTTAATACTTTTGCGGATTTAGATGAATATTGTTATTATGTAGCAGGTACAGTTGGAGGATTTTTAACTGAAACGATTATTTATAAATTTGAAATTAAAGGTGAACAAAAAAAACTATTAAAAGAAAATTTTAATGAGGCAGGTTTATTTTTACAAAAAGTAAATTTGATTAGAGATATTAGAGAAGATTTAGAAAATAGAAATAAAAATTTTTGGCCTTTAAAAGATTTAGATGTTACAGCTAAAGATTTAATTGAACCTCAGCAAAAAGAGAAGTCAATGGCTGCTTTATCAGTGATGTTAAAGGATTTAAAAGAACATATCCCAGCTTTAAAAAAATATTATCAAGCCTTACCCTCTGAATTAAATGGTTATAAAAAATTTTTTGCAGTTAATAATTCTTTAGGATTAGCTACTTTGGAAAAATTAGAAAATAATCCTAAGGTTTTTTATGGTAAAAAGCCAGTTAAAACATCTAAACTGACATTTTTAAATATTATGAGAGCACCTGAAAAATATTTTTTAGCTTATAATGATTGATAATTCAATAAAAGTTTTTATTTGTTAGGAAGGAGAATAATTTAGAATGGATTTTTTGCTTATTACTGGTATGTCAGGGGCTGGAAAATCATTGGCCTTAAATCATTTCGAAGATCGAGGTTATTTTTGTGTTGATAATTTGCCTCCAGCTTTAATTTCGAAATTTGCTAAATTGTGTTTACAGTCTGATTTAAATAAAATAGCTCTTGTTAGTGATATTAGAGGTAGAGAATTTTTTAATGAACTTTTTCAAGAGCTAGCTAAAATAGAGAAAATGAATTTAAATTATAATATTCTTTTTTTAGAAGCTTCAGATGATGTTTTAATCCGAAGGTATAAAGAAAGTAGAAGAAGACATCCTCTAGATGAAGAAGGAAGAGTCTTAGATTCAATTGAACGGGAAAGAAAATTATTAGAAGAATTAAGAGGTAGGGCAACAAAAATAATTGATACGGGTGAATTAAAGATAGATGAATTAAAAGCAGAATTAAATCAATTATTTTTTAGTGGACAAAAAAAGGACTTATTACATTTGAGTCTAATTTCTTTTGGCTTTAAATATGGAATTCCAAGAGATGCTGATTTAGTAATGGATGTTCGGTTTTTGCCAAATCCTTATTATGTAGACTCTTTAAAAGAAAAAACTGGTAATCAAATCGAGGTTCAAGATTATGTTTTAAAATGGCCAGTGACTAATAAATTTTATCATAAGTTTTTTGATTTAATCGATTTTTTACTGCCAGAATATGAAAAAGAAGGTAAAAGCCATTTATCGATAGCAATTGGATGTACTGGTGGTAAGCACCGCTCAGTGACTACAGTTAATAAATTAAAAGAATTTTTAGCAGAAAAAGATTTTAAAATTAGCATTGAACATCGTGATTTAGATAAATAATTTTTTGATATTTATTTAAATTTTAATTTTTTAACTATCTAAAAGGAAGTGTAATTATGAACCTGCCCAAATGGTTTTTTCCAGGCTTGGGAGTAAAAAGATGGTTTTTAGTAATCATTTTTGCTTTTATATTAATTAGTTTAGGTATTACCCCTTTATTTGGTTTTGATCTTAGTGTTTATATTACAAATAGTTTATTAATAATGTTAAATGACTTATTTGGTGCAAATGCCAAATTTATTTTAAAATTAACTGCTTTACTGATGTTAATTAGTGGAATTTCTTTAACTTATTATTCTTTAGTAAAAATAAGATCAGAACTAAATACTCATATAACCCCTAATGGAGAAATTTTAGATTTACTCTATCAAAATAGAAAAACAAATAAGGGGCCAGAAATTGTTGCTTTTGGTGGGGGGACTGGGCTTTCTAATTTATTAAGAGGTTTAAAGAAAAAGAGTGATAATTTGACAGCAGTCGTCACAGTTGCTGATGATGGTGGTAGTTCTGGTAGATTAAGAGCTGAAATGGGAATTTTACCTCCAGGTGATATCCGAAACTGTTTAGTTGCTTTAGCTGATCGCGAACCTTTAATGGAAGAATTATTTCAGCATCGTTTTCAGGCAGAAGGTGGTTTAGAAGGACATAGTTTTGGTAATTTATATATTGCTGCAATGACTGAAGTATTAGGTGATTTTGAGGAAGCAATAAGAGCTTCTAGTAAAGTTCTAGCAATTAAAGGTAAAGTTTTACCAGCTACAAATGAAGATATAAAATTGGGAGCAATTTATCATGATCAAAAAAAAATAATGGGTGAATCTGCTATTCCAATTTTTGATAAGCAGATAAATAATGTTTTTTTATATCCTGAAAATGCTAGTACTACTCCTGAGGTAAAAGAATCTATTCAAAATGCAGATGTAATTGTGATTGGACCGGGCAGTCTTTATACAAGTATTTTACCTAATTTATTAGTTAAAGGTATTAGTCAAGAAATAAAGAAAACAAAGGCCTTAAAATTATATATATGTAATGTAATGACTCAGCCTGGTGAGACTGATAATTATACAGCAGCTGACCATGCTCAAGCGATAATTGATCATTGTGGTCAAGGTGTTTTTGATTATATTATAGTTAATAATTGTCAGGGTACTAAGCAATTAAGGAAAAAGTATGAAGCAGAAGGTGCTTATCCTGTGAAAATAGATCACAAACGTTTAAAAAAATTAGGGCTTAAAGTTATAGAAGCCAATCTCTTAAAAAAGAATAGTTATTTAAGACATGATCCAGAAGCTTTGTCAGAATTAATTTATGATTTAAATAAAAAATATAATTAAATTGATAGTTTAGTTTTTGAAATGAGAAATAAAATTTTTGAAAAGCAGTAAT